>JAJDNH010000087.1 GCA_022340775.1 Acidobacteriota bacterium
CGAGGCGGCCGCGCGCGAGCTGCTGGCCCTCGCCGGCAGCTTGCGCGAGGGAGATCTCCTGCTCGTCCTGCTCTCGGGTGGGGCTTCCGCCCTGCTCGCTGCGCCCGAGCACGGCCTCGCGCTTGACGATGTCCTCGCAACAACCCGCGCTCTGCTCTCCGCCGGCGCGCCGATCACCGCGGTCAACGCCGTGCGCCGCCAGATCCTGGCCGCCGGCGGCGGCGGCCTGGCTCGCGCCGCGTTCCCGGCACAGGTCTTCACGGCCGTCCTCTCCGATGTCCTCGGCGACCCCCTGCCCGACATCGCCTCCGGACCCACCGTGGCCTCGCCGACGACAGCTGCCGACGCCGCAGCCGTTCTCGAGCGGTTCGGTGTTGCCGCCTCCGTACCGGCGCCCGTAGTCCGCTTCCTGCGCGCGCGGGCCGGCGCCGCCGAAGCCGGGGACCGGGCGTGGATGTCGTCGAGCCGTATCGTCCTGCTCGCCAACAACCGCACCGCCGTTGATGCCGCGGTCGGCGCCCTCGCTGCGGCCGGCTACGACGTCATGGCGCCGGCACGACCTCTGGCTGGCGAGGCATCGGCCCGCGGCCGCCAGCTGGGCGGCCTCGCAACGGCACTCGCTCCTCCCCGGCCGACGGCTCTCGTGCTCGGCGGCGAGACCACCGTCACCGTGCGCGGCTCGGGACGCGGCGGCCGCAACCAGGAGCTCGCCCTTGCCGCTGCCTTCCAGCTGACCTCGGCACGGCCGGCAGTCCTTCTCGCCGGCGGCACCGACGGCATCGATGGGCTCAGCGAGAACGCGGGCGCTCTGGTCGACCCCGGCACCGCGGCCCGGATCACCCGCGCTGGCGTCGATCCACTTGCCGCGCTCGCTGACAACGACTCCGCGAGCGCCCTCGAAGCGGCCGGCGACGCGCTCGTCACCGGCCCCACCGGCACCAACGTGGGTGACGTGACAATGGTGGTGGTGGACGGGTAGGGGGATCTTCTGCAACTCCGGCGACCGGGCGTCTGCTCCGCAGACGCCCGTCGTCACCTGCCACGGAGCGGGCAATATGGGCAAGACTCTCCGTGGTCCCGGCGGCCGGACGGTCGCCAAGCGACCGCCCGTCTCACGTCTCCGTCGGGAGCACTGCCACGAGAACGGATTCACGTCTTCACAGCTCCCGCCGGAGCCTGCTCGAGCCGCCTCCTCCAATCGTGGGGCCAGTTCTCTCAACGCCAAGGACCGAGATTGCCCCCCTTGAGGTTATTCCCCAACAGGTATCGCCCGTCATGGCGCTTCAGAATAACCTCAAGGACGGCACGTCCGTCTGGAGCGCACCATTCTCCGGTGGACGCTCCGGCTTCGTTCTTTGGGTGGGTGGGGGGCTCCGTCACTTGGTCACTCTGTCACTCCGTGACTACCTCCGCATCCACTCCCCGATCGCCGCCAGGGCATGCTCCGCCTGGCGCCGGCGCCGCTCTTGGCGGTCGCGGATGTCGGTGAGCTCGAGCGGCGAACGGATCAAGCCCCAGGAGATGTTGGCGGGCTGGAAGCCGGCCGGGCTGCGCGCACTGAGGTGGCGCACCAGCCCGCCGAGGGCGGTGTCCGGCGGCGGCGGCGCGGGTGCCCGGCCCTCCAGCTCGGCGCAAAGGAACCGCGCCGCCAGCAAGCCGGTGGCCGCCGACTCGACGTAGCCCTCGACGCCAGTGATCTGTCCGGCGAGGCGGATGCCCGGCCTCGCTCGCAGGCGCAGGAACGGGTCGAGGTGAAGCGGCGCGTTGATGAAGGTGTTGCGGTGGATCATGCCGTAGCGCACGAACCGCGCCCGCTCGAGACCCGGGATCAGCCGGAACACCCGCTGCTGCTCCGGTCGCGTCAGCTTGGTTTGGAACCCGACCAGGTTGTAGTGCTCGGCAGCGAGGTCGTCCTGGCGCAGCTGCACGACAGCCCACGGGCGGTGGCCGGTCGCCGGGTCGGTCAGGCCGACCGGCTTCATCGGCCCGAAGCGCAGCGTCTCCCGACCCCGCTCGGCCATGACTTCGATCGGCAAGCAGCCCTCGAAGTACTTTATGTCTGCCGCTTCGAACTCTCGGAACGGCACCTTCTCCGCTTCCAGGAGCGCATCCACGAGAGTCTCGTAGCGCTCCCGGTCGAGGACCGCATTGAGGTAGCCGGCGTCGCCGCCCTTGCCGTAGCGAGAGGCGGCAAACAGCCGGCCGGCGTCGAGCGAGTCGGTGGCGACGATTGGCGCCACGGCATCGAAGAACGCCAGCGAGCCCTCACCGAGCAGCTTCTCCAGCGCCTGATGCAGCGCCGGTGAGGTCAAAGGGCCGGTGGCGAGGATCGCCGGGCCGTGTGGGATCTCGGTGAGCTCGCGGCGTTCGAGAGTGATGTTGGGGTGCCCGCCGACAGCTTCGGTAACCGCCGCTGCAAAGCGGTCCCGGTCGACGGCCAGCGCACCGCCCGCCGGAACCGCGGAGCTGCGGGCCGCGCGAATCACCAGCGAGCCGAGCTCTTCCATTTCGCGTTTGAGGAGGCCGACCGCGTTGGTCGGGTCGTCGCCGCGCAGGGAGTTGGAGCACACGAGCTCGGCCAGGCTGTCGCTACGGTGGACGGGCGTTGACCGCACGGGACGCATCTCAACCAGCACCACGCGATGTCCTACCTCGGCCAGCTGCCATGCCGCCTCGCAGCCCGCGAGACCGCCGCCCACGACGAGGGTCACGAGCCCTCCGCACCCCCCGCGCCGCCGACCTCCGGCGCCGGCTCGCGGTGGCCGCACTCGCGGTTCGGGCACACGTGCTCGCTGCCGCGGCGCTTGGTGACCTTGAGGCCCATCACCGGCGAGCCGCACTCTGGACAGGCCGCCGTCACAGGTGGGTCCCACATGGTGAAGTCGCAGGCTGGGTAGCGGTTGCAGCCGTAGAAGGTACGGCCGCGGCGCGAGCGGCGCTCGACGATCTCACCGTCGCATCCCTCGCGTGGGCAGCCGACACCGGTCGGCTTCGGCGCCGAGCGCGCGGGCCCGCCGTCGATGCGCCGCGTCCCCTTACACTCCGGGTAGCGGCTGCACGCCCAGAACGGTCCGAAGCGCGACCGCTTGGCAACCATCGGCGCTTCGCACTCGGGGCACGCCGGCGCTTTGTCGTCCTGCTCCGCACTTTCCTGCCCGGCGCCGAGATCGCGCGTGTAGCGGCACTCCGGGTACCCCGAGCAGGCCAGGAACTCCCCGTACCGTCCGAACTTGATGACCAGCGGTTTGCCGCAATCCGGGCATGTTTCTTCGGTCTCGACGCCGCGTCCCTTGACCTGCTCCATCTCGCTGCGGGCACGCTCAAGGTCCTTGTAAAACGCAGCGGCGAATCGGGCGACGAGTTGTTGCCAGTCCTCGGCGCCGTCGGCGACCCGGTCGAGCTCCTGCTCCAGGCTCGCGGTGTAGGCCTCATTGATGATGTGGGTGAACGACCCCGTGAGCAGGCGCGTTACCAGCTTACCGAGCTCGCTGGGACGGAAGGTGCCCTTGTCCTTGCTGACGTAGTCGCGCACCGACAAAGTGGCGAGGATCGAGGCATAAGTCGACGGCCGTCCGATCCCGTTCTCCTCGAGCGCCTTGACCAGCGTCGCCTCGGTGTAGCGTGGCGGCGGCTGCGTCCACTTCTGCTCCAGCTTGACTTCCTCGACCGTCAGCCGTTGTCCCTTCTGGAGACCTTCCGGGAGGGGCGCAGCAGAGCCGTTGTCGTCACCGTTGTTGCCGTTTTCTTGCTCCTGCCACAGGCGCAGGAAGCCGGGGTCGACCAGCACCTTGCCCGTGACCGAGAGGATGTAGGGTCCGGCGCTGACATCGACCTGGGTGATGTCGAAGCTGGCGCTCTGCATCTGCGAGGCGATGAACCGCTCCCAGATCAGGCGGTACAAGCGAAGCTCCTCCGGCTTCAGGTAGGGAGCCACCTGCTCGGGAGTCAGGCTGGGATCGGTGGGACGGATCGCCTCGTGCGCATCCTGGGCCGAAGACCGGTTCTTGAAGAAATTCGGCGAGCCGGGAAGGGCGGCCTCGCCCCAACGCTCGGCGATCAGCTGGCGGGCCGCCGTCACCGACTCCGACGCCACCCGCACGGAGTCGGTTCGCATGTAGGTGATGAGTCCCTGGCGGCCGCGGTCGCCGAGATCGACGCCCTCGTACAGGCGCTGCGCGATCCGCATCGTGCGCCGCACCGGCAGCCGCAAGCGTCGTGCCGCCTCCTGCTGCAGGTGGGAGGTGATGAACGGCGGCTTTGGCCGCTGCGTCCGCTTGCGACGCGTCACGCCGTCGACCACGACCGGTCCGGCCTTCACCGCCTCCTCGACGGAGCGGGCCTCTTCCTCACAGGTCGGACGCCACTTGCGGCCGTCTTTCTTGGCCAGGCGAACCACGAACGGCGGCGGCGCCGCGCCCGCAACCCGCGCATCCACCAGCCAGTACTCCTCGGAAACAAAGGCCGCGATCTCCGCCTCGCGGTCGCAGATCATCTTCAGCGCCACCGACTGCACGCGCCCCGCCGACAGGCCGCGCTTGACCTTGTCCCACAGCAGAGGTGACAGGCGATAGCCGACCAGCCGGTCGATGACCCGGCGGGCCTGCTGAGCATCGACGCGGGCCATGTCGACCTGGCGCGGCCTTGCAAAGGCGTCGCGGACAGCGTTGCGCGTGATCTGGTGGAACTCGACCCGGTGCAACGGACGATCGGTGTCCTTCAGCAGCTCCGCCAGGTGCCAGCAGATTGCCTCGCCCTCGCGGTCGGGATCGGTTGCCAGGTAGATCTCCTCCGCGGCGCGCGCGGCGCGCCGCAGCTCGTCGACCACCTTCTTCTTCTCCGGAAGGATCACGTAGTCGGGGGTGAAGCCGTGCTCCTCGTCGACCCCGAGACTCGCCTTCGGCAGGTCACGCACGTGCCCGACCGAGGCCTTCACGGCCACCTCACGACCGAGGAACTTCCCGATCGTCCTCGCCTTGGCGGGGGACTCGACGATCAGCAGCTTCGACGCCATGCGTGCGCTCCTCCCACGGCCGGCCACCCTACCACAACACGGTGAAGTACCGCCGCGGGACCAGCGTCAACCCGCGGTACGGTCGATGCGGGCCAGACAGTAGCGGCCGTCGGGCTGCCTCTCGACATGACCGGCGAGCTCCAGCTCCAGCAGCTCGGCAAGGAGCCGGGGCACCTCGGCCCGGGTTCGCTCGGCTAGGTCATCGACGGCGAGAGCCTCACCCCCACGGAGAACCGCCAGCACCCCGCCGTCGTTCCCGGCCGCGGCAGCTGCCGTGGCGGCCGCCGGCACACCGAGCTCGTCGAGCAGGTCGCGCGGCGTCAGCAACGGCCTCGCGCCCAGCTTGAGCAGCGTGTTGGGCCCAACCGACAGGTGGGAGAGGATGCTGCCCGGCACCGCGAACACCTCTCGCCCCTCCTCCAGGGCGAGACGAGCGGTGACGAGGGCGCCGGAGCGGGCCGCGGCTTCGACCACCACCGTAACCGGCGCCATTCCGGCCAGAATCCGGTTGCGCTGTGGGAAGTGATGGCGTCTCGGTGGCGTTCCCGGCAGGTACTCGGTCACCAGGGCGCCGTGGGCGGCAATCTCTTCTGCCAGCCGGCGGTGCTCCGCCGGGTACACACGGTCCGGCCCGGTGCCCCACACAGCGACCGTCGGGCCGCCGCTCTCGAGCGCGCCGCGATGGGCGGCGGCATCGACCCCGCGTGCCATTCCCGACACCACGGCCACCCCCGCAGCTGCCAGCTCACGGGCTACGAGGCCGGCGACCTGGCGCCCGTACGCGGTGGCTCGCCGCGAGCCGACCACGGCCGTTGACGGGCCGTTGGGAAGGTCGCCGCGTACGAACAGCCCCAGCGGCGGGTCGCTCAAGGCCGGCAGCAACGCCGGATAGTCGGGATCCGGCGGCGTCAGCCACCGCCATCCATCGGCCACCACCCGCTCGAGCAGCGCCGGCGCCTCGTCACGCGCGACCCGGCGAACTCCGGCCAACACCGCGGCCGGTACGCCACCCTCTGCCAGTGCCGGCAGCGGATCGAGGTCGCCCGCGATCTCGGCGACGAGCCGGCGCTCGCGGCTGCCGAGACCGCTCATGAGCATCGCCAAGCGGAGGACACTCGGGGTCTTGATGTGATCCATATCTCCATGGTACCGGGTCTGGTTCTGCACAGAGATGGTGTCTCGTTGCGATCACGTTATACTTGAAACGTGGATTTCCGGGTTTTGGGGAGCTTTGGGGGAGATGCCCCCGGCTGTCGGATGACGTCTTTTCTCATCGATGGCCAGCTTGCCGTCGACGCAGGCGCGGTGAGCCGTGTCCTGTCGATCGAGGAGCAGCGGCAGGTTCGCCACATCCTGATCTCGCACTCGCACATGGACCACATCGCCAGCCTGCCATTTCTGATCGAGAACAGCTTCGCCAACGGCGACGCGGCGGTCAACATCTACTGCACCAAGCGCGTGCTGGCGAACGTCCGCCGCCACATGTTCAACAACGACACGTGGCCAGACTTCTCGCGCATCCCCAACCACATGTACCCGTCGGTGCGTTTCGTCGAGATCGAGCCTGAGCAGCCGTTCGAGATCGCCGGCCTCGGCTCCGGTCCGGTCGAGGTGACGGCGATCCCCGTCAACCATATCGTGCCGACCGTCGGCTTCCTGATCCGGCAGGGTTCGGGCACCGTGCTCTTCACCTCCGACACCGGCCCCACCGACCGGGTATGGGAGGTTGCCAACCACACCAAGGGGTTAGGCGCGCTCATCACCGAGTGCTCGTTTCCTACCGACATGCAGAACATCGCCGACATCTCTCTCCACCTGACACCCACCAGCCTGGCCGGCGAGTTGGCCAAGGTGCGGCCCGAGATCCCGGTCCTGCTCTACCACTTCAAGCCGCCGTACATCGACCAGCTACGGGCCGAGATCGGCGGCATGGAGTTCGCTCAGCACCTCGAGGAGCTGGAGCAGGGCAAGACCTACCAGTTCTAGCCCGGAGCATTCCCTCGCAAGCTACTGCAACCGGCGATACACCAGCCATCGCTGTGCTCCTCACGTCTCGCTGTCCTCAACATACCTTTCAGCTATGCCTCCGGGAGCTCGACGCTCAGAACGTAGAGGTCCGGCCGGCGGCCCCGGTACCGTCCGCAGACCCGGCTTGGGGTCGAGATCAAGGCGCGAGGAGGAAGCTGTAGCCCCTGAGCTACCGCGACGACGAGCAACTCAGAGATCGGCCGCAAGCCGGGACTGCCCTCTGGGTTGCGGCGCCACCGGCCCACCTTCTTCGTTGCCGCGCCTTGACGACGAAGCGACATCGGCGGCGGCGCGTTGCCTCGAATCTGAGCCCTTGGCGCACGCAACGGACGGCATCGGGGTCACCGGCCGGGCCTCTGCCCCTGACAGATGCCTCGCCGGTCTCATGACGATCACTCATGAATGCTCCGGGCTCCAGACAGGCCGAGTCCGGGAGTGGCCGCATCAGCTCGAGAATGGGCTCGACGGTCCTGCTCTTCAGTGAGTCGTTCCGCCCATCCTCATCGCCCAACCGTCCGAGGGCCGTATCTCCCCAGAAATCCGAGGGTTACAGCGGAGTAATGTCGGCGATGAAGTGAGCTGGGCCGGTGAGCCGGCTGCTACACACCGGCGGTTCGCCCACCGCCTCGACCGTGAGGTCCTGCCCGGACCGGGTCGCACAGACCAGGCGGCGACCACCGGCCTGTGGCATCCACATGAGCGCCGCCGCGACCACGCCGGAGCCGCAGGAAAGAGTCTCGGCCTCGACACCGCGCTCCCACGACCTCACGTCGAGCCGCCCCGGGCCCACTGCGGCCACGAAGCTGACGTTGGCGCCGCCGGGCCCCAGCTGCGAGTGGGCACGCAACGGAGGCGCGACCGCCGCCAGGTCGAGGCTGCCGAGCGAGCCTTCAAACGGCACCACGAGGTGCGGAACGCCGACCTCGAGCAGCCAGGCCCGCCATGTCCGTTGGGATGTCTTGAGCTCGAGTGTCGCCGGAGCCGCAGGCGGCGCGGGGAGCACCAACGTCACCGTTTCTCCAACCACCTCCGCCGGAACCTCCGCCCACGCCGTGCGCACTACGAGGGACGCGGGGAGGCCGAGCAGCTCGACCGCGGCACGTGCGGCGCAGCGGGTGCCGTTGGCGCAGAACGCTGCCTCCGAGCCGTCGCTGTTGCGATAGACCAGCCGCACGACACCGGGCTCATCCCCGAACAACGCCAGAGTGCCGTCGGCGCCGACGCCGAGCCGTCGCCGGCACAGCAGGCGCACGACCTCCGCGTCGGTGGCCAGCCGCTCGGCCCAGACGCCGGTACCGAGCAGGAAGTCGTTGCCGGCGCCCTCCACCTTGAGCAGGCGGCCGCTCACGGCAGCGGCCCGGCGGCAGTCGAGCACAGTGCAGCGTCGGACTCGTTGCCGGCCGCGTCAACAGCCTTGACGGCGTAGGTTGCGGTTCCCGACGGCGGCGAGGTGTCGGTGTACTCGAGCGCCGTGACGTGGAACTCCAGGTGGTCCCAGCCACCCCGCGGGCGCTTCCTGAAGACCCGATACTCCACAGCCCCGGCGACCGCGTCCCAGCGTAGGCGGATGCGTCCCTCCTCCGGCAGGCAAACCAGGTTCTCGGGGCTCGCCGGCGGGTAGACGTCCGGGTAGGCAACTGCCAGCGGCTTGCTCGGCTCGCCGATCAGGCCGAGGCCACGCGTCGCGTCAACCGAGCGCAGCCGGTAGTAGGTGGTCGTACCCTGGCGAGCGCTGGTGTCGCGCCACGGCGGCTCGGCCACCGGCTCGGCGGTCAGGCGCCGCCACGTCTTGCCATCGGCAGAGCCCTCGACGATGACCGGCGAACCGGAGGCGCTGGTCCACCCCAGCTCGATCCCGTTCGCCTGCGGCGTCGCCGTCACCGCGGTCGGCGGCGAAGGTGGCACCTCAGGCACGAGTCGCGCGATGTTGGAGAGCTCGGACATCCGGCCGCGGCAGCACACCGACCGCACCGCGTACCACAGCACCAACGGCATCCGGCTCGCGTTCTCCTGGTACCAGGCCCGCAGGTCATCGCGCACCGTCAGCTGAGAGCCGTGGGTTGCTCCCTCGAGCGCCTTACGATCGAGGACCATGAGGCGCTCGCCCTTGCTCAGCAGAAGCTGCTCACGAATACCCCTCTGCCGCGGCGAGTCGCCCTTTGGCTCCTGACCGGTCGGCAGGCTCAGGCGCCACACCTCGATCGCCTCGAGGTCGGGAAGCGGGCCACCCGCGCGGGTCATCGACGGGTAACTCCAGGTGAGCACCGCCGAGGTGCCTTCCTGTACCACCTTGAGGTCTCGTGTGCGCTCGGCGACCCGCACCACCGGCGGCAGCGGCGGTCCCCGGCGACCGCAGCCCGGGGCACCGACTGACACGGCAACCACGGCAATGAGGAGGGTCCAGTGGATTGCCGTCGTCCGACGCATCATTCAACCTCAGAGAATGTAGCGCGCGAGGTCGCGGTCGGCGATCAGCGGATCGAGGCGCTCGCGCACCCCCTCGGCGTCGAGCTTGTAGGTCTCTCCCGAGCGCTCGGGTGCTTCGAAGGATATCTCCTCCAGGAGGTGCTCCATCACGGTGTGCAGCCGGCGCGCACCGATGTTCTCGGCTGCCGCGTTGATCTCAGCGGCCGCCTGAGCAATCGCCTCCACCGCGCCGGACTCGAGGTGGAGTGCCACCCCCTCGGTAGCCAGCAGCTCGGTGTACTGACGGATCAGCGAGTTCTCCGGTTCGGTCAGGATCCTCGTGAAATCGTCGGCGCCGAGCGACGACAGCTCGACACGGATCGGGAAGCGGCCCTGCATCTCAGGAATCAGGTCGGCCGGGCGGGCCACGTGGAAGGCGCCGGCGGCGATAAACAGAATGTGATCGGTGCGCACCGGACCGTAGCGGGTGTTGGTGGTGGTTCCCTCGACGATCGGCAGCAGGTCGCGCTGGACGCCCTCGCGAGAGACGTCGGGCCCGTGCCCACCCTCCTGGTGGGAAGCGATTTTGTCGAGCTCGTCAAGAAACACGATCCCCGCTTCCTCGACCCGACGCAGCGCCTCGCTCTCCACCTGCGATCGGTCGATGAGCTTTTCCTCCTCTTCCGCCATTAGCACCCTGCGGGCGTCGGCGACCTTCATCTTCTTCATCGACTTGCGGCCGAACATGCCGGAGAACATGTCCTTGAAGTTGACCCCCATCGACTCCATGCCCTGCGGGGTGAACAGCTCGAGGGTCGGCATCCGCTGCTCCGCGACCTCGACCTCGACCTCGCGCTCTTCGAGCTGGCCGTCCCGCAGCAGGCGCTTGATGGCCCGGCGGTTGTCCTCCCACGACTCGTCGACAGGACCCGGCCGCTGCGGCACCAGGAGCTCGAGCAGCCGCTCCTCGGCGGCGCGTTCGGCCCGCACCTTGACCTCGGCCACCTGCTCCGTGCGCACGAGCTGGATGCCAGCCTCGACGAGATCGCGGACGATCGACTCCACGTCGCGGCCGACGTAGCCCACCTCGGTGAACTTCGACGCCTCCACCTTCAGAAACGGGGAGCCCGTGAGGCGCGCCAGACGGCGCGCGATCTCCGTCTTGCCGACCCCGGTCGGGCCGATCATGATGATGTTCTTGGGCGCCACCTCCTCCGCCAGCTCCGGGTCCAGGTGCTGCCGGCGCCAGCGGTTGCGCAGCGCGACCGCAACCGCTTTCTTGGCCGCTGTCTGGCCGACGATGTAGCGGTCGAGCTCGGCGACCACCTCCTTCGGTGTCAGGTTGTCGAGCTTCACGAAACCAACTCCTCGATCGTGATGTGAGCGTTGGTGTAGATGTCGATCGCGGAGGCGATTGTCAGGGCCTCGCGCACGATCCCCGCGGCATCGAGATCGGTGTGAGCCAGGAGGGCGCGCGCCGCCGCCAGAGCGTAGCCGCCGCCGGAGCCGACCGCCACCACGTCGTCGTCGGGCGACAACACCTCGCCGGTGCCGGACACCAGCAGTGTCGTCGCGACATCGGCGGCAACCAGGAGCGCCTCGAGGTGTCGGAGAGCCTTGTCGGTCCGCCACTCGCGCGCCAGCTCGACCGCCGCCCGTTCCAGGTTGTGGCCGTAAGCCTCGAGCTTGGCCTCGAAGCGGGTGAACAGCGCCAGCGCGTCGGCGACCGAGCCCGCGAACCCGGCGATCACCTTGCCGCCGGCCAGCCGGCGGACCTTGGACGCTGAGGCCTTCAGCACCGTGCTGCCCAGCGTCACCTGCCCGTCCGAGCCGACGGCGACCTTGCCGCCGCGGCGCACCGCCACTACCGTCGTGTGGTGCCACTCCTGCATGCCTACCTCCCCGGCGATTGTGGCGCAGGAAGGAGAGGGACGCAAGGGAACGTCGAGCCGTACCGTACTCCTGTGATAGTCTGCCTGCAGTGTCCAACCACCAACCCGGCAGCGAACGACGATGGCTGGCCGCGACCTCGGCGGTGCTGGCGGCCGTTCTCCTCCTCTTGGCCGCTCCTCCTGCCGCCGGTGAGGGGCGAGTCGAGCGCCCACACGCCGGTCAGACGGTGCGTGCGGGAGAAGTCATCGAGGTGCGCTGGACCAGCTTCGACGAGCCGGTCGACGAGCTGGAAATCCTGCTCATGGTCGATGGCAAGGGACGGTTCCCGGTCCGTCTCACCGAGCAGCTCGCCCCCCGCCCCGGACGCCTGCTGTGGCGGGTACCCGACCTGCCGACGCCGGCTGCGCGCCTCGTCGTGAGGTTCGGCCGCGACGGGCACGAGCTCCTGGCGGAGCCCGGCGGCGCCTTCCGCATCATCGGTTCGGTGCGCACCACGCTGCCGTCACCAGGTTTCGCGAACGGCGAGTGGTGGCTGGAGCGCGGCTCACCGAACGCTCCGCTCGGCCCGGACGGCGCCCGGCAGGCCGCCGACTGGCTGTCCGAGAGTTTCCGCCACATGCCGGCCGTCGTTCGTGCCGGCCACCAGGGGGCGGGGTCCCCCAAGCAGCCGCCGACTGCTACCGACAGATCCCAGCGACGACACACCTGCCGAACCCGACTCCCGGGCGCACTTGCCCGAGTCGCCCACGGCCTCCCCCGGCTCGAATGAGCCTCCTTCGCGAGCCTTCGGTTCCCAACATCAGATAGGCCGAGGCTCGGTGCGGCCCACCGCGACGGCACCACCCATGTCCCGGTCCACTCAGCGAAGGAGAACACATGCGCTCGATCCGAATCCTCGCCGCGGCGGGCCTGCTGCTGACGGCCTCGTTGGCCACGGCCTTCGAGGGCCAGGTTGTCGCTCCCGACGGCCAACCACTGGCCGGCGCCCGGGTCACCGTTCTCGACCGGGCCGGCATGGTGGTCGCCGACGGTCAGGGCCGGTTCTCGGTCGTACCTGATCCAAGGCTGCCGTTCGTCCTGTTGGTGGCGCGCCCCGACGGCGTCGCCTTCCGGCCCGTGACCGTTACCCGGCTGCCGGCAGAAGGGCGGCTGGAGGTCCGCGTCCGGCCTCTCGGGGAAACCATCACGGTGGTCAGCGGCGCTGCTCCCGACCTGGAGCTGCCGCCCGCCGCCGCGGCCACCGTCATCGGTGCCACGGAGCTGGCACAGCGGCGCCCCGACCACCTCTTCGAGGCGCTCGCCAACGTCCCCGGGGCAAGTGCCAGCGGCGTCGGTCCGGCGGCCGTTCCCGCGCTCCGCGGGCTGCCCAAGGGCCGCACTCTGATCCTGCTCGACGGGGGCCGCGTGACCACCGAGCGCCGCGCCGGCGTGTCCGCGACCTTCCTCGACCCGGACACCGTCGAGGAGGTCGAGGTGGTTCGCGGGCCGGGCTCGGTGGCCTACGGCTCGGACGCGTTCGGAGGTCTCATCCGCGCCCGCTCCCGCATGCCTGAGCCGGGAGCACCGTCACGGGTGCGAGCCGTTGTTCTCGGCGGCACCGCTGCTTCTGAACGCGGCGCGATGGCCGAGGTGACGACCAACGGCTTGGGCGGCGGCCTGCTGCTGGGTGCATCCTGGCGCAAGAACGACGACTACGAGAGCCCGGACGGGACCGTCTACAACAGCCGCTCCGAGACCGAAGGGCTGCGGCTGGCGTACCAGCGCGAGCTCGCCGGCGGCGTGCTGTGGGTCGGCTGGCGCAGCGACTACGGCCGCGACGCCGGCAAGCCGGCGCCCGACTCTCACATCACGCGTTCGTACTACCCGGAGGAGAACTCCCACCGCCTCGACCTCGGCTTCGAGCGCCCCGGCGGCGGGGCCTGGAAGCGGTTGTCGGTGGCCGCGAGCTGGGATAGCTATCAGCTCATCCTCGACAAGGACGGTCTCGGCACCAATGGTGTACCGATCTCCCGCGACCGTTCGGACGTTGACGCGCGAGACTACGAGCTGCGCGTGGAGGCCGAGCGGTCGCTCGGCATGGCGAGGCTGGTGGTCGGCCTCAATGCGTACGGCCGCTATGGCCTGCACGCGGTCAACGAGAGCTACGACATCTCCGGCGCCCACCGAATCCTGACCTCACACGAAACCTCGATCGACTCTGCACGGCGCGACGACCTCGGCGTCTTTACCGGTGTCAGCGGATCCGTCGGCAGGGTCCGCCTGTCCGGCGGCCTGCGGCTCGACACCGTCCGCACCGAGAATGAAGGGGGATACTTCGGCGACGCCTCTGCGACTCACGGCGACGTCTCCGGCTTCGCCGCCGTCACGGTGCCACTCGCCACCGGTCTCGACCTCACCGGCCAGCTGGCGCGAGGGTTCCGGGACGCGTTCCTGTCCGACCGCTTCTACCGCGGCTTCACCGGCCGCGGTTTCATCACCGGCAACCCGGACCTGGAACCGGAAACCAGCCGTCAGCTCGACCTCGCGCTGCGTTACCGCCGGGGCGCAGCCAACCTGGCCCTGTACGGCTACGCGTACCGCATCAACGACCTGATCGAGCGCTTCAAGACCGACGGCAACTACTTCTTCCGCAACCGGGGCGACGCACAGCTCCGCGGCCTCGAGCTCGAGGGGACACTCGACCTCACCCCTCGCTGGTCGCTGCAGCTCGGCCTGTGGAACGAGCGGGGCGAGATTCGGGGGCCCGGCGACCCCGTCGACGACGTGCCCGCGCCCGGCGGCTTCGTGGTTCTCCGTCATGAGCCTTCTCCGGGGAGCTGGTGGCTGATTCGCCTGGCGGCGTGGGCGCGCAAGAGCCGCCCCGGCCCGTCCGAACAGGAGGTGCCGGGTCACACGGTGGTCGACGCCGGCGCCGGCTGGCGAGTCGGCGAAAGGCTGCAGGTGCGGGTCATGGTCACCAACCTTCTCGACCGCAGGTACCTCGTCTCGCCCGACGAGGATGCGGTCGAAGCGCCCGGCCTCTCGCTGCAGATCAGCCTGAGAGCCGTGTTCGGTATGGCGAACGAGTAAGCAACGCCTCCGTGCACTTGAGCCCTCACGGGTCTCTCCGTCACTCCGTCACTTCGTCACCGGGTGGGCGGTGGAGCTTTCTCACCCTCTTGCCCCCCCTGACGAACAGTCCCGTGCCTCACCCGCACTCCTCTGGTAGAATGCCGATCCCGTTGCGGAGAGGTGCCGGAGTGGTCGAACGGGGCGGTCTCGAAAACCGTTGACCTTTCACGAGGTCCGTGGGTTCGAATCCCACCCTCTCCGCCAGATCGACAAGAGAGCCCGGAGAGGTGTCCGAGTGGCCGAAGGAGCACGCTTGGAAAGCGTGTGTGGGGGTAACTCCACCGCGGGTTCGAATCCCGCCCTCTCCGCCACACGAAGGTGTCGGGGAGCCCAGATTGGAGCCTGGGCCCTGTGCATCGCCGACCTCCGAACCGTGTCAGGCCCGGAAGGGAGCAGCACTTAGGGGGATCCGGTGAGTGCCGCAGGTCGCCTGGGCTCCACTCTGGGCTCCCCGTGTGTCAGCGTCGGCCGGAGAAGAACGCCTTCAGCAGGCCGCCGCACTCCTCGGCGGCGAGTCCGCCGCGGGTCGCCAGCGGCGGGCCCAGTCGCGGGTCCTCGGCGAGATCGAGCACCGAGCCGCAGGCGCCCATCGCCGGGTCGGCGGCACCCCACACCACGAGGTCGACCCGCGCCTGCCGACAGGCCGCAACACACATTGGACAGGGCTCCAGAGTGACGTACAGGGTGCACTCCTCGAGCCGCCAGTCGTTTGTCGCCCGGGCCGCCTCGCGCAGCGCCAGAATCTCGGCGTGCCCCGCAGGATCCCGCTCGTGCTGACGCCGGTTGCCGGCGCGGGCCACGATCTCGCCACCGCACACGACAACCGCTCCCACCGGCACCTCGCCGCACTCGCCCGCCTCTCGCGCCTGATCCAGCGCCGCTGCCATGAAGGCGCGGTCGGCCTCGTCGAACACCCACTCCGGCAGCATGGCGCGAGGATACCGCAGCCCTCGCGCGATGGTGCTAGTGGCCCGAGGCCACGAGGGTAATGTTGTCCCCGCGAGACGCCACGAGCCGTGAAGCAACAGGCAGTGCCAGGCGGGCGAAGAGGATGGCGAGCGCAAGCTCGCCGAGGACGGCGGCTGGCACCAACCAAGCCCTGTGAGTGAGCAGGTAGGCGCCGGCCCCGAGCGCGACCGCCGGCGCCAGTGCGACCAGCGTACCCAACAGGTTGATCAGCACCGCGAGGCCGTGCGGCTGTGCACCGCGACCGATCGCAGACAGTTCGACCGGCTTCGGGAAGAGGGCCGACAGAACTGCTGCGACGGGCGCCAGCGTGACATGGGCGGCGATTCCGGCAAGGGCGGCCGCGACGACGAAAGGCGCACGGACCTCGGGGCCCAGAACAACGAGGACGATCGCTCCGGCGACCGTGGCCATGATGACCATCGCCGTTGTCGCCAGCAGCTTGCCGGTCAGGAGCCCGCGGACCGCCAGCGGCAGCACGCCCTCGAGCAGTTGGCCGCCGCGCAAGACCGCGAACTGGTTGACAGAGAACGTCGCCATACCGGTCGAGCCGAACAGGGCAAGGAAGATGAGCAGCATGTTGCCCATCCGCACCGGCATCGGGCCCTCCGCTTGGTGGCGGAAGGCGATGGACATCAGGGCCAGCACCAGAGCAGGGGTCAGGACCGCGATCTTGCCGCGCACGGTCCGCATGTGCGCGCGGGCCTCGGCCACTGCAACGGCCACGGTCGGCACGGCGAAACCAGGCAGTCGCCACGTAGCCGTCGCCTCTACTCCGCCGGATCCCCCCCCACCCCCGGAACCGGACGAGGTGAGCAGCCGGTTGAGAAGCGCCTGTGAGACCACGGTCAGAAGCGCCGCGGTGAGCAGAAGAAAGCCGAGCGCCACCGCCACACCTGTTGGCTCGCGCCCGGCGGCCCGTGCCAGAGCGGTGCCATACAGGCCCGCCGGTGAATAGCGGATGAAGAGCGGCAGGGCTGACGGGCCGCTGATTGTGCGCTCGATCGCCGTCGTGGAGCGAGCCGCTGGTCTCGGTCGCGATCCGTGGACGAAGAGCTGCGGGAGAAAGCCCGCGACCGAGAGCAACACGATCAAAGCAAACGTCACCAGCTCGGCACGACCGCGGCGTCGTGCGACAAGCTGGATAGCGAGGGACACCGTGCTGCCCAGGGCGGCCACCGTCGCGAGAAGCAGCACGCTGGCCGCCAACGCCAGCAGCCCACCCGTGACGGCGCCGCGCGCGAGCATGCCCAAGGGAAGGAGCAGGAGCGGCGGCACGAAGGCCAGCACGACCGGGTCCAGGAGTGAGCGAAGGAGCTCCAGGTTGCGGAACACCGCTCTGGGAACGGGCAGCAGGCGGAGCAGGGTGGTCGACCCTGATCTCGCCTCGCCGACGGAGAACAGTGGCCGCAGAACCACCCACATCACCGGTACGGCGGCGACTGCGCTTGCAGCGACCACTGTCCCCTTGACCACGGCGCCGCCCGCCGCCAACATCCAGCCGGCCACGGCGCCGCCGATGGCCAGGAGAAGAACCACCGGCAGGGCGAGCAGTCCGAGGATGACCAAGACGACGAGCTCGCTGACCCGAGACACCTTCTCCATGGCGTCCCGCTTGCCGCCCTCGCGCAGGCGGTTCACGATCAGCCGCCACTGCAGCCACGCCAGGGTCGGCAGCAGCCGGACCTTCACCCCAGCCACTCGAGCGTGCGTGCGGCGGCAGGGGGCGCGCCGACCGCGGTGATGAAGGCGTCCTCGAGCGTGCGGCCGGCGGTGACCTCGGCTATGGTGCCCTGGACGACGAGGCGGCCGCGATCGATGATGCCGACATGGTCCGCGAGCCGCTCGATGATCTCCAGGATGTGCGAGGTCAGAAACACCGTGCCGCCGCGGCCAACGAAGCGCTGCAGCAGCTCCTTGATCTGGTGAGAGGCGATGGGATCGATGCCCTCGAACGGCTCGTCGAGGAATAGCAGCCTCGGCGACGGCAACAGTGCCACCGCCAGCGCGAGCTTCTTGCGCATGCCGTGCGAGTAGTCGACGACCAGCTTGCCCGCGGCGCCGTCGAGACCGAGGAGCGTGAGCAACTCACTCCGGCGCTGCTGGGCCACGCTCCCAGCCAGCCCGTGAACGCGGGCCACCAGGGTCAGCGTCTCAGCTCCAGTAAGGCGCTCGAAGAGAGCCTCGTCCTCGGGGATGACGCCGGTCTGGCGCTTGATGTCGAGGTCATCCGAACGCGGGTCGAGACCGAGGATGCGGATCGTCCCCTGCTCTTGGCGGAGCAGCCCGGTGAGGCACTTGATGGTGGTCGATTTGCCGGCGCCGTTGGGGCCCAGGAAGCCATAGAAGGCGCCGGCCGGTACCGCCAGGTCGACGTGGTCGACCGCCACCGTGTCACCGAAGCTCTTGGTGAGATTGGTGGTCTGTACTGCGTACTGCATCGGTTGGGATTGTAACGCCGCGCGACAGGCGCACGACACCCGGCCGCCGCGGGATGCCAAAGCAGCCGCGCACCCGCACCCGCCGCTTCGTGTATTGTGGAGCCACCAGCTGCGGGAGGAGGGCCATGTCTCGGTTGCGCTGTCGGGCCTGTGGGCACAGTTCGCGATGAGAGCGGAAGAGATCCTCCTGCGCCGCGTGTGGCCACCGGTGCGGCTCGCCGGCGTCTTCATCCTCGCACAGGGCCTGCTGCCAAACCTTATCCTGATCGGCGGTATGGTCCTGGCGGTGAACGTACTGGGGCTGTCAAGTCTCGATTATCACGGCAGGACGGTGGCCGATCTCGCGAGCGGGGAGATGGTGGCGGTGCGCCTCGTGGTACAGGCGCTGGCGCTCCTTCTGACCCTCGCGGCCTGGCGCTGGGCCGAGAGATCGAGGCTGGCGCGACTGCGCCTGACCGCCCGCCGCCACGAGCTCGGCCCGGCGGCCTGGGGGCTGCTCCTGGGCGCCGGGTCGGCGGCGCTCGTGTTCGCGGTGGGCGCCGCCGCGGGGGCATTCACGATCGACACCGGTCACGGATCGCTCGGCCCCGACGCGCTCCACGTGGCGGCCGGCTGGCTGGCGGTCTCCTGCCTGATGGCGCCGCTGCTCGAGGAGGTCTGGTACCGAGGCTACGTGCTCCAGATCCTGACCGGGTCGTGGGGCCTGCCCGCCGCCGTAGCAGCCTCCGGGATCGCCTTCGGCGGCATCCACCTCCTCAACCCGAACGCGAGTCATCTCGGGGCGTTCAACGTCGCGCTCGCCGGGATCACCTTCTGCCTGGGCGTGCTGGCGTTCGACTCGCTGTGGTTCGCGATCGCTGCGCATGCGGCCTGGAACTTCACTCAGTTCTTCGTTATCGGCCTTCCCAACTCCGGCATCTCGGCAGCCTCGCTCGGGCTCGGCGGACTGACCCTACTGTCGACGACGCCGCGTGGTCCGGTCCTGCTTAGTGGCGGCGCCTTCGGCCTCGAGGCCAGCGTCATCAACACCGCGGTGCAGCTGCTGCTGGTGGGGGGCCTGCTGGCATTGCTGCGCGCCCGCCGCGGCGAAGCCGGAATCGTTCCTCCCCCGAGCTGAGTTACCCTGCCACGATGAAGACGACTCGCAGCCGCTGCCTTGTTGTCCTGTGCGCACTCGGGCTGTCGCTCGGTGGCTGCCGATCGGGCACCCCACCGACCGGGGCCACACCGCCTCGTCTGGTAATGGTCTCCTACGACGGCGTCGGGGCAGATCTCGCCTGGGGATGGCTGGAGGACGGGGTCCTCGACAACCCGGACGGAGTGTCGGGAATGGTGTCGGAAGGGACGGCGGCGCGACGGGTGCGCATGGTCGACCCGACGCTGACCGCGGTCAACCACATCGCGCTGGTGACTGGTGCCCTGCCGCAGGCGAGCGGGATCGTCAGCAACTACTTCCACCCTGCGGGAGCGCCGATCACACGCGGCATCTCCGGCTTCTCGGCGCCGATCGAGGCCGAGACACTGTGGCAGGCGGCGCGGCGACGGGGCAAACGCGTCGGGATCCTGACCTGGCCCGGCGCCAACGACTCCACCCCGGCTCGAGGCGGTGACTTCGGGCTGACCTGGCCGGCCCGACCCCTTGCCGCCAGCGCCATCGACGAGCTTGACCCGGCGCGGGCAAGCTCGGCGTCCGTGCTGGCGTCGAACGACGGCCTGCCCGCGCGGGTCTGGACGGTCCCGGTGAAGCTGCCCGGCAGCAAGCCGGAAGTCGTGTCGTTCACCGTGACCGTTGTCGACGGCGATCCGGACGGGCTCGCCATCTATGACACGGTGGCGGTCCAGGGACCGGCCACGGATGAGGTCCAGCTCCTCGGCCGTGACCACTGGTTCGCCCTCAGCTTCTCCGCCAAGGGCCCCGGTGAGGACCATGCCTACACCTACGGAGCGTGGTGCAAGGTACTGCGCCTGGACCGTGAACGCGGGAGCATCCGCCTCTATCTGGGAGCCGTCAACCGCACCTACGCCTACCCCCAAGCGTTCGCCGAGCGGCTCAGCGCCGCCGTTGGCCCCTGGCCGGGGGTGCCGGACGGCCAAATGCTCAGCCAGTGGTGGCTGGACATGGGCAAGGGCATCGACCTCGACACCTATCTCGAGCAGGGCAAACGCCTCGATCGGTGGCTGGACGCGGTGGCTGGCGAGGTCATCGCCCATGAGCGGTTCGACCTTCTCCTCGCCTACCACCCGACGCCGGACGAGTATGAGCACGCAGCCCTGATCCTGGACAAGCGCCAGTGGGCCTGGAGCCCCGGCTCGGAGCTCGCAGCACATGAAGGGCTCAAGCAGGTCGGGCGCTCGTTCGACCGCTCGGTGGCCTCGCTGTGGGGCTTTCTGAACCCCAGGCGCGACACCCTCGTGGTGGTGTCCGACCACGGCCTGGTGCCGCTCTACGACGAGGTCAAGATCAACCAGGCGCTTGCCACCGAGGGGCTCGTCACGACCGTCGAGAGCAACGGCAGGCCGCGCCCGGCTGCCGACACGCCAATGCTCGCCTATACCTCGGGCGGCTGCGCCCACCTCTACCTCAACCTCGAGGGCCGCGAGCCGGGCGGGGTCGTCAAGCCGAAAGCCGCACCCGAGCTGCTGCGCCGCGCGGCCCGCGTCCTGGCCGACCTGTCCTCGGGCGGCGAGCCGGTCGTCGAGCGCATCTTCACCCGCGAGCAGGCCGCCAGGATCGGCCTCGACAGCGTCAACAGCGGCGACCTGATCGTCTTCCTCCGTCCCGGCTACGCCGCCTCGGCTGCTCTTGGCGGCAAGGTCATCGAGCCCACCCGCTACTACGGCCAGCACGGCTACCTGGCCTCCCACGACCAGCTGTGCGGGATCTTCTTCGCCCGCGGGCCCGAGGTCGCACACCGTCGTCTCAAAGAGCTCCAGGCCACCGACATCGCCCCCATGGTCGCGCGCTGGGCGGGAATCGGTACCCTGACGGGTGGAAAGATGGTGGGCCGGTAGGACACTCACCGACCACTGAGACTACATTTTGGTCGTCAATTCACAGGTGCTGAGTCACCAGCGACCACTGTGGCGCCAAGTACTGCACCTTTGGGCGGCATTCTGCCCACTCAGTCGCCAGCTGGCCGACGAGGCCCGGGCCCGTTCAGGTTGACGAGTCAGAGGAGCGCAGCCAGCGGTGCCGCCAGGACCTCGGCCCAGTGCAGCCGGTCGGTGTGCCGTCTCCAGGCGCGGGCGTCGAGCGCCTCCGACGACCCCGCAGCTTCTCCCAGAACCAGGCGTCGGACGCGTGCCACCACGCCAGGCTCGGGGGTGAGCAAGAAGGTCTCCGAGTTGGACAGCAAGCTGCGCCGGTTCAGGTTCACGGAGCCGATACCGGCGAGTATGCGGTCGACCGCCACCACCTTGGCATGCACCATCTTGTCGCAGCGTTCCCAGATCTCGACTCCGGCGTCCAGCAGGCGCGTGTAGCGCCGACGGCCAGCATGCTTGAACAGCGGTACGTCCGAGCGCCGAGGGATCGCGATGACGACCCTCACCCCGCGGCGGCGCGCAGCGATGAGGCGCTCCTCGAGGAAGCGCGGAGGGACGAAGTACGGGTTGGCCAACAGCAGCTCCTCGCTGGCCGAGTCGACGACGGCGGCGTAGGCGGCCCCGTGACCCTGGTGCCCGGCCTCGCCGCCGGCCACGGCGCAAGGGATAGCCTCCGCGTTGCGGTAGACCGCGACCTGGTCCGCTCCCGGTGAGCCGCCGCACCTCTCCCAGGCCGTGTTCAGCTGAGCTTCCAAGACTCCAACTGCCTCGCCCTCGAACCACGCCATCAGATCGCGCCAGGCGTCGGCGCCCGAGCGCCGTTCCGAGAACTCGCAGCCCGTGTTCATGCCACCGAGGGCTACCAGCCGGCCGTCGATCACGATCAGCTTGCGATGCGTCCTCCGGCCGAGGAGGTAGGGGTTGTACCAGCACACCTCGACTCCCCCCGGCTTGAGCGCGCCCAGCAAACGCGCGGCCCGTGCACTGCCGAAGCTGTCCGCCAGCAACCGAACCCTGACCCCGCGCTGCGCCGCCCTCGCGAGCTCGACGGCAAGCGCGCCTCCGACCTCGTCGGCACGAATCTGATACATCTCGAGGGCGATCTCTCGCCTCGCCCGACGCACCTCGTCGGCTAGACGCCGGTAGTGGGCATCGCCGCTCTCCACCAGGTCCAGCCTCTCCATCGAGGTCATCGCCATGTCCGCGCAGTTAGCCACCTGACCCAGCCGCGCGGTTCCCGGCTCTCGGTAGAGACCAACCGCTTCCGCATAGCGTGCCAGCCTTCCGGTCCTCACGGCGCCACCATGAGCCGCACCGGTGAAGGTGCCGGGAAGCGGGCGTAATAACCACGTAAGCAAAATTCTTGCGCGGTCTTCACAGGGGCTTCATCGCCTCTTCATCGACTCACCCGACTGTGGTTGCATGAGGGCCGGGCGACCTTCACCCGCGGCGTCCCTCCAGCTCCTACAGGGGCTGGAGGACGCCGCTGTCTGCACCGTCGCCGCCGCGGTCAACGGACGGTTGATGATCGGCCTCCTGCGCCTGGTATCCAGGTACGGCGACTGGGGACTGTCGGTCACCACCGGCCTGCTGCTGCTTGCCGTCGTCGGCCCTCGCTCCGCGGCCGTGTGGGCGGGCGCCGCCGTTGCCGCGGTGCTGCTGCAGAAGACCCTCAAGCGAACCTGCGGCCGCGTGCGGCCGTGCGAGAGACCGGGCGGACCGCCTCAGCGGGTGGAAATCCCCGATCGCGGCAGCTTCCCTTCGGGCCACACCCTGCACGCGGTGATGGCGGCGGTAGTGATAACGGCGTTGATCCCAGCCGCCGGACCGTTCTTTGCCGCCCTGGCGCTGCTGATGGCAGCCTCCCGCGTGGTGCTGGGCGTTCACTACCCCAGCGACGTAGCGGCCGGCGGAGCGATCGGCGCGCTGTTCGCTTGGGCGGTCGTGATCCTCATCTGACCGGCCGGGATTCCGACCATCCAGTCGATGGAGGACGGGACCGGACCACCCAGCGGCACGAGCTCTGTCCGGCGGCCGATCTGCAGCCGGTTGCCGCGCCAGGCCAGCTTCCGGGCCACCATTGGCAGCGGCCACGAGATCCCGATGAGCAGGTCCTTCACGAGCACCAGGGCCGGGTACACGGAGAGCGGGCGCCGAACGCCGAGCGCACGCTCGCTGGAAGCGTCGAGCAGCGCCTTGGCTGCGACGGTGGACGCAAGAAACAACATGGCCGCGCGGGTGGGCTCGACCAGCATCTGGACAAGGGCCAGGAACACCGGGTTGAGGAGGGACTCGCCGAGATACCCGACCGGGTTGATCCGCCAGCGGATCTTGGCCCACCGCAGATGCCGGGACAGGAACTCGCTCACGGTGAGGGAGCCGACCACGTTGTCGACCGGTTCCGCCGTTACTGCCAGCAGGCCACCGGCCGCGGCCACCTCCTGCCCGCACACCTGGTCCTCGGCCAGAAACCGCCCGAGGTGGGCAAAGCCACCGAACGCCTCGAGATCGCGCCGGTGCAGCATCATCGACTTGCCGACCACGCATACACCGTCCCACAACCGGTGCACGGCGCACACGCCGCCCATCACGAAGGTGTTGAGCTGGAGGGTTTCGCAGGCGGTCCCAAGCGTCCCTGCGCCGATACCCCGGAAAGGCGACGACACCAGCCGGACTCCGGGCCGGTGCAGGTGAGCCACCATGTCGTGGAGGTAGTTCGACCGAACGCGTACGTTGGAGTCGCTGATCAGGATCAGCTCGCCTCGGGCGTGCGGCAGCATGTTGGCGAGGTTGTTGACCTTGGGGTTCAGACCTACCTCGCGGTGGCTCACCACGAGTCGGGCCGGAACCTGCGGAAAGGCCGCCATCACGCGCCGGGCGACCTCGGCGGCGGGATCATCCGCATCCCGCACTCCGAGGAGCACCTCGAAGTCGGGGTAGGCCAGAAGAAAAAAGGAGGCCAGGTTGGCCTCGAGGTTGGGATCGGCACCCCTGAGAGGCTTGAGGATGCTGACCCGGGGACGATAGAAGGGAAGAGATGGCTCAGGTGAAGCCAGGTGGTGCCGCTGAATCACCGCCATCAGGGCCACGAGGGCGAGACCCAGGAGCACCAGCGGGGTCAGGAGCGGCATCTCCATGACCGTGAGGGTAGGAGGAGGTGGTGAAGCCGGCATGAAGTCGGGCCATTGGGTGTCGTGTGGTGCCGCCGGCCCTGCCTTCCTGCCGCGATGCTAACCTGTCGTGATGAGCATGGCAGTCGAGAGGGCCGAGCAGCGGATGCCGGGGGCAAGCCCGGTGGTCTCGGTGACCATGGGCTACGGACACCTCCGGGCTGCTTTTGCTCTCGGGTCCGAGCTGGGGGTGCCGGTTGTAGAAGCGGACACGCCACCGCTTGCCGGCGCAGCCGACCTGCGCGTGTGGCGGTGGGCACGCCTGGCCTATGAGGCGCTCTCCCGTTTGTCGCAACGACCTTTTGTGAGGTTCGTGGCGGGACCGGTCCTGGCACGGCTTACTCGAATCCCCCGTATCGACGGCAACCGCGATCTGTGCCGGCCCGACCTCGCGGCGCGCGCCCTCGCCGAGCTCGTCCGCCGAGGCTTCGGGCGCCGGCTGGCACAGGCGGCGGCCCGATGGGACGAGACCCTGGTCACGACCTTCTACATGCCGGCAGTCGCGGCCGACGCAGCCGGCCTCCAACGGGTCATCTGCGTGGTCACCGACACCGACGTGGCCCGCATCTGGGTGCCCCGCGCCCCGTCCGCCTCGCACATCGTCTACTGCGTTCCGGCGCGCCGCACCGCGCGACGGCTGATCGCCTACGGAGTCGCGCCGGAGATGGTGCACGTCACCGGCTTCCCGCTACCACCCGAGCTCGCCGCCTCGGCCGCGAGTGACCTCGAGCGCCGTCTCAATCGACTGACCAAAGACGGGAGCGAGCGGCAACCGCCTCGTCTCACTCTCGCCGTCGGCGGTGCCGGCGCGCAGGCTGAGCGAGCGCTGACCCTCACCCGTGCCGTCGTACCCCTGGTCCTGGCAGGACGGCTTCGGCTCACCCTGGTCGCCGCTACACACCGAGACCTCGCCTCCGCCTTCCGCCGGGAGCTGGAGCGCGCTGGCTTGGACCCAGGCGGGCCCGAGGCCCAATCCGGCGTGCTGGTCGCCGACGCCGTCCCAACCTATCTGGAGCGCTTCAACTCGCTTCTTGCCGACACCGACCTGCTGTGGACCAAGCCCTCCGAGCTGAGCTTCTTCGCCGCTCTCGGGTTGCCGCTGCTTCTCGCACCGCCGGTCGGCGATCACGAGGAAGCCAACCGGGAGCTCGTCCTCGCGGCCGGCGCCGGCTTTGACCAGCCACCAGCATCGTTGTTCTCGTCCTGGCTCAGCGACCGCCTGGCCGACGCGAGCCTGGCGGCGGCGGCGAAGGCCGGCTTCGCGGCACTGCCACGCGATGGCGCGGTGCGCATCGCTGACATCGTGTCCACATTGTGAATTCTCAATACGCTGTAAAGTAAGGGGATAGAACCGAGCTTTACGGCACCTTCATCTCCTGAACATCTTTACCCGCCCTTCATCCTCGCTTCACGCCAGCTTCACGGGCCCCGCCCAAGGTGCCCTCTAGCGGGCGGTTCCGCCCGACACAGGGAGAACACAGGAACAAGGAGGGCTGTATGAGGCTGATTCGCTGGACCGCACTGCTGGTCGTCGGGCTCGCGCTGATCACGAGCTCGGCCGCCGCTCAGGAAGCCACGAAGATGGACCCGCTGCTCAAGCTGCTGGTGGAGAAGGGCGTGGTCTCGCAGCAGGAGGCGCTCGCCCTGCAACGCGAGTACGCCGGCCGCCAGGCGGCCGAGGCGGAGCAGCAGCACGCACAGACCGTGAAGGTGGCCAAGGAAGCGGTGTCCGAGCTGCCGCCGGCCAAGGTCGAGCTGCCGAAGGCCCTTCAGGGCCTCAAGATCGGCATGCTGGCCTACATCTCGTACCAGGACGGAACCAAGTACTCGGGCGTACCGGGCGAGACCTCCGATTACAGCCGCTTCACCCTCAAGCGCGGCTATTTTGATGTCAACAAGTCCATCACGTCTTCCCTCGACGCCCGAATCACCACCGACCTGCACCAGGATTCGACCGGCGATTGGAAGCCGCGCCTGAAGTACGTCTACGGCAAGTTCAAGTGGGCGGGCAGTGGCGTCGTGCAGAAGCCGTACGTCGAGTTCGGCCTCGCGCACATGCCGTGGCTCGACTTCGAGGAGCACATCAACCGCTTCCGCATGCAGGACCCGATGTTCATGGAGAGGAACGGCCTCTTCAACTCGGCCGACGTCGGCGTGATGTTTGGCGGCAACTTCGGAAAGGACCTGCCCGCCGACTACAAGAAGAACGTGAACTCCCACTACGCAGGTAGTTACGGCTCGTTCCAAGTTGGCGTCTACAACGGAAACGGCTACCACGCCGCAGAGGCCAACACGAACAAGGTGCTCGAAGGCCGTGTGTCGCTGCGCCCGCTGCCGGACTCGCTGCCCGGCCTACAGTTCTCCGCGTTCGGGATCAACGGCAAGGGCAACACCGCCGCCGAGCCCGACTGGAACCTGTTCGCATTCATGACCAGCTACGAGTCCCCGCGCTGGGTGGCGACCGCTCAGTACTTCTCGGGCACCGGCAACCAGAGCGGTAGCGCCATTGATTCGACCGGTGCGTCGGTCGACCGCAAGGGTTACTCACTGTTCACCGAAGTGCGGTTCGGACAGAACGCCGAGTACAGCTTCATCGGCCGTTACGACCATTTCGACCCCAACAGCAGCGGTCCGTCTACGACCGACGACATCCAGAAGCGGTGGATCGCCGGCGTTGCGTGGCAGTTCGCGCACGGCAACTACTGGCTTCTCGACTACGAGAGCCTGAGCCACGACATTCCGAGCATCCCAAATGAGAACCGTCTCCAGCTGACGCTCCAGCTGAGCTACTGAAGGAGCCACGCCGCTCTCATACCAACCCTCCCCGGGCGGCCCGGCCAGCGCTCATTCGGGAGGAGGATGCGCCCCGCACGCCGCGGGGCGCGTCCCTTATCATCCGAAAGGGTTTACGATGGTTCATGTGATCCGGGCAGGAAGGCGCCGTTGGCAGGGGTGGAGCTGTCATCCTGCGGCCGGCGCATCTTCCGGCGGACGGGAAGGTTACGAATGATGCGTCGACAATTCGAGGAAGAGCTGAACGGCCTGAAGACCTCCGTGCTGACGATGGCCGGCCTGGTTGAGAGGAGTCTGGAGGAGGTCAACCGGGCCCTCGTCGGCCGTGACTCGGCGCTGGCGAATGCTGTCATCGCCATGGACGACGAGATTGACGCCTATGAGGTGACGATCGATCACCTCGCCACCGAGTTCATCGTCCGTCACCAGCCGGCCGCGACCGACCTGCGGTTCGTGGTCGTCGCAATCAAGCTCGGTCCCGAGCTCGAACGGATCGGCGATCACGCCGTCAACATCGCGGAGCGTGTCCTGGAGCTCAACCAGCAACCCCTGCTCAAGCCGCTTTACGACCTGCCTCGGATGGTCAACCTCGCCCAAGCGATGGTGTCGGACGCCATCGGCGCCTATGTGGCCAGGGACCCCGAGGCGGCGCGCGATGTCATCCGCCGGGACGACGAGGTCGACCACCTGTACATCCATCTGTTCCGCGAGCTTCTGACGTTCATGATGGAGGATCCGCGCACGATCACCCGGGCCATCAACCTGATCTTTGTCGCCCGCTTTGCGGAGCGCATCGCCGACCAGGCCACCAACATCGCGGAGGAGGTCGTCTACCTGGTTGAGGGTACGCCGATCCGCCATCAGAAGATTGACGGCGAGTGAGCCGCGAATGATGTCACCCCTACCGTTCCTCCGCACCAGGGCGGGATGTCGCACTGGAGGCTGAGATGCCGGACACCACCATCGTGCTGGTCGAAGACGACGAGGATCTTGCCGCCTCGCTGAGCCTGGCCTTGGGGCGCGAGGGGTACGCGTTGCGGCACTTCGGGAACGGCACCAGCGGGCTCGCCGGCATCCTCGACGAGCCGCCGGACCTGGTATTGCTGGACCTCAACCTGCCCGACATCGACGGCCTCGCGCTGTGCCGCGAGCTCAGGACGACACCGGCCGTCCGCGACCTCCCGATCATTATGCTGACCGCACGCGCCGAGGAGCGTGACCGGGTCACCGGGCTCGACCTCGGCGCCGACGACTACGTCACCAAGCCATTCTCGCTGCGCGAGCTGAAGAGCCGGATCAGGGCCCAGCTGCGGCGCCGCACCCTCGACCAGGGCGTGCCCGAGAACGCCTACAGCGACCAGCGGCTCACGGTGCGCCGCGACGCGATGGACGTCCAGCTGGACGGCCGTCCGGTGCGGCTGACCGCGCGCGAGCTCGATCTGCTGTGGTTTCTGATCACCAACCGACCGCGGGTAGTGACCCGCGAACACATCCTGGAGCGCGTGTGGGGGTTGTCCACCGACATCGAGACTCGGACGGTGGACGTCCACGTCCGCGCTCTGCGCCGCAAGCTGGGGGCCGAGTGCATCGAGACCCTGATCGGCGCCGGCTACCGCTTCCGAGGGTACGAATGAGTGCGCTGCGCCACCTCGTGATCGTGGTCGCCTCGTCGCTGCCCCTGCTGATCGCGGTCGTCCTCGCTACCGCGCACGCGGGGATGGGTGCCGTCATCGCCGGCTTCCTGGTCTGGCTCCTCGGAGTCACGGTGCTCAGCGCCACGGTCTGGCGCGAGACGGTGCGGCCGCTGAGTGACCTGCTCGACGCCCTCGGCACCCGTACCGGCCACCTGGCCCGGTGGCAGCTGCGCCTGCTGCAGGACGAGGCGGCCACGTGCCGCGAAGAGCGGGGCGCAATGGCCGACCTGATCGAGGATCTTTCCGCCGGCCTCGGTGACGGCCTGGTGGTCGTCGACACCGACCTCAAGGTGCGCCTGATCAACCAGGTGGCGCTCCGCTTCTGCGGCTGGGAAGAGGTCCGTACGGGTGCCCAGCTGGTCGAGGTGCTGCGCGACCCCGAGGCGCTGGCTGTGGTCCACTCCGCCGCAGCCGGCCGGCAACCGCAGCCGGTCGTGATCGAGAACCCGCGCGGGGTGTGGGAAGTACGGGCCTTCCCGGTGCGCCGCGGGGGCGCCGTGGTTCTGCTGACCGAGGTCTCGTCGGCGCGGCGTGCGGCCGAGCTCCGTCGCCGCTTCGTACAGGACCTCTCGCACGAGCTCCGTTCGCCGCTGGCTGTGCTGAGGACCACGGTCGAGGCGCTGGCCGAAGAGGTTGACCCTGCAAGCGCCGACCTGCTCGTCCGTCAGGTGGAGCGGATCACGCTGCTGTCCGAAGAGCTCCATGAGCTCGCCGTCATCGAGGCCGGTGAGCTGCAGCTGCAGGTGGAAGAGGTCGACGTCAGTGGGCTGGTCAACGCCGTGATCAAGGACTTCCGCAGCCTCGCCGACCGCGGCGGGGTGCGGGTGGAGGTCCTGATCCCCGCCGACCTGAAGGTGAGGAGCGACCGGAGGGCGCTGTCCAGGGTGCTCGGCAACCTGATCGACAACGCCATCAAGTACAACCGAGAGGGTGGCTGGGTCCGCGTGCGGGCGTCGCGCGCCGATCACGCCGTTACCCTTGAAGTTGCCGACAGCGGCCAGGGAATCCCTCCGGATGAGCTGTCGGCGGTCACCCAGCGCTTCTATCGGGTCGACCGCGGCCGCACGCCCGGCAGCGGCGGCCTCGGCCTCGGCCTGGCTATCGTCAAGCACCTGGTACAGCGGCTGGGCGGCAAGATCGAGCTCGACTCACGGGTCGACGTCGGCACCACCGTGCGGATGGTGCTGCCCACGCTCCCGCCCGGTGACGGAGTGACGGAGTGAGGGAGACCCCTACGCACCCAAGGAACACGAACGGTGAGTGCTCCGGAGAGGCTTTCCTCAGCCGCCATTCTCCAGGCCGAGAAGATCGGACAGCAAGTCAAAGGCGAGCCGTGTGCGGACGCCCGGAGCGAGGGGATCGAGCTCCGGAATCAAGGTAACGCGGTAGGCTACCGTACGCTCCTCGGCCGCCATCTCCGCGCGCGTCCACGGAAACCCCGGACCGAACTCTGCGACCCACCCTGCTCCGTCAGCAGCTACACTTGCAACCACCTCGCCGCCGCCTTCGAGGCGCAGCAGTAGCTCCTGTCCGTGCGGTTCGACTGTCCGCACATCCTCCCTGCGGCCGAGCACCCGCTCGTGGTCGCGCCAGCCCTGCCCCGTCAGGGCGAGAGCGCGCCGGACCTCGAGTGTGGCGGGCCGCGCTCCGGCCTCCAGGCCGAGACCTTCCAGTATCGCCGCGTCGACCCGCTGGGCGCGCACCAGGAGCGTCTCGAGCCGGTCCCGCCCCGCAGGAGCCCGGACTCGGCAGAACGGGTCTTCGGCCTCGATCACACCGTCGCGGAGCAAATACCGCGCCGACGTCGAGAACCAAAGAAGGTCGAACGGCCTCTCTGGGGACGCTTCGGGTGGTCCGGTGGTCGACAGGAGGAGGCGCTCCTCGCCGGCTGCCTCGCGGAGCACCCCGTCTGTCGACAGCCGATAGACTCCGTCTATCGCATCTTGCGCCTCGGCGGTCACCACCGCCGGGACCCCCGGCGCCGCCAGCCACTCCTCGCCACCGACGTAGGGCCACGTTGCCGCGAACGCGGACCCGTTGGCGGCGGCCGCACCGAGCAGGTGCTCGAGGACGGCGCCGGCCTCCCGGAGGCCTCTGACCCAGCCCCGCTCGATGACCTCCTCGGGAGACGGCGCATCCCCCTCCATGCCAAGGCGCAGCGGCATCCTCACCAGCTGTGCTGCGGCACGCGTCGCGGCCAGCGGTGCGTTCACGACTCCAGGCGGCGGACCACGCCGGCAATGCGATCCTGCGTGTCCTCCTCAAGCCAGCACTCGATGAAGGTGTCGACTCCTGCCGCCGCATCGCGCCGCGCCGCTTCCCACGACTCTCCGAACAGGGACCGCTTGGCCTCGGCATAGGCGCGAGCCGACTTCAGCTGCAGGGAGTAGAGCTCGCGCTCCGCCTCGTCCTCCACCGGGCGATCCACAGCTACTCCCTGAATCACTCCCAGCTGGGCAGCCTTCTGCACCCTGAAGCCGTCGCCTTGCAGGATCAGCTCCGCAGCCGCCGCCCCGAGGCGTGCCGTCAGCATCCGTACGCACCCGGCCGGCACCGGCACCCCGAGATTGATCTCCGAGAGGCCGATGCGAGCCCGTCCCGCCGCCATGATGCGGACATCGCAGGCCATGGCCAGCAAGCAGCCGCCGGCGATGGCATGGCCGCCGACCGCGGCCGCGGTCGGTCCCGGGTAGGAGAAAAGATCGAGGATCAAGGATTCGAACAGCTCCAGAAAAGCACCCACCTCGTCGCGCCCGGCCCCGTACAGGCGCTTGAGGTCCCACCCGGGCGAGAAGATCGTCGGGTGGGCGGACGCCAGCAGCAGCGGCGGCGCACCGCCCTCGCGCTGATCAGCGACCGCCGAGCAGAGGGCCTCCATCAGTGGCTCGTTGATAGCGTTCGCTCCGCGCTGCATGGTCAACCTGGTGATCCCCTTGGACGTCGTGACCTCGAGCAGCTCCTCGCTCATCGGCTTCCTCCAATGCGGCGCAGGAAGCGCCGCTGGACGCGATCATCGTCGGTCAGCTCGGGATGGAACGTCGCCGCCAGAACCGCGCCCTGTTCCAGGAGCACCGGATCCTCGCCGCGCCAGCCGAGCACCGTCACCCCGGGGCCTGTGCGCCGCACGCGTGGGGCACGGATGAATACGCCCTCCATCGTCGGCCCGTCACCGAGCTCCTTCGCGGCACGCACCTCGACCACCGCCGACGCCAGCTGGCGCCCATAGGCGTTCCGCTCGATCGTGACATCGAGGAGGCGGAGGCTGGGTTGCTCCGGAACCACCTCGCGCGCGAGCAGAATGATGCCTGCGCAGGTGGCAAGGACCGGGAGTCCGGTCTCGATCCGGGTGCGCAAGGCATCGGTCATGGCGCCGTGATCGAGCAGGTTGAGCATCGTGGTGGACTCCCCGCCCGGCAGCACCAGGCCGTCGACGGCGTCAAGCTCCGGCGCCGTGCGGACCGGCTCGGCCGCACCTCCGGCGCGGGCCAATGCTGCGGCGTGCGCCTGCCAGTCTCCCTGGAGGGCGAGCACGCCGACCCGCATCACCACCCCCGGCGCGAGAGCATCTCCTCAGGCGACAGCGAACCGATGTCGAGACCCGACATGGGCTCGCCGAGGCCAGCGGAGATCTCCACCAGCTTGGTCGGGTCCTGCCAGTGTGTGACCGCCTGGACAATCGCCTGCGCCCGGGTTGCCGGGTCCGCGGACTTGAAGATGCCGGAGCCGACAAAGACGGCTTCGGCGCCGAGCATCATGCAGAGCGCGGCGTCGGCGGGGGTCGCGACCCCGCCGGCAGCAAAGTTCGGGACCGGCAGGCGGCCGTGCTCGGCGACGTAGGCCACCAGTTCGAACGGCGCCTGCAGCTCCTTCGCCTGGGCCATCAGCTCGTGGCCGTCGAGGACCGTGAGGGTCTTGATCTGACGCTGGACCGCGCGCAGGTGGCGTACCGCCTCGACGATGTTGCCGGACCCGGCTTCCCCCTTGGTGCGAATCATCGCGGCACCCTCTCCGACTCGGCGCAGCGCCTCGCCGAGGTTCCGACAACCGCACACGAACGGGACCTTGAACGGATGCTTGTAGACGTGGTTCTCCTCGTCCGCCGGGGTCAAGACCTCGCTTTCGTCGATGAAGTCGACCTCGAGAGCCTCAAGCATCTTGGCCTCGGCGACATGACCGATCCGACATTTGGCCATGACCGGAATCGATACCGTCTTCTGGATCTCACGGATCTTTTCGACCGGCGCCATCCGGGCCACGCCGCCCTGGACCCGAATATCGGCCGGCACCCGCTCCAGCGCCATGACCGCCGCCGCCCCGGCGTCCTCTGCGATCTTCGCCTGCTCGGCCGTCGTCACATCCATGATGACGCCGCCCTTGAGCATCTCCGCGAGACCCACCTTGACGCGGAACTGGGGATCGTTGAAGTCCATCTCTCGTCCTCCCTCGGGGCGCTGGAGCCACCCGGCGCCATTGTACACATCGAAACACCGACGTGGGGTCTTGAGCGCTCGGTGCTGCCCTCAGGCGCCCTGCTCCCCTGTGCCCTCCGCCTGTCCACGCAGTCGCAGCAAGCCGAAGGCGTTGATTGCCAGGTGTGCCGCGGCCGCGGCCGGGTAGCCCCCGCTCTCGAACACTCCTCCGAGAGCGAGCCCCAGCACGAAGGCCAGCAGCGGCCACATCCACAGCCGGCGGTCAGGCACGATGTGCAACAACCCGAATACGATGGCCGCCGCTACCAGGCCGATCAGAGGCTGCAACAGCGCACGCGCCAGCGCCTCCTCCGCGAGGCCCGACAGCACCGCGATCGCCACAGCATCTCCCCTACTCCACCCCACCACCAGGTGGCGCTGCCACGACTCGAGGCGGCGTAGCGGCGGTAGCCGGTGGAGAATCCACAGGGCAAAGGCGATGGTTATACCGGCCCCGAGGCCGATGCCAACACTCGTCCACAGCTCGCCGCGCGGAGCGAGACCTGTCAGGGGGCTGCCATCGCGGAGGCCGAGACCAACGATCGCCACGATAGCGACGATGCCCTCCTGGTGTGCGACCAGCCGCGACGAGATGCTGGGCGGGTCAGGGCTACCTTTGCCGGTGGGATGGTGGTCAGGCGCCGGCGACGTCATCCGTCTCGGTCGCTTCGCCCTCGTCCGCCGCCGAGGCCTCGTCCGCTTCCATGACCTCCTCCTCGCCCTCGACGAGCTTCGCCAATGCGACCAGCTTGTCACCCTCGGCGAGGCGGATCAGATGGACCCCCTGCGTCGCTCGCCCACTGCGTCGGATCTCGTCGACGTGGATGCGAATCAGCATGCCGCCCTCGGTGACCAACAGCGCCTGATCTCCTTCCTCCACGTGGCGGATCCCGGCCACGCTGCCGTTGCGCGCGGTCAGCTTGACCAGGGTAATGCCGTAGCCACCACGCTGCTGGACCCTGAACTCCGACACCGGCGTCCTCTTGCCGAAGCCGAGGTCGGTGACGACGAGGATGTCGCCGGCGTCCGCCGGATCGAAGGTAGCTACCTCTTCGACCCAGTCGCCCTTGCGTAGGTGAACGCCGCGCACGCCGGCCGACACCCTGCCCATTGCCCGCGCGTCGGTCTCGGCGAAGCGGATCCCGATGCCGTGGTGGGTGCCCATGAAGACGTGGCTGTCACCATGGGTGAGGTGAACCGAAAGGAGGTCGTCGCCCTCGTTGATAGCCAGCGCACGAATTCCGGTCGACCGGATGTTGGCGTACTCGCTGAGCGCGGTCCGTTTGACGCGACCGAGGCGGGTCGCAAACAGCAGGAACGCGTCCTCCTCCTCGGCGAAGTCGCGCACTGCGAGCAGCGCGGCCACGAGCTCGCCCTTCTCGACCGGCAGCAGGTTGACAAGAGCGCGGCCGCGCGCGTTCGGTGCCACCTCGGGGAGCTCGTGGACCTTGCGCGCGAACACCCGCCCCGTCGAGGTGAAGAACAGCACCGTGGCGTGGGTCGAGGCCACGAACAGGTGCGCAACGACGTCCTCTTCCTTGGTCGTCATGCCCCGCCGCCCGCGGCCGCCACGGCGTTGGGCGCGGTAGGTCGACAACGGCGACCGCTTGATGTAGCCGCCGCGGCTGACCGTGACCACCATTTCCTCCTCCGCGATGAGATCCTCGACCGAAAGGTCCGTGGAGTCGTTGACGATTTCGGTTCGCCGCTCGTCGCCGAAACGGGCCTTGATGTCAGCCAGCTCCTCGACGATGATGTCGAGCACCATGCTCTCGGTGCGCAGCACCTTCTCGAGGTGGGCGATGCGCTCCAGCAGCTCCTTGTACTCAGCGATGATCTTGTCGCGCTCGAGGCCGGTGAGCCGCTGCAGCCGCATGTCGAGGATCGCCTGCGCCTGAACTTGCGACAAGGCGAAACGTTCCATCAATTGCTCGCGCGCCGTCGGCGGATCGGCTGCGGCTCGGATCAGCGCGATGACCTCGTCAAGGTGGTCGAGGGCCTTGACCAGACCCTCGAGAATGTGGGCTCGTTCCTTTGCCTTGTCGAGGTCGAAGCGGGTGCGTCGAACCACGATCTCCTTGCGGTGGTCGACGAAATGCTCCAGGAGCTCGCGCAGGGTGAAGACCTTCGGCTGGTTGTTGAGAACCCCGAGCAGAATAATGCCGAAGGTGCTCTGCATCTGGGTGTGCTTGTAGAGGTTGTTGAGCACCACCTCGGGAACCGCGTCCCGCTTGAGCTCGATCACCAAACGGATGCCGTCGCGGTCGGACTCGTCTCGCAGGTCCGAGATACCCTCGATCCTCTTGCTCTGTACCAGACCGGCGATCTGCTCGGTGAGCCGCGCCTTGTTGACCTGGTACGGAAGCTCGCGCACGATGATCGCGGTCTTCTTGCCCTTTTCCTTGTGCTCGATGACCGCACGGGCACGCATCTGGATGATGCCCCGCCCGCTCGTGTAGGCGTCGAGGATCCCCTTGCGGCCATGGATGAAGCCGGCGGTCGGGAAGTCCGGGCCCGGCATCTTCGCCAGCAAGCCGTGCAGATCGATGCCCGGGTTCCGGATCAGTGCCACCGTGGCGTCAACGACCTCGCCCAGGTTGTGCGGCGGGATGTTGGTGGCCATCCCCACGGCAATACCAGACGAGCCGTTGACCAGAAGGTTCGGAAACCGCGCCGGGAGGATGATCGGCTCCTGCAGGGAGCCGTCATAGTTGGGCGCCCAGTCGACTGTGTCCTTGGCAATGTCGTCGCCGAGCAGCTCTTCCGCCACCCGGGTCAGGCGGATCTCGGTGTACCGCATCGCCGCTGCCGCGTCGCCGTCGATCGAGCCGAAGTTGCCCTGACCGTCGATCAGCGTGTAGCGCATGGAGAAGTCCTGCGCCATGCGCACGATGGTGTCGTAGATGGCGGCATCGCCGTGGGGGTGGTACTTACCCATGACGTCGCCGACGATGCGCGCGGACTTCTTGAACGGCTTGCTGGCGGTGTTGCCACCCTCCCACATGCCGAACAGGATTCGGCGGTGCACCGGTTTCAGCCCGTCCCGGATGTCCGGCAGGGCGCGGCCGATGATCACCGACATGGCGTAGTCGAGGTACGACCTCTTGAGCTCTTCTTCGATTGCGATCGGCTTGTGATCGCCGTCGCCCTGGAGTCGGTAAGGTGTCATCTCAGATGTCCAGGTTTCGGGCCTCGAGGGCGTTGGATTGGATGAAGTCGCGCCGCGGCTCGACCGCGTCGCCCATCAAGACGCTGAACAGCTCGTCGGCCGCGGCGGCATCCTCCACCGTGACCTGCAGCAGGCGTCGTGTCCCCGGATCCATAGTGGTTTCCCACAGCTGGTGCGGGTTCATCTCGCCGAGGCCCTTGTAGCGTTGGATGTTGAGGCCCTTCTTGGCCACCTCATAGATGCGGCCGACGAGGTCCCGCAGAGAAGCGAACGTCTCGCGGTCGCCGTTGCGCTCGAGATGGTAGGGACCAACCCGCAGCGGCATGACCTGCGGCAGCAGGTGCTCGAGCTGGCGATAGTGCCACGTCTGTGTCAGGTCGCGACCGGCGCGCACCTCCCATGTGCGGCCGTTGCGGCCAGCCAGGCACACCACCTCCCACACTCCGTGTTCCTCGTCCTCCTCGACGCGCACGCCCTCGAGGCCGAGGTCCGTGAGCTCCGAGGCGAGGGCGTCCGCGGCGGCGCGCTTGGCGAGGACGTCTGCACCACCGATGTTCTGATCGAGCGAGGCCCGAACGACGTCGGCCGGCCATCCGCGGCGCTCCAGGTGGTCGAGAGCCGCCAGCCACGACTGCACGGTCAGCACCGCGGCTCGTAGCTTCGGTCCCGCGAGCTTGGTGCCGGTGGCCCCGAGACGCAGCACGAACTCGTCCTCGACGCGGTCGAGCAGGAACCGTGACAGCTCCTCGTCGTCCTTGAGGTAGGTCTCCTCCTTCTTGCGGCTGACCTTGTAGAGCGGGGGTTGCGCGATGAACAGGTGCCCGCGCTCGACGACGCCGGCCATCTGGCGGTAGAAGAAGGTCAGCAAGAGGGTACGGATGTGGGAGCCGTCGACGTCGGCGTCGGTCATGATGATGATCTTGTGGTAGCGAATCTTGGCCGGGTCGAACTCGTCGGTGCCGATTCCGGTGCCGAGACACTGGATGATGGTCCGGATCTCCTCGCTGGCCAGCATGCGGTCAAAGCGCGCTTTCTCTACGTTGAGGATCTTGCCGCGCAGCGGCAGGATTGCCTGGAAGCGCCGGTCCCTCCCCTGTTTCGCCGAGCCGCCCGCCGAGTCGCCTTCGACCAGGAACAGCTCGGCGTGCTCCGGATCGCGCTCCGAGCAGTCCGCAAGCTTGCCCGGCAGAGAGGAGCTTTCCAGCGCGCTCTTGCGTCGCGTGAGCTCCCGTGCCTTGCGAGCCGCATCGCGCGCTCGCGCGGCATCGAGGCACTTGCCGACAATCCGCTTGGCAACTGCGGGATTCTCTTCGAAGTGCGTCGCCAGCTTGTCGTTGATGACCGATTCCACCCACCCCTTGACGTGGTTGGAAACCAGCTTGTCCTTGGTCTGACTGGAGAACCGCGGCTCCTGGACCTTGACTGCGACCACCGCTGTCAGCCCCTCGCGAACGTCCTCCCCCGACAGGTTCTCCTTCATCCCCTTGAGGAGATTATGCGCAGCCGCGTAGGCGTTGACGGTTCTCGTGAGGGCAGCCCGAAAACCGGAGATGTGCGTCCCGCCGTCACGGTTGAATACCGTGTTGGTGAAGGGCAGGACATTCTCTGAGTAGCCATCGTGCCACTGCAGGGCAACCTCGACCCTCTCCCCAGTTTCATTCTCGTCGTTGAGGTAGATCGGTTTCTTGTGGAGAACGGACTTCGCGCGGTTGAGGTATTTGGCGAACTCGACGATCCCGCCCCTGAACGAGAACGTCTCCTCGCGGTCGGTATTCTCCTCGTAGAACCAGATCTGCACTCCGGAGTTCAGGAACGCGAGCTCGCGCAGGTGCCTGACCAACAGGTCGGCATGGAACTCGAGCACCGTGAAGATCTCCGGGTCCGGCTTGAAGGTCACGGTGGTCCCGGTTCTCTTGGTCTTGCCCACGGCCTTGAGCGGGGCCTCCGGTAGGCCCCGGTGGAACGTCTGTTCCCAGACCTTGTGGCTGCGGTGAATCTCGACCTTGAGCGTCTCCGAGAGGAAGTTGACGACACTGACGCCGACGCCGTGCAGCCCGCCGGACACCTTGTAGGAGTTGCTGTCGAACTTGCCGCCGGCGTGCAGCTCGGTCATGATGACCTCGGCCGCCGAACGCTTGCTCTCCTTGTGCATGTCCACCGGTATTCCGCGGCCGTTGTCGGTCACCGAGACTGTGTTGTCGGCATGGACCGTGACGGAGATCTTGTCGCAGTACCCGGCCTGTGCCTCGTCGATCGCGTTATCGACAACCTCCCACACCATGTGGTGGAGACCGGCAATGTCATCGACGTCGCCGATGTACATACCTGGACGCTTGCGTACGGCATCCCTCCCCTTCAAGACTTTGATGTTCTTAGCGGTATACGACTCGGTCATAGGGTTTCTCCCTGCAGTGACTGGCACAGGCAGGCGCCGTCGCGCATCCATGTGGTGCGCGCCGCACGCCAGCTCATCGGCAGACGGTCGGCTCTCGCACTTGTGACCAGCAACTGTCGCCCCTCCCCGGCGCGCTCGAGGAGCCGTTCCAACGACCCCTCGTCCAGCTCGGCATCCACGTCGTCGATCAGCACCGGCAGCCTGTCGCCGCGCTCCTGCTCCAGCTGCTCCACGACCGCCAAGCGGAGCGCCGCCGCGGCCACTCTGATCTGTCCCGAGCTGAGAAAGTCCCGTACCCCTCGGTCTGCCGTCTCAATCACCAGGTCATGCCGATGCGGACCCACGGATGTGAAGCCAGCTTCCCGATCACGCGACCGGTGCTCAGCATAGCGCTTTTTGTACGCCTCTGCTACCCCGTTCTCGTCACCCGCATCGAGCCACGACTCCGCTCGGTAGCGTACCTCGAGGTCCGGCGCTCCCTCTTGGCGCAGGGTTCTGAAGATCGGTCCGAAGCGCTCCCCGACACGGTCCACCGCGCGGCGGCGATCGGTAACGATCGTGGCTGCGGCATCTGCAAGCTGTTCTTCCAGAGCCTCCACCACACCGTCGCCGCTGACCGTCAGCGCGGCGTTGCGCTGCCGTAGAAGCCGGCGGTAGGTGAGAAGCACACTGTACAGAGCGGGACGCAGCAGGAACGCGAAGCGGTCGGTAAACGCTCGCCTCCGCTCCGGCTCACCGACTACGAGCTCCCGGTCCGAGTGACTCAGAACCTCCACCGGCAGCAGCTGCAGGTAACTCGCTGCCGACACCTCGCTGCCATCCACCGCCAACTTGCGCTGCAGCGGCGGCCCGAGCTCAACGTTCTGCTGAAGTGTGACCGCACCGCGGCGCGTCAACAGCGCACCGCCGAGGCGGAAGGCCGTCTCGCCGTGCGACACCAGGTTGCGGAACGTGCGCGCGCGGAAGGACCGAAGATTGCAGAGCACGGTTATGGCTTCCAGGAGGTTGGTCTTTCCTTCACCGTTCCCGCCGACGATCATGTTGACGCCGGGAACGACATCGACTCTCTCCGGTGCAAGGTTGCGGAAGTTCCAGGTGGAGATGTACTCGAGCTCCACCCGTTTCATACCCTCATGGGCATCAGTACGTACAGGTACTCCTCCAGACGAGGATCATCCTCGACGGGAACGACCACACACTGAGTTCCCGCATCCTTGAGCTGCAGCTCGACCCTCTCGCAGTCGAGCACCTGGAGCATTTCCATCAGGTAGCCTGCGTTGAGAGCAATCTCCAGTGTATCCCCTTGGTAAGCGACAGAGAGGGTTTCCTCGGCACTTCCCTTCTCGTAGCCGATCGACACCAAAGTGAGCTCCCCAGCGGAGTCGACGCGAAACCTCACGCCTCGGGCTTTTTCGTGGGCCAAGAGGCTGACCCGACGTAACGAGGCCAACAGCTCAGCACGATCGACCCTCACCCGGTTCGGGTTGTCCCGTACGATCACTCTCTCGTACTGGGGAAACCGGAGCTCGACCACCCTGGAGATGAGCTGCCGCTCTCCCATCCGGAAGCCGAGGTGGTTCTCTTCCGCCGACAGCTCGACCTTGTCGTCGGCAAAGCGGGCGAACTCTGCCAACAGCTTGCGTGGAAACAGCTGCTGCTCAAACGGTGGCGCTCCATCGGGACCCTGGGCGCGCACAACCGCCAGCCGATGACCATCGGTGGCCGCAATCTCAACCTCGCCGGGCACCAGCTTCACGAGAGCACCGTTGAGCTGGAACTTCGGATCGTCCTTGGTGATCGCGAACGCGACCCGCTGCAGCATCAGCTGAAACAGCTCCAGCGACAGCCCGTAGTCGCCGGCCTGCGGCGCTTCCGGCACGGTCGGGTACTCGGTCGCGTCCGCTACCGACATTCGGGAGTGGAACCGGCCGCTCGTGAGCTCAACCGCGTCACCGTCCAGCCGAATCGTGAATTCCTCTTGCGGCAGGTTGCGGACCAGCTCTTGAAATACCCTGCTATCAAGGGTCAAGCGACCCTCGCCACTGGTCTCGGCCGGGCATGAGGTGATGATCGTCATGTCGAGGTCGGTCGCGACCAGGCGCAGCGATGAGTCAGACGCCTCGAGAAGGATATTGGAGAGAATCGGAATCGTGGTGCGACGTTCCACAACACCCTGCAGGACAGAAAGCTCTTGCAGGACACGATTTCGCTGCAGTTTTAGTTCCATGCACAGCCCCTTGCGGTGACTACTAAGTAACTCACAGGTCGAAATATAGCATATATCATCGTCGTCGTCGAGCCTGTGAAGATGTGGAAGATCGGTCCAAGGTGCGCAGCAGCCAGAGGTTGTGCGAAGCCCAGCTGTGACTGCTACTGTCAATCGGCTGTGAACAGCTGTGGAAAATCCCCGCGCCGAGTCGTTCTTTCACAGGGTTGTGAGGCGCGCTGTGGAAAACCTGTGCTGGGAGCAAAGAGGTCAGCTTTCGAAGTGCTCACGAAACGACGTCATGGTGGCGTCGAAGTCGGGGTTCGACTGCCGCATCTTCTGTACCGTGTCGACGGCGTAGATTACGGTCGAGTGGTGCTTGGCGAAGATCTTGCCGATCTCGGGGTAGCTGAGGTTGAGGATCTCGCGGATGAGGAACATGGCGACCTGCCGTGGCAGCGCAATCGATCGGCGGTTGGAGCGGCCCTTGAGATCAGCCACACGGACGCCGTAGTGGTGAGCGACGAAACGAATGACGTCGGGCGGAGAGGTGCGATGCTCGTCAGGCAGTAGCTGGGAGAGCGCGGTTCGGACAAGGTCCACGGTCATGGGGTGGCTGGTCAGCTGAGCGAAGGCGACAGAGCGGTTGAGGCAGCCTTCGAGCTCGCGGACGTTCTTTTGCACTCGGCGCGCGATGAAGAGCACGACATCCTCTGGAAGCTGCCAGCCGATGGCGCGCGCCTTCTCCCGCAGGATGGCGCAGCGCGTCTCGAGCTCAGGCGGCTGAATGTCGGCGAGCAGCCCCTGCAGAAAACGTGAGCGCAGACGCTCCTCAAGGCCCGGTATGTCAGCCGGGCGCGCATCGGAGGTGAAGACGACTTGGCGGCCGGCGGACTGGAGAGTGTTGAAGGTGTGGAAGAACTCGACCTGTGTTCGTTCCTTGCCTGCGATGAACTGGATGTCGTCGAGCAGCAACACGTCGGCAGCACGAAAGGTCGAGCGAAACTCATCCATCTTCTTGCGACGGATACAGTTGATGAGTTGGTTCACAAACTGCTCGGTGGTCATGTAGACAACCCGGAGGCGCTGGCCCCGTTCGTGGAGGATTCGGTGCGCTATGGCGTGAAGGAGATGGGTTTTGCCAAGCCCTGAGCCGCCGTAGATGAACAGCGGGTTGTAGGCCTGGCCGGGGCGCTCGGCGACAGCCTCCGCGGCGGCGCAAGCAAACTGGTTGGACGGTCCGATGACGAATCGGTCGAACGTGTACGCAGGATTCATCTGTGGCGACGCGTGCCGGCCGGTGGTTGAGGTAGAGGAACTCTCGACGGAAGCGGTCTGCGGCGCGTGTGAACCATTGGGCGTTTCCAGCTCGATGTGGAAGTCCGGGCCATAGTGACTCCGGGCGACGGTCTGAATGTCGCGGAGGAGGTGGTCACGCACCCAGTCGGTCACAATGTCGTTTGTGCATGAAAGAACCAGGGTCGAGCCCTCGAGCCGGACCGGGGAGAGTGGACGGATCCAGGTGCCGTACTCCTCGGTGCCGAGCATCTGCCGCAAGTGGGGCTGGAGGTCTATCCACCGTTTCATCGCAGTGTCCTAGCATAGCAGAGGCAGCGGCCGTGGAGGAAGAGGGAGGAGGGGAGCAGAGGAAGGCCGAACAGGCGCGAGAGCCTTGACAGCTGCCAGCCGCCGGGATATCCTGACGCGCCCAGTTTTGGAGAGTGATGAACGATGAAAAGGACCTTTCAACCGAATAACCGCCGACGCAAGAAAAAGCATGGCTTTCGCGCGCGGATGCGAACCCGGGCAGGCCGCCAGGTGCTCGCCGCTCGTCGCCGAAAGGGACGGCGGCGGCTCGCCGCCTGAGGATGCGGCGGCTGCCGCGATGGAGACGTCTGCGGCGGCGGCGGGAGTTTCAGCGCGTGTATTCAGCCGGCGCTCGGGCTGCGGGGCGCTGGCTTGTAGTGTTCGGCCGGCCGACGACGGGCGACGAGCCGGCGCGCCTCGGCGTCACGGCATCACGGCGCGTAGGTGGCGCCGTGGTGCGCAACCGCTGCAAGCGGCGGATCAGGGAACTGTACCGGCTCCACCAACCGGTCGTGTGCGATCGTCTTGAGTTGGTGGTCAACGCACGTCCGGGCTGCGAGTCGGCGCCGTGGGAGCAGCTGGTGCTGGAGTATGAGCGGTGCGTGACACGCCTACAGGAGCGGCTCGAGCGGCGGCCGCCTGCCTCAGGGCCTACAAGAAGTGGATCTCTCCCCTTCTTCCACCGGCGTGTCGATTCTCACCAACGTGCTCGGAGTACGCAGCAGAAGCCATCGGTCGATACGGACTCGTGAAGGGAAGCTGGTTGGGACTGAAGCGCCTGCTCCGGTGTCACCCGTTCCACCCGGGAGGGTATGATCCGGTTCCCTGAAAGGAGGCGGCGGGACAACAGCATGGAAAAACGGTTCCTCCTCGCTCTCGTGCTGTCGGCTGCGATCTTCATCGCGTGGTCGATTCTCGTTCCCCAGCCGGCGCAAGCTCCGCGGCCGGTGCAGCAGGTACCGACACCGAGTGCCCAGGCCACAGCAGCTGCGGGAACGACGGCTGCAACGCCGGTGCCGACTCCGCAGCCCCAGCCACAGGCGGTGAAGGTCACGGAAGCGATCGGCGCCGAGCATCCAGAGACCGTGGAGCTGGTGTCCGACGATCTCCACCTGCGGCTGACCAGCCAGGGGGCGGCAATCGCTTCGCTCGTTCTCAGCAAGTACACGGACGACGAGGGGCGGCCTCTCGATCTGGTCAAGACCGTGGATCTGCCACAGCGAGCCCTGCCGCTGCAGATGGTGAGCGACGCCGGCCCCGACCAGCACGTGTATGCGGTCGAGAAGGTCAGCGGGGGGTATCGGTTTAGGTGGTCCGACGGCACCACCGCAGCGGTCGAGAAGACCGTGCGCCTTGGAGATCAGCCGTACACTCTCGACATTGAAGTCTCGGCCAGCGGCGCGGCAGCGAACTGGGCGCTCGCGGTGGGTACGGGAATGCGTGACATCGGACCGGCGGAACGGGCCAACCGTTTTGCGACGTGGGGAGATGCGGTCTTCATCACGCCGGAGAAAGCCGAGAGGATCAAGCGCAAGAAGGTCACAGAAGAAAAGATCGAGCCCGGAGCAGGGTTCACCTACGCGGGCTTCGAGGATACGTACTTCGTCAACCTCCTGCGCCCCTTGACGCCGCTCAAGGACATGAAGGTGCGGCCGCTGGATTTACCGCCTAGCGACGTAAAGTCCGGCAAAGAGAAGAAGAAGAACGAGAAGGAGACGGTGCTCGAGCTGCTGGCGGAGCCCCAGGCGTACCCGTTCAAAGGCCAGCTGTTCTGCGCTCCCAAGGAGTACGACCTCCTGCGCAAGGTAGACCGCGGCGTCGAGAAGACACTCCATTTCGGGTTCTTCCACCCCATATCGGTCGTGTTCTTGCAGGTGTTGCGGTGGATCTACGGCCTGGTCGGCAACTACGGTGTGGCGATCATTCTCCTGACCCTGGCCATCCGGCTGCTTCTTTTTCCGCTCATGCACAGCTCGACGGTGTCGATGCGGAAGATGCAGAAGCTGCAGCCGAAGGTGAAGGCGATCCAGGAGAAGTACCGCAAGAACAAGTCTGATCCGCAGATGCGGGCCAAGATGAACCAGGAGATGATGGAGCTGTACAAGGTGGAGGGCGTCAACCCGATGGGCGGATGCCTGCCGATGCTCATCCAGCTCCCGATCCTGTGGGCGCTGTACACCTTGTTTGCCTATGCGATCGAGCTCCGCCACGCCCCCTTCATATTCTGGATTCACGACCTCTCGGCGAAGGACCCCTACTACATCACACCGATCCTGATGACCTTCACGATGTGGCTGCAGCAGAAGGTGGCACCACAGGCCGGCGATCCCAAGCAGCAGAAGATGTTCAGAATGATGCCGCTGATTTTCGGCATCATGTTCCTCGGCTTCCCCTCCGGACTGGTGCTGTACTGGTTGACCAACAACGTGCTGACAATTATCCAGCAGGAGGTTACGCTGCGGCTCATCGGAGAGCGGCAGAAGAGCGGCGCGAAGGGGAAGGGCAAGCGGAAATGACAGAACGCCGGCACTTCACCGGGGGGACTCTCGACGAGGCACTCACAGCGGCATGTGCGGAGCTGCGCGCGCGGGTCGGCGAGATCCGCTACGAGCCGGTTGACGTTGACGATGGCGAGGGGGTCACGATACGTGCCGCCGTCGATCCGGTTGCCGTCCTCGGGCTGTTCCTGTCAGAGATGTTCGCAGCCGGCGAGCTCGAGCTTCGAGTGTCCCTCAAGGAGTGCGGAGAGGCGTTGTCGGGGGAGATTGAAGGTGCCGACGCGAGGCTGCTTACCGGGAGTGGGGGCAAGCCGCTCGACGCGTTGCAGTACCTCGCCAATCGGGTGCTCGACAACCGTGCCGGGGAGCATCCCCCGGTCCAGCTGGATGTGGGAGGCTTCAAGGAGCGGCGAGCACGCAGCCTCCACCAGCAAGCCCGGGAGACGGCCAACCGCGTGGCCCGAAGCGGCCAGGCGGTGATGTTCCCACCGATGTCTCCAGCTGCCCGCCGAGAGGTCCATATGGCGCTCGGTGAGGACGATAGAGTTGAGACAGAATCTCAAGGAAATGGATTCCTCAAGCGTCTGGTCGTTCGACCTCGCCGGCGGCGCTGACACGATCGTTGCTGTGGCGACCCCACCGGGTCACGGGGCACTGGCACTGCTGCGACTCAGCGGAGCGGACACGTCCCGGATTGCTGCCGAGCTGTGTCCGGGTCTCGACATCGCGGAGAGCTGGCGCGCACAGCTGACGGTAGTCCGTTGCGGCGACGGCCTTCCCCAGGAGCGCGCGGTAGCAATCGTTTACCGCGGCCCGCGGAGCTACACGGGGGAGGACATGCTGGAGCTGACTGTCCACGGCTCGCCGGCGCTGGTACAGGGCGTGATGCACGAGTGCGTCGAGCTCGGCTGTCGGCCGGCGCAACCGGGGGAGTTCACTCGCCGGGCGGTCGCGAACGGAAAGATGGATGTCACGCAGGCCGAGGGCATCGCGGACCTCATCGCGGCGGAGACTGCTTGGCAGCTGCGGGTGGCGCAGGCCCAGGTTCGGGGCGTGCTGTCGGCGCGGGTGGCCGAGACGCGGCGCGTGCTGGTTGGTCTGCTGGCGCGGATCGAGGGCGAGCTCGATCTTGCGGCCCAGGGCGTTGGCGCCCCGCCGGGCGAGCTGGCGGCCGAGCTGGCCACAGCGGTGCGCGGGCTTCAATGGCTGCTGGCCACCGCCCGTGCGGGCGAGCGGATTCGTGACGGGGTGCGGGTGGTGATCCTGGGGCCTCCGAACAGCGGGAAAAGCACGCTGTTCAACCGCCTGCTGAGATGTGAACGCGCTATCGTGTCGGTGCATCCGGGGACCACACGCGACGTGCTCGAGGCGGAGGTGGAGATCGGCGGCGTACGGGTGGTTCTGGCGGACACGGCGGGACTGCGTGAGAGCTCCGATCTCGTTGAGCAGGAAGGGATCAGGCGGGCGGAGGCAGCGGCTGCCGCCGCCGACGTCATCGTGTTCCTGCGTGACGCGAGAACCGTCGCGGGTCCGGGGCCCCGTGGCTGGGAACCTGATGGGCGACCGTGGATCGGTGTGCTGAGCAAGACCGATCTTGTGAATGGGCCGGTATCGGGCGACCAGCGATGGGTAGCCGTGTCGCTGACGACGGGCGCCGGCTGGGAGGATCTCGAGAGCCGGCTGCAGGCGCTGGTGATTGGCGAGCTTGGTGAAACCGACGGCGTGGTGGCGGTCAGCCGGCGGCACGCTGCCGGCCTGCGCGCCGCCCTCAACGAGCTCGGGGCAATACGCCTCGCCGAAACAGAGGTGGCGGCGGAGGCGGTCCGCGCGGCCATCGACCATCTCGGCGAGATCATCGGGGATGTCACATCGGAGGAGGTCCTTGACGCCGTCTTCGCCCGCTTCTGCGTGGGGAAGTGAGCGTGACCCGACACGCGGATCTGGTGGTGGTGGGCGCCGGACATGCCGGCTGCGAAGCGGCTCTGGCCGCGGCCAGGATGGGCGCCAATGTGGTGGTCGTGACGCTGCGTCGGGGGACCGTCGCCCAGATGCCCTGTAACCCGGCGATGGGCGGCATTGGCAAGGGCCACTTGATGGCGGAGATCGATGCGCTTGGCGGAGCCCAGGCGTGGGCGGCCGATCGCGCGGGGCTTCAGTTCCGGATGCTGAACCGCTCGCGGGGCGCGGCCGTGTGGGGGCCGCGCGCACAGTGTGACAAGGCACGGTACTCGCAGCTGATGCTGCGGCTTCTCGAGAGGATCGCGAACATCGAGCTGGTGGAGGGAGAAGCGACCGGTCTGATGGCGGGCGACGCCCGTGTTGCTGGTGTGCAGCTGGCCGACGGGCAGCGCGTGATCGGTCGGGCAGTGCTGCTCACCACCGGGACGTTCCTGGGTGGGCTGCTGCACACCGGTGCGGAGAGGCGGGAGGGTGGCCGGTTCGGCGAGCCGGCAAGCTACGGACTGGGCAAAGACCTCGCTCGGCTCGGCCTCGAGCTGCGCCGGTACAAGACGGGAACACCGCCGCGGCTCGACCGCGACAGCCTCGACTACTCGAAACTCCACGAGCAGTTGGGCGATGACCCACCGCGTCCGTTCTCCTGGCGGACGAGGGAGGTTCGCAACCGGGTGAGCTGCTGGGTGACGCGGACGCCGCCGGTGGTGCGGACGATCATCGAGGCGAACCTTGATCGGTCGCCCCTTTTCAGTGGACGCATCTCGGGTACCGGTCCCCGTTACTGCCCATCGATCGAGGACAAGGTTGTCCGGTTCCCGGATCACGATCGCCACACCGTGTTTCTGGAGCCAGAGGGGCTGACCACGCCGAGCATGTACGTCAACGGCCTGTCGACGAGCCTGCCGCGCGACGTGCAGGAAGAGATCGTCCGTGCGGTGCCGGGCCTGGAGCGGGCTCGGTTTCTGCGTTACGGCTACGCGGTGGAGTATGACGTGGTGCCGGCGGTACAGGTCAGTCGCACGCTGGCGGTTCGCGATGTAGACGGCCTGTACCTCGCCGGCCAGCTCCTCGGCACCTCCGGCTACGAGGAAGCTGCGGCGCAAGGGCTGATGGCCGGTGTCAACGCTGTCCAGGTCGGCCGCGGGCAGGAGCCGCTGCTGCTGGGACGCGAGGAGGCCTACATTGGAGTGCTGCTCGATGATCTCGTCACGCGTGACCACCGAGAGCCATACCGCATGATGACGTCGCGGGCTGAGCACCGGCTGCTGCTCGGCGTCGACTCGGCGCGCGAGCGGCTGATGGCCCTGGGCGTTGGCCTGGGGCTGGTACCGGAGGCTGCGTTTCACGTGGAACGGGCGCGCTGGGAGGCGCGCGAGCGGCTCGAGACACGCCTCGACACGGCGCGCGTCAGCCCGCATCACGAGTCCTGGACTGCGCTACGGGAAGTGGCTGGCGTGGAGCTTCGCCGGCCCACCACGTGGGCTGCGCTGCTGCGCCGACCAGATCTCGACGCCGAGGCAGTAGCCAGGCATGTTCCGGGCCTCGCCGAGGTTGGGGATGAGGACCGCCAGGTGATCGTGTCGCGCCTGCGCTACGCCGGCTACCTGGAACGGCACGAACGTGAGCGGGAACGAATGCACAGACTGCGCGGGCGTCCGATCCCGGAAGCTCTGCTCGAGCAGGGTGCGCCGGGACTGTCGCGAGAGGTCGAGGAGCTACTCGCCCGGTTCCGGCCGAGAACCCTGGGCGAGGCGGAGCAGCTGCCGGGCATGACGCCAGCAGCGATAGCGATCCTCGCCGGGCGCATCGCCGGGTTTGAGCGGAGGGGCGGGGACGGAGCCAGAGCGGGTGTCTGAGGTCTACGATGTCCTGCTCGCCAGCCACGTGACCGACGCCGAGGTCCGCCGGCGCCTGGCGCGATACCTGTCCCTTCTCGAGCACTGGGCCAGGACCCACAACCTGGTCGCCGCCACGACTCCCGAGGAGTTGGTCGGCCGGCATGTGCTTGAGGCGTTGGCGGGGGTGGAGGCGCTGCCGGCCCGGCCCGGCCTGCTGGTCGATGTGGGCAGCGGGGCCGGCCTGCCGGGGGTCCCGCTGCTGTGCGCGGCGAGCCACTGGCGCGGCGTTCTGGTCGAGCCGCGGCAGAAGCGTTGGACGTTTCTCCGCCTGGTGATACGGGAGCTCGGCTTGAGTGCGGAAGCGGTGCGGATGCGGTTCCAGGATCTCCCGGGCGACGTCAAGGAGATCTCCGTGGTTTGTGCGCGGGCGTTGGGCCGGCACGACGAGCTGTTGCGGTGGGCGAAGCCACGGCTCGCGAGCGGCGGCAAGGTGGTTCTGTGGACCACGGTGGAGGGCTGCGAGGCACTCGCCCGGGTGGCCGACTGGCGTGTGGTAAGCTCACCGCTACCTGGCCTGGCAAGCGGCCGGCTGGCGGAACTTCAACCATGTTTCACGTGAAACGTCGCATCGTGGCGGTGGCCAATCAGAAGGGCGGCGTGGGCAAAACCACCACGGCCATTAACCTCGGTGCTGCCCTCGCGGCGTACGAGCAGGAGACGCTGCTTGTTGATCTCGATCCACAGTCCAACTGCACCTCCGGCGTCGGGGTCGAGGTGCTGGACGGGGGGCTCACCACCTATCAGATGGTAACCGGCGCGGCCAGTCACACCGACGTTCTGCGGGCGACGGCCTTTCCACACCTTGGGATCCTGCCCGCGACGATCGAGCTGGCGGGCGCCGAGGTCGAGCTCGTGGGAATGGTCGGGCGCGAGTTCCGCCTCCGTGACGCCCTCTCGCTGACCGACGGCTACCGTTTCATCTTCGTCGACTGCCCACCCTCACTCGGGCTTCTCACCGTCAACGCCCTCGCCGCTGCGGATGCGCTCCTGATCCCGATCCAATGCGAGTACTTCGCACTCGAAGGCGTGTCCGACCTCATGCGGACTGTCGACGAGGTGCGGAGGTTTCTCAACCCCGGATTGGTGATCGACGGCGTTCTCCTGACCATGTACGACGAGCGCACCAATCTCTCCCAACAGGTGGCGGAAGAAGTCCGCTCGGTGCTCGGCGATCTCGTGTTCGACACGATCGTGCCGCGCAACGTACGCCTCGCCGAGGCCCCTTCGTTCGGCCGTCCGATACACGCGTACGACCTCCGCAGCCGCGGGTCGCACGCATACCTTGCGCTCGGCCGCGAGTACCTGCAACGACTCGAGGTCCGTCATGACGCGTAAGCAGGCCCTCGGCCGTGGCCTCAAGGCCCTGATTCCTGATACTCCCCACGCGCGCTCCGGCCTGGCCGAAATCCCTCTTGCCCGTATTCGACCCAACCCGAACCAGCCTCGCCACCGCTTCGACCCGGCCGCCCTCGACGAGCTTGCGGCCTCGATCGCCGAGCACGGGGTCCTGCAGCCCTTGTTGGTGGCCGAGGACGGTGGGGGTGGCTACGTTCTCGTCGCCGGCGAGCGGCGCCTACGCGCAGCGGAGAGGGCCGGCCTGGCGGTGGTGCCCGCGGTCATCAGGGAGCGGCTCGATGATCAGGGTGAGCTGGCCCTGGCCCTGGTCGAGAACCTGCAGCGAAGCGACCTCACACCGCTCGAGGCCGCACACGCCTTCTCGCATTTACGGGACGTTTTCGGTTTGTCTCAGGAAGATATTGCTAAACGAGTTGGTATAGATCGCAGCACAGTGTCAAATGCTCTCCGTCTTCTCAAACTGGAGCCGGAAATCCAGGCCATGGTCGACGACGGCCGGATAGCCGCGGGCCACGCGAGGGCGCTGCTGGCGATAACGGAAGGCGCTGACCGGCTGGGGTGGGCGCAGCGAGCGGCAGCGGGAGCGGCTTCCGTCCGAGACCTCGAGCGTGCCGGGACCGCGAAGCGCTCCAAGAAGGCCGGCGCCGGCGCGCGGAGACAGAGGCGGAGCGTCGATCCCAACCTCCGTGCCGCGGAGGAAAGACTCAGCCTGCGCCTCGGCGCGCGGGTCGAGATCCGGCAGCGGCGGCGGGGATCGACGATACTCATCGACTGCCGCGATCAGGCCGAGCTGATCCGGGTGTTCGATCGACTGATGGGAGAGGAATCCGATGCGGCGGAATCATGAGGCTCTGAACGGCTTTGTCGATCCGGGATGCCGGATCCACGGCGAGCTGGAGTTCGAGAGCTCCTTTCGGGTCGACGGTACCGTCGAAGGCACGGTGCGGTCGAAGGCCGAGCTCGTGATCGGCGAGCAGGGAGTTGTAGAAGGCGAGGTCCATGTGGCGCGATGTCTGGTTGGCGGCACCGTTCGCGGCCGGATCAAGGCCAGTGAGCTGGTGCAGCTGCACACCTCGGCCAAGGTTTGGGGGGACATCGAGACGCCCGCCCTGGTCATGGAGGAGGGCGCCTTCCTCGAGGGCAAGATCGCGATGGAGGCCCCGAAAGGGCAGTCTCCGTTGCAGAAGGGGTCATCTTGACCCGCTCGGCGATCTTTGTTAGCTTGAGCCGCCCTGCGGCAGCAGGAGAGGAACTCGCCAGGAGCGGCGCATGACCCCACCAAACCTGTCCCTGCTCCTCATCATGGGCTGCTTTTGGCTGGCCTATCTAGTTATTCGTCGTCTTCTGCTCAATCCGATTGCCGAAGTGACCGACGAGCGGCAACGCCGGCTCGACGATGCGGAGGCGACCTGGAGTGCCAAGCACGACGAGTACACCACCGCGACCCAGAGGCTCGAGACGGAGCTTGAGGACGCCGCGCGCAGCGCCAGCCAGCACCGGGCCGAGGTTCGCAAGCAAGCCCTGTCGGAGCGTCAGGACCATCTTCAGGGCGCGCATGAGGAGGCGGACCAGCGGCTGGAGGGGGCACTCCAGACGCTCGACCGCGACGCCCAAGCCGCCCGCGACGAGCTCCGCCGCCGCGCCGGAACGCTCGCCGGCGTTCTCGCCTCCCACCTTCTCGAGCGCGAGGTAGCACGATGAGGCCGGTGCTCCTCTGCTTCGCGGGACTCATGGCAGTTGCGGCGCCGGCCGCTGCTGCAGAAGGAACCACTTTCGGCATTCCGGACCCCTGGTGGAAGCTCCTCAACCTGATCATCTTCCTGTTTGCTCTGGTGTGGTTCATCGGCCGCCCGCTCGGCAGGTTCCTCGAGGACCGGCGGCGCGGGATCCGGGCATCGCTCGACGAGGCACAGGAGAAGCTCGAGCGTGCCGAGGCCCTGCGCACCGAGATCGCCGAGCGGCTGCAGCGTGTCGAAGGTGAGATGGCCGAGTTGCGCGCGCGCGCCGAGCGCGAGGCCCAGGCCGAGGCCGAGCAGATCGCCAAGGACACCAAGGCCGAGGAGCAACGGTTCCTGCAGCGGGTGGACGATGAGATCGACAGACGGACGGCGGAAACGCGCCAGCAGCTGGCTCGAGATGCTATCGACCTGACAGCCCAAATGGCCAAGGAGCTGCTGGAGAACGAGCTGACCGATGCGGATCGGGCGCGTCTGCTCGACAAGAGCCTGGCCGCCATGGGCTCGTTGAAGAGAAAGGGCTGATCATGGGACGTTTCCGCGCGGCACCGTACGCCAAGGCACTGCATGAGGTCGTGCTTTCCTCGGTTCCGGAGCGCGAGGAGGGCGTGACCAGCGACCTCGAGCGGCTGTGCCAAGCCTTCGCGGCTGTACCGGACCTGCACCGCGTCCTCGTGACGCCAGTGGTGGCACCGGATGTGAAGGCCGCAATCCTCGACGAGGTCTTGGACGAGCTCGGCATCGAGGAACCGACGCGACGCTTCGGCCATGTCGTTCAACGTCACTACAGAACCGGGCACCTGGATGAGATTCTCCGCGCCTACCGGAACCTCGTTGATCGCCGCCATGGCCGGATACGGGCGCGGGTCGAGATGGCGGCGCCGGCCGAGGAAAGCGAGCGCCGGGCCATTGTCGAGGCGCTGTCTCGCGTGACCGAGTCCGCGGTGTTCGCCGAGTTCGAGCAGGCGCCGGAGCTGCTCGCCGGTTTCCGCGCCACCGTCGGCTCGCGGGTGTTCGACGGATCGCTCGTCGGCCAGCTCGAGCAGCTGCGCCGGAGGATCACCTCCGAACAGTTCCAATAGAAGACCAGCAGAGGGAAGGTATGCAGATCAAAGCCGCCGAAATCGCCGACATCATCCGCCGCCAGATCGAGGGCCACGAGACCTCCATCGACATGGCCGAGGTGGGCACAGTGATCTCCGTCGGAGACGGCATCGCCCGCGTCTACGGCCTCGACGGGGTCATGGCTGGGGAGCTGCTGGAGTTCCCCAACGACGTCTACGCGCTCGCCCTCAACCTCGAGGAGGACAACGTGGGCTGCGTGCTAATGGGGGAATCGCAGTTGGTGGGCGAGGGAGACGAGGTGAGGCGGACCCGCCGCATTATCCAGGTACCGGTGGGGCCCGGCCTGGTTGGCCGGGTGGTTGACCCGCTGGGCCAGCCGCTCGACGGCAAAGGGCCGATCGAGGCGGCCGACCACTATCCTGTAGAGCGGATTGCACCGGGCGTAGTTGCGCGCCAACCGGTGAAGGAGCCGATGCAGACGGGAATCAAGGCGATCGACGCCATGATCCCGATCGGACGTGGCCAGCGCGAGCTGATCATCGGCGATCGCCAGACCGGCAAGACCGCGATCATCCTCGACTCGATCATCAATCAGAAGGGCACCGGTAACGTCTGCATCTACGTCGCCATCGGCCAGAAGAAGTCGACGGTGGCGCAGGTCGTAGCCACCCTCGAGAGGCACGGCGCGATGGAGCACACGATCGTCGTCTCGGCGACTGCCTCCGAACCGGCTCCCCTGCAGTACCTTGCACCGTACGCCGGCTGTGCGATGGGCGAGTACTTCCTGTACACCGGCGGTCACGCGGTGTGCTTCTACGACGACCTCTCCAAGCATGCCCAGGCGTACCGCGAGATCTCGCTCCTGCTGCGGCGTCCGCCGGGCCGCGAGGCGTACCCCGGTGACGTCTTCTATCTCCACTCACGGCTGCTCGAGCGCGCGGCCAAGATGCGCGACGATCTCGGCGGCGGCAGCCTCACCGCGTTGCCGGTGATCGAGACCCAGATGGGCGACGTGTCGGCGTACATCCCGACCAACGTCATCTCCATCACCGACGGCCAGATCTACCTCGAGTCGGACCTCTTCTACGCCGGGCAGCGACCGGCCGTGAACGTCGGCCTGTCAGTCAGCCGCGTCGGCGGTAACGCCCAGATCCGCGCCATCAGGTCGATCGCCGGGTCGCTGCGTCTCGACCTGGCGCAGTACCGCGAGCTCGCCGCCTTCGCCCAGTTTGGCTCGGACCTCGACAAGGCGACCCAGCGACAGCTTTCCCGCGGCGCCCGGCTGCTCGAGATCCTCAAGCAGGGGCAGTACCAGCCGCTCCCGGTCGACCTTCAGATCGTCTCGATCTTTGCCGGCACCCAGGGCCAGCTCGACCGGATTCGGCTGGCTTCGATCCGCGTCTTCGAGCGGTACCTCCACCGCTACGCCAGGGATGAAGCGCCGCAAACCCTGGAGAGGATCATCGCCACCGGGAAGCTCGACGACCAGACCAGGGACGAGCTAAACAAGCTCTGTGTAGATGCCCGGGAACGCTTCCTGAAGGAGAACCCGGAGGCAGCCGTTGCCGAGCACTAGGGACCTGCGCCGGCGGATCCGTTCCGTCAAGGGTACGCAGCAGCTCACCAAGGCCATGAAGATGGTCGCTGCGGCCAAGCTGAGGCGCGCCCAGCAGCGGATCGTGCAGGCGCGCCCATACTCGGCGACACTAGCGCGCGTCCTGGCTAGCCTCGCGGCCCGGACCGAGCACACGCATCCGTTGCTCCGGCCCTCCAAGGGGGAGACCGCCTGGCTGGTTGTGGTTACCTCCGACAAGGGCCTGTGCGGAGCGTTCAACAGCAACCTGCTACGCGAGGCCTCGGTGTTGCTGCAGTCTGGGCGCTGGGAGTCGGTCGAGATCGTGGCCGTCGGCAGGAAGGCCGTCGATCACTTTCGAAAGCGGGGCTACGCCGTGGTCCATGCCGAGACCGAGATGATGTCGCATCTGACGGCTCAGGACGGTCCCAAGCTGGCCGACGAGTTCATCCGCTCCTATACATCCGGACAGGTCGGTTCGGTATGGCTGATGTACAACCGCTTCCTGTCGCTGATCCGCCACGAGCGGGTGCTCGCGCGGCTGCTGCCGGTCGAGCCGCCTGCCGAGCCCGATCTCGCCGAGCCGAACGTCGACTACATCTACGAGCCTGACGCGAAGACCCTTCTCGCCGAGCTTCTGCCGCGGCACGTCCAGATCCAGGTACAAACGGCACTCTATGACTCGGCGGCTGCTGAGCAGGCAGCCCGGATGACCGCGATGGACGCGGCGACGAAGAACGCCCATGACATGATCAAACACCTGACGCTGGTATACAACCGCACGCGCCAGGCCGCCATCACCAAAGAACTCATCGAGATCGTCTCCGGCGCCCAGGCGCTGGAGGAGTAGGGAGTCGAGCGGGAATGAACCAGCAGGTAGAAGGTCGCGTGGTCCAGGTCATCGGTCCGGTGGTCGACGTGGAGTTCTCTGAAGGACACCTGCCTCCCATCTACAACGCGGTGCGGGTCCTCGATGACCACGACAAGGGGGAAGTACCGATCGACGTCATCACCGAAGTCGCGCAGCACCTCGGTGAGAGCCGTGCGAGGTGCGTCGCCATGCAGCCGACGGACGGCATGGTACGTGGGATGACCGCTGTCGACCTCGGCCAGCCGATCTCGGTTCCGGTCGGTCGCCATACGCTCGGCAGGGTGATCAACGTCATCGGCGACCCGGTGGACGAGCGCGGTCCGGTCGAGGCCGACGACCGCCTGCCGATCCACCGCGAGGCCCCGCCGCTCGAGGAGCAATCGACCGAGATCGAGATGTTCGAGACCGGGATCAAGGTCGTCGACCTGCTCGAGCCGTACTCGAAAGGCGGCAAGACCGGCCTCTTCGGGGGTGCGGGCGTCGGCAAGACCGTGCTCATCATGGAGCTGATCAACAACGTCGCGCTGCAGCACGGCGGCTTCTCGGTGTTCGCCGGCGTCGGCGAGCGCACCCGCGAGGGCAACGACCTATGGCTGGAGATGCAGGAGTCGGGCATCGTCGATCCCTCCAACTGGCAGAAGTCCAAGGTGGCGCTCGTCTACGGGCAGATGACCGAGCCGCCAGGAGCGCGCCTGCGCGTCGGCCTCACCGGACTGACCGTCGCCGAGTACTTCCGTGATACCGAGGGCCAGGACGTGCTGTTGTTCATCGACAACATCTTCCGCTTCACCCAGGCGGGCTCCGAGGTGTCGGCGCTACTCGGCCGTATGCCCTCCGCGGTCGGCTACCAGCCAAACCTGGCAACCGAGATGGGCGAGCTGCAGGAACGCATCACGTCCACCAAGAAGGGGTCGATCACATCCGTGCAGGCGATCTACGTTCCCGCCGACGACCTCACCGACCCGGCGCCGGCCACGGCCTTCGCGCACCTCGACGCGACCTCGGTGCTGTCGCGCCAGATCTCGGAACTCGGAATTTATCCAGCGGTCGACCCTCTGGCCTCGACCTCGCGCATCCTCGACCCCAGCGTGGTCGGCGACGAGCACTACCAGGTGGCCCGCGAGGTGCAGCGCATCCTTCAGAGGTACAAGGACCTGCAAGACATCATCGCGATTCTCGGCATCGACGAGCTGTCCGACGATGATAAGGTCACCGTGGCACGTGCGCGCAAGATTCAGCGGTTTCTGTCGCAGCCATTCCACGTCGCCGAGCAGTTCACCGGCTTCGAGGGGCGGTACGTGAAGGTCGAAGACACCGTCCGTGGCTTCAAAATGCTGTGCGCCGGAGAGCTCGACGAGCTGCCCGAGCAGGCCTTCCTGTACGTGGGGACGATTGAAGAGGCGATTGAGAAGGCGGAGAAGCTGAAGGCGGAGGCATGAGGTGAGGGACCACCTGCGCCTGGAAGTCGTGACCCAGACCCGCCGCGTTCTCGAGGTGGAGGCGGAGGAGGTGCAGCTTCCCGGTACCCTCGGCGCTCTCGGGGTCCTCCCGGGCCACACGCCGCTCCTGACAACGCTCGGCATCGGCGAGCTGATGTACCGGAGCGATCACCGCGAGTCCTACCTCGCGCTCCAGTGGGGATTCGCCGAGGTCCTGCCGGACCGTGTCACGGTGCTGGCCTCGATCGCGGAGATGCCAGAGGAGATCGACGTGGCGACCGCCGAGCGCGAGCGAGACGAGGCCGAGGTTGCACTCAAGACGGCCGGCGCCATGGAGGTCAAGATGATCACCGCTCGCCTGCAGATGGCGCTGACCAGGATCAAAGTAGCGGAGCGCCGCAACAGCTAGTACACGTATTCGCAAGTACAATAACGTATAATGGTGAAGGGCAACGTTTGGGAGAGCCCCCGGAAGGAGGCTTCCGGAGTGCCAAGAATGAGCCCTTTTGTGATCTCGTTAACCGTCGAGGAGCGATGCGAGCTGGAGCGGAGGACGAGACAGTATACGTTACCGTATAGGGATGTCGTCCGGGCCAAGCTGATTCTCCTCGCTGCGGAGGGACGGTCGAACAAGCAGATCGGCGAGACCTTGGGCCTGCCACGGCCCATCGTGAGCAAGTGGCGAAAGCGCTTCTTCGAGAGGCGTCTGATGGGCTTGGACGACGAGCCGCGGGGAGGACGACCTCCCACTTTCCCCCCCAGATCTCATCGTTGAGGTCAAGGCATTGGCTTGCGCTTTGCCTGCGGAAGCGGGGGTGCCTATCTCTCGCTTCAGTTGTTCCGAGCTGCGCCGCGAAGTGATCAACAGGGGTTTGGTAGCTGAAATCTCCGGTACGACGATCTGGAGGTGGCTGCGCCAGGACGCCCTTCGCCCATGGAGTCGGCGCAGCTGGATCTTTCCGCGTGACCCATTGTTTGCCGAGAAGGCCACCGCTGTCCTGGACCTCTATGCGCGTCACTGGCAAGGGCAACCACTCGCTCCGACTGACTTCGTCCTCTGTGCGGATGAGAAGACTGGCCTTCAGATCCGCCAGAGAATCCACGTCAGTCAACCTCCGGCACCAGGCCGGCCGTTGCGCGTGGAGCATGAGTATCGCCGCAGAGGTACTTGTGCCTATCACGCAGCATGGGACGTCCACCACGCCAGACTCTACGGCCACGTGGTGGAGCGATCAACCATTGAAGCCTTTGATCGGCTCGTCCAAACCGTCATGGCCAAAGAGCCCTACCGATCCGCGTCGCGCGTCTTCTGGGTCGTTGATAACGGCACGATTCACCGGGGGGACCGAGCTGTGACACGTCTGCGCTCTCAACACCCCAGGCTCCGCCTCGTCCATCTTCCCACGCACGCCAGCTGGCTCAACCAGATCGAGATCTACTTCTCCATCCTCTCCCGTAAAGCACTTGACCCTGACGACTTCGCATCCCTGGAAGATCTCACCCAGCGTGTCCTTCGCTTCCAGCACCACTACCAGGAAATCGCCAAGCCCTTCGAGTGGAGATTCACGCGCAACGATCTCCACCACCTCCTCCGCAACCTCAATGTCCCCAAGCTCGCTGCGTGACTCAATACGTCACCGAACTTCCGTATCGGTGTACTAGTCGACGCTGGGGTGAGCCCGCGAACGCCCATCGGAAGCGCGGGATGCGGCGACGGCCGGGTGGTTTGACAACGCCGGGCCGTGTCGCTAGCTTTGGGTGAGATTTCCGCACGGCGCCCGCGTACTCTCGACGGCGGCGCAAACTCAGGGGATGGAGGTTGAGTCCGGTGACGGTGAACCGTGGCCAGTGGAGCTCCCAGGTCGGCTTCGTCCTCGCCGCGGCCGGCTCGGCCGTGGGTCTCGGCAACATCTGGCGCTTTCCCTACATGACCGGGGAGAACGGCGGCGGCGCCTTTCTCCTCGTCTACCTGCTGTGCGTCATCTGCTTCGGGCTGCCGGTGATGCTGCTCGAGATCAGCCTCGGTCGCGCCACCCAGCGCAACCCGGTCGGTGCGATCGAAAAGGTGGCGCCGAGGAGTAGCTGGCGGGCGCTGGGCTTCCTGGCCCTGCTGACCGGGCTGTGCATTCTCTCCTACTACTCGGTCATCGCGGGCAAGGTGCTCGCATTCGGTGCCCTGTACGCGCGCAGCCTGGTGACGGGAGGGACGGTCACCTACACCGGCGTCACCCCGGAAGTGCTGTTCTACTTTGCGGTATTCATGGTCCTCACCGTGCTGGTGGTCGTCGGCGGCGTCCAGCGCGGCATCGAGCGCTGGGCCAAGATCCTGATGCCGCTGCTGCTGGTGACGATGATCGCGATCATCGTCCGCGGCCTGTTCCTGCCCGGCGCTATGGCCGGCGTGCGCTGGTTCCTGACCCCGGACTTCTCGAAGATCACGCTGACGGTCGTCCTCAACGCCATGGCACAGGCGTTCTTCTCGCTCTCACTCGGGATGGGGGCGATGCTGACCTACGGCTCCTACCTCTCGAAACACCAGGACATCCTTCGCTGCGGCGTCTGGGTCGTGGTCTTCGACACGCTGGTCGCAGTCCTTGCCGGCTTCATGATCTTCCCGGCGGTGTTCGCTCTCGGTGGGAACCCTGCGGCGGGCTCCACCCTGATCTTCGAGGTCCTGCCGCGCGTGTTCGGGAGCATGGCCGGCGGCGGACTGGTCGCCGTGGTCTTCTTCTTCCTCCTGTGCGTGGCCGCGCTGACCTCGACGGTGTCGTTGCTGGAGGTCGTCACCGCGTACTTCGTCGACGAGCTGTCCTGGTCGCGGGCGCGCACGGTGTGGTCGGTTGGTATCGCTGCAATCGTGGTCGGGATTCCGTCAGCGCTCGCGCTGGCGGGGATCACCCCCTGGTCAACCGTGCACCTGTTCGGGCGCGAGGGTTTTCTCGATGCCATGGACTTCCTGTGGGGAAACCTGTCCCTCGCGGTGGGCTCGCTTCTGTTGTGCGTCTTCGTCATCTCACGCTGGGGTCTGAAACGCGCTGCCGACGAGATCGAGAGCAGCTCGCGCCGGTTCCGGAGTTTGCGCGGGGTGTGGATCTTCTTCGTGCGCTGGGTGTGCCCAATCTCGATCGCGATTATCCTTGCCGCCAAGGTGATCGGGTGGTCGTGAGGTAGGTAGAATCCGGTTGCCTTTGCCGAGAGCTTGGGCTACACTTGCGCGCCGTCGGGGCGTAGCTCAGCTTGGCAGAGCGCACGGTTCGGGACCGTGAGGCCGGTGGTTCAAATCCACTCGCCCCGACCATCCTCGTTCCCGCACTGCGTACCGGCGGAGATCGCCCCGGTTGACCGGGCGCCGCGACCTCAGCTACGGTGGCGCCATGCAGCCCACACGTGCACCGCTGACGGAGCGCCAGCTTGCGGTGCTTGACTTTATCGCCGCGAGCCTTGCTGCGCGTGGCGTGGCGCCGACCCTCCAGGAGATCGCCGACGCCTTCGCCTTTTCCAGCACCGCCAGCGCTCAGAAGCACGTGAACCAGCTGGTTCAGAAAGGGTACCTGCTGCGCGAGCGGCACCGGAAGCGCGGCCTGGTGCCGGTTACCGAGACCGCCGACGACCGTCACCAGGGAGTCTCACTGCCGCTCCTCGGGGTCGTCGCAGCCGGGCAGCCGATCGAGGCGCTCCCGGACCCACAGCCGGTGGTCGTGCCTGCCGTGATGGTCGGTGCCGGCGAGCACTATGTGCTGCGCGTACGGGGAGATTCGATGGTCGGTGACGGTATCCTCGACGGCGATCTCGTCGTCGTCCAGGCTCGTCGCCGTGCCCGCGATGGCGAGACCGTGGTGGCGTTGGTCGACGGGGAGGTGACCCTCAAGCGGGTGTACTACGGTCGGGACGGTACGGTGCGGCTCCAGCCCGCAAACCCGGCGATGACCCCAATCCGCGTGGTGGCCGACCGAGTCGAAGTCCAAGGCGTCCTGGTAGCGCTCCTCCGCCGGTTCACCTGATCCTCCGGCTGTCCCCCCGATCCTGTCTTCACGATCTTGACTGGCCGCGGCGTTTCCGCTAGCTTCTCAACATGAGCGACCTCGAGCCCATCTCGCTGATCTTGACCTCCGTTGGTACCGAGCAGCAGGCGGTCGAGATCTCCGAAGAGCTCATCCTCCGGCGACTCGCGACGTGCGTCAACATGGTCCCCTGCCAGCGGTCGATCTACCGTTGGAAGGGCAAGGTTTGCGAGGATACGGAGTACATCCTCCTCGTCAAGGCGCCGACCAGTCTCTTCGAGCGCGTGTGCGACGCCATCCGTGAGCTCCACTCCTACGAGTTGCCGGAGATCCTCTCGTTCTCGATCGACCAGGCGGAGAAGACCTTCCACGAGTGGATCCTCCGCATGGCCACCGGCGCCTCCGCCGACGAGGAGGAGGCCGAGGCCGAAGAACCCGTCGAGTACTAGAGACCCGGCCGACGGCCATCTTTCAGAACTGAGGTGCTGAGCGGGGGCCCGGTTACTTTGCCGGCTCTGCCGGAGGATTCGGGAGCACCTTGGCGCTCTCGATCACGATCGTCTTGGTCGGAACGTCCCGGAACGGGAACTGTCGTCCGGAATGCGGGTCCTTGACCATCTTGGTCTCGGTCGGCGTCGCCGCGATCGCATCGACGACGTCCATTCCCTCGACGACATGGCCGAACACGCAGTATCCGAAGCCCCCAGGCGTGCTGTCGCGGTGGTCGAGGAATCCGTTGTCGACCAGATTGATGAAGAACTGGGCGGTTGCCGAATCAACTTGGCCGGTACGGGCCATGGCGACCGTGCCGCGGAGGTTCTTGAGCCCGTTCGCGGCCTCGTTGCGGATCGGGGGCTGGGTGGCTTTCTGCTTCATGTCGGACGTGAAGCCCCCTCCCTGGACCATGAACCCCGGGATCACCCGGTGGAAGATGGTGCCGTCGTAGAAGCCGGACTTGACGTAGGCCAGGAAGTTGTCGACGGTCTTCGGCGCGTGCTCTCGGTCGAGCTCGATGACCACCAGGCCCTTGCTGGTCTTCAACTCGACCCGTGGGTTGACGTTCGTGCTCATGGCTGCTCCTTCCTGCGAGCTGGCGACGGCAGCCACTCCGAGTACGAGAACCGCCGCGAGTAGGTGTTTCATCCTCATTCCCCTTCTGAGCTCCAGGCCGCGGGCCCGGACCTCCCCGTGAGCTGGTTGTATATAATACTCGACCTGTGGTGTGCCCCACGCCCCTCACTGCTTCCCTCGTGCTGTCGAGTCGCTTCGAGAATATCGAGGTCGCCGAACGCGTGCTGAGGGATCTGTGCGAGCGCGCGGGCTGCGACGAAGACGACCTGCGGCCGTTGCTGAGTGCCCTGTGGGAAGCCCTGGCCAACGCGATCCGACATGGCAACCGGCGCCAGGTGGACCGCAGGGTACTCGTGGAGTACTCGGTCGATGGCAACGCAGCGGTCATCACGGTTCACGACCAGGGCGAAGGTTTCGATCCCGAGGCCGTACCGGATCCCACCGCCCCCGAGAACTTGCTGCGACCGAGTGGCCGCGGTATTTTCTTCATGAAACAGCTGATGGACCGGGTGGAGTTCACCTCTCCCCCAGCGGGCGGCACCTGTGTGACGATGCGGCGCCGCCTGAACGCAACCGCGAGGAGTACCGACAATGAAGAGTGAAGTTCAGGATCAGGCCGACATCCGCGTCATCAGGCTCTCCGGCAAGATCACGATCGGTGCCGGCGATGTCAAGCTGCGTGAGTTGATCCGCGACGCCCTCGAGAGTGGCCGCACCAAGATCCTCCTCGACCTCGCCAAGGTATCGGCGATGGACTCCTCGGGGATCGGCGAAATGGTGGCGGCGTACACCACGGTCAGGAAGCGTGACGGCCAGCTCAAGCTTCTCAACCTGTCTCCGAAGATCAACGATATCCTGCAGGTGACACAGCTGATCACCGTGTTCGATGTCTTCGATGACTCGGAGGAGGCGATGGCATCCTTCGCGTGAGCGCCGGCGGCGGCTGTGCGCCGGTCGTGGGTGGCCGGCGTGGCCGACCGATGACGATCTAGGACTGTCGCCATGGCACACGGCGAGCCACTTCCGTGGGACGGCTTCCAGAGGGAGGTCGACGAGACGCTGCGATCGGTGGCCGCGGGAGAGGTAGCATCCGGTGGCGTTGATGCTGCCTGGCGGGAGGCGCTGCTGTCGCCCGGCAAGCGCGTGCGGCCGATCCTGATGTTGCTGGTGGCCGGGATGTTCTCGGTGCCCAGGCGTCGGGTCTTGCCGCTGGCAGTCATCGTGGAGATGGTCCACGCCGCGTCCCTGGTGCTCGACGACCTTCCCTGCATGGACGACGCCGACACCCGGCGAGGACGGCCGAGCCTTCACAAGACCCACGGCGAAGCGGTTGCCACGCTGGCGTCCTTCGAGTTGCTCAGTCGTGCCCATGCCCGGCTGCCTGCAGCATGTGCGGTCGCACGCCTTCCACGGCGACGGTGGGCCGCGCTCGGCGATGAGCTGGCCCACGTCGTGGAGCAGTTGTGCCGGGGCCAGGCGCTCGACCTGGCCGGCACGGCGGAGGCCGTCGACGAGCTGGAGCGTGTGCATGCACAGAAAACCGGCTCGCTGTTCGTGCTGTCGGCTCGGTGGGGCGCTCTGGCGGGGCGTCCTTCGAGCGTCGAGCTCGATGCCGTTGAGGACTATGCGCGCAACCTCGGCCTTGCCTTCCAGGTGATGGATGACGTGCTCGACTGCGTGGGTGACGCGGGCCGTCTCGGAAAGCCGGTCGGCCAGGATGCGTCGCGAGCGACGTTCGTCGATCTGCTCGGCCTCGACGGCGCACGTCGTCTCGCCGACGAGCTGACTGCCACAGCGGTCCACTGCCTGGCCCCGTTTGGGCGGCGGGGCGCCGAGCTCGAGACCCTGGCTCGGGAAGTTGTGTCCCGTGTCCGGTGAGCCCCAGAGGTGGGACGAGGCGGTCCACGCGCTGCGCGAGCGCGGCTATCTCGGTCGTGGCGGAGCCGCACCGGCCGGCGGCTGGCGGCGGTTCGCTGCGCTCGGCTGGCTTGCCGGCGGTGTGGCCCTGGCCGTGGTCTCCGCGGTTCCGGTGGCCGCTGCACCGCCCTCGGCGTGGGCCGTCACCGTCAGCCTGGTCCTGCCGATCGTCGTGCTCGTCCTCGTCATGTTGGTGCCGCTGCTGCTGCTCGCGGCTTCGCGGGCCCATCGTGCGGGGCTCGGCGTCGGCAGTGTCGCCGCAACAGAGGCGATCCTGGTCGGAGTCGGCGTCGCGGCGGCCTGGCTCACGGCGGTGGCGGAGCCACCGCAGGTGGTCTCCGGCTGGCGGCTGACATGGGCCGTGATCGCCGGACTGGGCGCAGTTTTCCTCACCGTCCGCGGCGTCGGACGCACGGTAGCGGGCTCGCTGCTGCACATGCGAGCCGCACCGGCAGGGCCGGCACCTCGGCTACGTACGGTCTCCGCCGTGACGCTTGCCGCGGCCGTCGTGCTTGCCGCGGTGAGTCAACTCGGTGGCGGCCACACCCGAGCCGATGGCGGGCCGGGAGCTCTCCAAGTGCGTCCGGCATGGCGGCCGGTGGCGGTCATCGGGATTGATGGTCCGACGCGCGATGAGGTGCTCCTGCTGGCACAGCAGAATGCGCGCCTCGCAGAGATGCGAGACTGGTCCTGGGCGCGGATAGAGCTCGGTGGCGAAGGCCGGTCGCTGCCGGTGCACTGGATCACGATCGCGACCGGCGTGTCCCCCCAAGAGCATGGTGTGACCACGCTGCGGCAGGTGCACGTCGTCGCCGCCAACCGTGATCTCCTGCTGTCCCCGGCTCTCGACCGCCTGATCGTCGCCGTGTGGGGCAAGCTCGGGGTGGTGCAAGAGCGGACTGTGCCGGCGGCGTACCGCCGCGCACCGACCGTGTGGGAGATGGCGGCGCGCGCAGGCGCGGCGGTGCGGATCGCCGGATGGTGGGGCAGCTTCCCTCCCCGCCGCGTACGCGGTGTGGTGGCTTCGGAACGCTGGTTGTTCACCGGCAACCGGAACCGAGACACCGTCTATCCACCGGACGCAGCGGGCGTGCCGTCGGGCGGAGGGATCTCAGCGCTCGCCATGGACCGGCGGGCGGTGGCGATGATCGGTGGCGCCGACGCCTCGCAGGAACGGCTGGCCATGGCGTACCTCCCGGGTTGGTGGCTGGAGGAAACCAGGGAGCGTCGCCCGCCGTTGCTGGCTGCCGAGGCCCTCCAACCCCACCTCGAGTTGCTCGGGAGCGCCGTCGAGACCCTGATGGGTAAAGGCTACGAGGTTTGGATCATAGCGCTCGTTCCCAATGGCGGCGGATGGCTGATGTCGTCGGCGGCGTCCGAAGGGGAAAGGCCACAGCTCCGGCCGCCCGACCTGGTGGCGACGCTGCTCGACGCCCTCGGTCTGCCGCCGGCCCAAACCGTCGGGGGAATCGTCCGCCGGGACCTCTCCGGGACGTCAGAGCGCCCGGTCCTGGCGGCTGCGGACTACGGAGGTCCGCCGCCGCTCGCCTCACAGACGACCGCCGCCGAGGGACGCGAGCAGCTCGAGCTTCTGCGGAACCTCGGCTATCTGCAGTAGGAACCTGGCCGGGAGCCTGATTCGACCGCGATCCGCCAGGGCATCGAGCGACTGGGTGGCCTACCTGGGGGAGGAATGAGCAGGGACGATGAGGGTTGCCTCGTGCTCACCGGCCGTCACGCCGGCCAGTCTCGTGCCCGTGAGCAGAGCGCAGGCGCGGTCCAGTGCCGTTGCTCGGTGGCGCTCGGACGGGACGTTCTTGTCCTCGAGAGCCGGTCTTGCGGCGGCGATCCGGCCGTCGTCTTGGACGGTCATGTGGAGCGGATACCGGCCGCTGGCAAGATCAGCAGGGAGGCGCACTGCGAGAGCGAAGGCGCGTCCCCCGATCTCCACAGAGGACGCAGCCTGCCGGCCAGCCGTGCTGCCCGTGGTGACACCCAGCCTCACAAACCCTTTCTCCTCGGACGTCTGCGCAGGTCTTGCCGCGCCCGGCTGGCCAGAGACCGGCTCCGCGCGAACGCGAGGGGGGAGCGTCGGGCCGGCCTTATTCACTGACTCCTGTTCCTTCACCGATACCTCCTGGCGCCGGGAGACACGGGGAGCACGAGCGTGCTCGCCCTCCGCGGCGGCCTGCGGCCTAGGAACCGGGCGCGCAGAAGGCTGAGCCGCCTCGCCGCGAGCGCCCTCCGCCCCGCCCATCCGCCTGGCGGCCGGCGGGGACGGTGCGCGAGAGGCCAGACGATCAACCTCCTGCAGTGGGCCCTCCGGCCTGCTCTGAGCGGTGCTCGCCCGTGAGGGCTCGGCGTGCGCCTCGTCCTTTGCCTTGGCCTGTTGGGTAGAGCCGGCCGGGCGTGGGATCTGCGGCTGTGAGTGCTGGCTGAGGCGCAGCACGACCGCGGTGCCGATCACGAGGGTGGCGGCGATGGCCGCGACGCGAAGTGCCGGCCGCAGACGTGGGGCCGGAGGCGACGAGCGCTCGAGGTGGCCGAGCAACCGGTCCAACGCAGACGGCGCCTGCTCGGAGCTGGCCAACTCCCGGATCGCGTCCCGGATGCGCCGCAACGCGTCAAGCTCCTCCTTCAACGTCTGGTCTGCCGCCAGACGCGTCTCGAGCTCGCGACGCGCGTCCTGGTCGAGGTCGTCGTCCAGGTAGCGGCTGAGCAGCTCGGTGGTGTCCGGTGTCATCGTCTCTCTACCGCCTCCCTCAGTGTTCCCCTTGCCCGCGCCAGGCGTGAGCGAACGGTTCCGATCGGGATCCCCAGGGTTCGCGAGATCTCGTCATAGCTGAGCCCCTCGGCGTCTCTCAGCCAGATGACGGCCCGTTGCTCCTCCGGCAGCCGGTCGAGAGCCGCGTCGACCTGCTCGAGAAGCTCTCCTGCGGCGGCCCGCCTCTCCGGGTCGGGTGCCGGGTCGTGAACCTCCACGCCCTCGGCCGGGTCCGTCGAAGCAGTTGGCACCTCGACCAGGTGGAGGGCGCCGCGGCTTCGGCGATGACGCGACCGCAGGCAGTTCCAGGCCACCTGGAACACCCACGTACTGAGCTTGGAGGCGCCGCGGAAGCCGGGCAGACCCCGCCATACGCGCAGGAAGATCTCCTGGGTCGCATCGAGGGCATCGTCCTCGGTCCGCGACATGCGCCGTGCCAGACGCCAGACCGGATCCTTGTAGCGAGCATAAACCTCCTGGAACTCCACGTTCCCAGTGTGCCATAGGAGCTCACCTGCCACACCTCGTGAGACTCACGGCGGCGGCAGAAGTTCCATTGCCGGCCGAGAGGCCTCCAGAGGGTCGCTCGTGGCGGGCTAGCCCGCGTCAGTCATGAGCGGTCGTAGCGAGACCGGCGAGACGCTTGTCAACGTTGGGATCTGAGCGTCGAGGTGCCGCAGGCATACTCGGAGGGTATGTTGAGGACACCGAGACGCGAAGAGCACAGCGATGGCTGGCGTATCGTCGGTCGCAGTAGATCGCGAGTGATTGACGCGGGCTAAACCAGCTCGTCGACGAGCTCGCGGACTCGGCCCTCGATCATGCGGGCGATGGCGAGGTAGGTCTCGTCGTCCTCGCCAAACGGGTCGGAGATACTCCACACCCGGCTACCGGCCGCCAGGTTGAGCGGTAGCCAGCGCAGCCCTTCGCGGCCGATCAAGCTCACTACCAGGTCGACCTCTTCAAGAGGCACCTCGCCGAGCCCCTTGGACCTGAGCTCCCGATGGCTGTAGCCCAGGGTGGTCAGCGCGCGGCGCGTTCCGCTCGCGATGCGGCCGGTGGGAGAGATGCCGGCGGACAATGCCTCGAGCCGCCCGCCGCTCAGACTGCGGGCCATCGCTTCGGCCATCGGCGAGCGGCACGTGTTGCCGACGCAGATGAAGAGCACCATCGGACGTGACACGCGGCGATTGTACGCGGGGTTTGTGGTCGACGGAAACCCCAGTACAATCACCCGCGCTCGCACGCGACGCGGGCAACAAGCGCCGGCGCAGAGGAGGGATACCATGCAACACGGTGCCGAGCCCTGGCGGGTCAAGGTCGTCGAGCCCATCTCCCTACCCGACAAGGACACCAGGAGGCGACGGCTTGAAGAAGCCGGCTACAATGTTTTCGCGATTCCGGCCGCCGACATCTTCATCGATCTCCTGACCGACTCCGGCACCTCGGCGATGTCGCAAAACCAGTGGGCCGGGTTGATGGTCGGCGACGAGTCGTACGCCGGCGCGCGCAACTTCTACAACTTCCAGGAGACGGTCCAGGAAATCACCGGGCTGCCGTTCGTGATCCCGACTCATCAGGGACGGGTGGCGGAGAACCTCCTCTTCACCACCCTGGTCAAGCCTGGCATGAGGGTACCCTCCAACAGCCACTTCGATACCACCCGAGCCAACATCGAGGTGCACGGCGGCGAAGCGGCCGACCTGGTGATTGCCGAGGGCCGCGATCCCGATGCCGACCACCCGTTCAAAGGCAACATTGACCTGGGGCGCCTCGACGCATTCCTGAAAGAGAACGGCCGCGACCACGTCCCGATCGCGATGCTCACGATCACGAACAACTCCGGCGGCGGGCAGCCGGTTAGCCTGGCCAACATCCGTGGCATGGCGGAGGTGTGTCGGCGGCACGGCGTGCCGTTCTTCCTCGACGCCTGCCGCTTCGCGGAGAACGCGTGGTTCATCAAGCAGCGGGAGCCGGGACAGGGCCACCGCAGCGTGCCCGAGATCGTGGCGGACATGTTCCACGCTGCCGACGGCTGCACCATGAGCGCCAAAAAGGACGGGCTCGCGAACATCGGCGGCTTCATCGCGATGCGTGATCAGGGGCTGTTCGAGAAGCTGAAGAACATGCTGATCCTGATTGAGGGCTTCCCGACCTATGGCGGTCTCGCCGGCCGCGATCTGGAGGCCGTGGCACGCGGACTCCGCGAGGTGCTCGACGAGCGCTACCTGCAGTTCAGGGTCGGACAGGTGCAGGCCTTCTGGGAACACCTCGACCGCCGCGGAGTGCCGATGATCCGTCCTCCCGGCGGCCACGCCGTCTACCTGGACGCGCGGCGGTTCCTTCCCCACCTGGCGCAGGAGGATTACCCTGCGCAGGCGCTGACCGTGGCCCTGTACCTCGATGGAGGCGTGCGCGGAGTCGAAATTGGCGGCGTCATGTTTGGCAAGACCGATCCGCAGACCGGTACCGCCGTCTGGCCGCAGCTGGAGCTGGTACGCCTGGCAATCCCACGCCGCGTGTACACCAACACACACCTCGAGTACGTAGCCGAAGTGATCGAGAGGTTGTACGCCAACCGGGCGGCGGTTGGCGGCCTGCGGATGGTGTATGCGGCGGAGGTGCTCCGTCACTTCACGGCGCGGTTCGAACCGCTTTCGCCAGCACGGCCAGCCGCTCCGCCTGCGGACCAGGTGTAAGCGGCGACACAGGTCTCAGAGGCGCGGACAATTGACCTCGGAAGGCCAGAGGTTGTAGCCTACAGATGCCGCGGAGGTGCGTGCAGGGCGTGGTTCTAACGGGTTACAACACCGACATCGATTTTCGAGGGATGACCTACCACGTCCAGACCGAGGACAAGGGGCGGTCGAACCCCGTGATCGAGTCTCTGGTCTACGCCAACGGCGAGATTCTCTACTCGCGCCGGACCCAGTACCGGGAGCTGGTGGACGAGGGCATCGACGTCAAAGCGGTGGCCAGCCTGATGGATCGCCAGCACCGGACAATTGTCGAGGCGATTCGGCGCGGCATGCTCGAAGAGCTCTCCTCGCACCCGGAGGTCGCAGACGAGGGAGACGATACCGCCGTCTCCTCGGCGTCGCCGCTGGTCCCGAGCCAGGGTGAGGACCGTACCCTGGATCAGGTGATTCTCGAGTACCTCGAGGCCCAGAAGGAGCAGGCACACCTGGTGCTGCGGTCGGCCGAAAACGAGGACTTTATTTACGGCGCCGAGGTCACGGTCCGGGTTGTGGCGCTGAACTCCCGCTCGGATGAGCCGGAGGGCGGAGTCCGTATCTCGGTGGTGTTCAAGTCGACCGCAGAGCCGCGCCGGCTGTTGCTGGCCGAGGGTGTGACCGATGACGAGGGCGCGTTTGAGGCGGTCGCGCAGCTCCCTGATTTCAATGGTGGGACGTCGGCGGTGGTCGTGGCAGCCGAGGGACGGCTGGGCCAAGCCGAGATGAAGCACCTGGTCCACCGCTGAAGGGATCTCGCGTGCGCAGGCCCCGGCTCCGCATCGCCGGCGGGGTTGCTCCACATGGAAATCTGCTGTAAACTGCGCTTTGCGTGTGGGCCGTTAGCTCAATTGGCAGAGCAAGGGACTCTTAATCCCTAGGTTGGAGGTTCGATTCCTCCACGGCTCACCAACCTCCTTTTCGCTGCGAAAGTGGCGGAACTGGTAGACGCGCGAGACTTAGGATCTCGTGGGGAGACCCGTGGGGGTTCGAGTCCCCCCTTTCGCACCACCCGGAGTTCAGATCCATGCCATATCAGCTCACACGTCGTCCCGATCACACGATCGAGGTCACGGCCCACGCCGACTCCGAGACGGTGGAGGCCGAGCGCCTGCAGATCCTGCACAACGTGCGCCGCTCCGCCCGTGTCCCCGGCTTCCGGCCGGGCAAGGCACCGCTGTCGGTCATTCGCACTCGCTTCGGTGATGCCGTCCAGAGCGAGCTCGAGGAGCACCTCTCCAAGCACCTCTGGCAGGAGGTGCTCGACGGCGAGGAAGGGCTGGAGCCGCTGACGCCGCTGCAGGTCAAGAGCGCCGTCTTCAAGGACGATGGCTCGTTTGCGATCGATGCCGAGCTCGAGGTCCGGCCCCGCTACGACCTCACACCGGTCGACAAGCTGACGCTGCCCGAGATCGCGATCTCTGTCACCGACGGGGAGGTCGAGCAGGAGCTGGAGAAGCTGCGCAAGGAGCAGGCAGCGTGGGAGCCGGTTGACGACCAGCCGGCCGAGGACGGCATGTTGGTCGAGATCGATCTCCACGGGGAGTACGTGGACGGCGATGGCGAGCCGTTCAGCAGCGAAGGGGTCCGCTTCGAGCTCGGCGAGGATGGGGTATTCGCGGAGATCCAGGAGGCCCTGCAAGGCGCCAAGCCGGGCCAGGAAGTAACCGCCGAGAGGCGCTTCCCGGATGATGACCAGGATCAGGAGCGGGCCGGCAAGTCCGTCCGCTACCGCATCGATGTGCTCAGCCTCAAGCGTCAGATCCTGCCCGATCTCGATGACGACTTCGCGGCCGGGTTCGGTTTCGACGGCCTCGAGGCGCTGAGCGGGCGGGCTCGCGACGCGATCCAGGCCCGCAAGAACAGCGAGCGTCGCAGCAGCTGGCGGAGAGCCCTTCTCGACCAGCTCGAGGAGGGGATCGACCAGAACCAGCTGCCGCCAACCCTTGTCCGACGCGATCTCCGAGAGGAGATGGAGCGGTACGCCTACGCGATGGCGATGCAGGGCAAGGATCCGCGCAGTGAAGATACCGACTGGCAGCGGATCTCGGCTGAGCTGGAACCGCAGGTCCGCCGCAAGGTGCTCGACAGCCTGGTTCTCGAGCAGCTCGGCGAGGATTGGGCAACCGAGGTGCCCGAGGACGAGGTCAACAGCTTCCTGCAGGAAGATGCACACCGCCGCGGTGTGCCCGTGGCGGAGCACACGGCAAACCTGGAGAAGGAAGGACGTCTCGACGAGATCCGGCACGCGGCACGCGTCTCGGCCACGGTCGACGAGCTCATCCGGCGTGCCGGCGGGGAGGTGGAGTGATGCTAGTACCGATAGTGGTCGAGCAGACCAGCCGCGGGGAGCGTGCCTTCGACATCTTCTCGCGTTTGCTGAAGGACAACGTCATCTTCCTGGGAGCCCCAATCGACGACCAGGTTGCCTCCCTGGTGATCGCACAGCTTCTCTTCTTGGAGGCGGAGAACCCGGAGAAGGACATCTTCCTCTATGTCAACTCGCCAGGGGGATCGATTACCGCCGGGCTCGCGATCTACGACACGATGCAGTACGTGAAGCCAGACGTCAGCACGATCTGTCTCGGGCAGGCAGCCTCGATGGCGGCGGTGCTGCTGGCCGGAGGCGCAAGCAAGAAACGGTTCGCGCTGCCTCACAGCCGCGTCCTCCTGCACCAGCCGCTGATGTACGGGCTGCAGGGACAGGCCACAGACATCGATATCCATGCCAAGGACCTGATGCGCCTACGAGAGCGACTCAACGAGATCCTGGCGCACCACACTGGTAAAGGGGTCGATCAGATCCACCAGGATACGGAGCGCGACTTCATCCTCGAGGCCGACGGGGCTCTCGAGTACGGTGTGATCGACAAGGTCATCGCCTCGAGAGAGTGAGGAATCCTGAAGGCGGCGGAGAAGTGGTAGTATACAATGTTCCGAGGAGGGCCTGATGGCGCATCGTGACGGCGACGTGTTGCGCTGCAGCTTTTGCGGCAAGAGCCAGCACGAGGTCCGCAAACTGATCGCGGGACCCACCGTCTACATCTGTAACGAGTGCGTCGAGGTCTGTCTCGACATCATCGCCGAGGATCGCTCCACGGAAACCCGTACCAGACAGCAGGTGCTGCCGAAGCCGCACGAGATCAAGCAACACCTCGATGAGTACGTGATCGGGCAGGAGGCAGCGAAAAAGAAGCTGGCGGTCGCGGTTTACAACCACTACCGGCGCATCGAGTACCAGGGCGGCCGCGGGCACGGCGATGTCGAGCTCGCGAAGTCGAACATCCTTCTGATCGGCCCGACGGGGACCGGCAAGACGCTGCTCGCGCAGACGCTTGCCCGCCAGCTTGAGGTGCCGTTCACGATCGTCGACGCCACTACACTGACCGAGGCGGGGTACGTCGGCGAGGACGTCGAGAACATCCTGCTGCGGCTGTACCAGTCCGCTGGCGGCGATCGCGAGGCCGCTGAGCGAGGCATCGTCTACATCGACGAAATCGACAAGGTGGCGCGAAAGGCCGAGAATCCGTCGATCACCCGTGACGTGTCAGGAGAGGGAGTGCAGCAGGCGCTGCTCAAGATCCTCGAGGGGACCCTGGCCAACGTGCCACCACAGGGCGGCCGCAAGCACCCCCACCAGGAGTTCCTCCAGATCGACACCACCAACATCCTGTTCATCAGCGGCGGCGCATTCGTCGGCCTCGAGGATGTCATCGCGGACCGCCTCAACCGCAAGCGGATGGGGTTTGGCGTCGACATCGGCGGCAACCAGGCGCGCTCCTCGGAGCTGCTCGAGCAGGTCCACCCGGAAGATCTCATCAAGTACGGGATGATCCCGGAGTTCGTCGGCCGCATCCCCGTCGTTGCCACTCTCCACGACCTCGACCACGAAGCTCTGGTTCGGATCCTGACGGAGCCGAAGAACTGCCTGGTGCGGCAGTATCAGACCATGCTTTCCTTTGAGGGGGTGGAGCTGACCTTCACCCAAGACGCACTTGCTGCCGCGGCCGAGGAAGCAATCCAGAGAAAGGTCGGGGCACGAGGTCTGCGCATCATCCTCGAGGAGCTGATGCTGGATATCATGTACCAGGTGCCCGCAACACCGGATATCAAGGACTTGGTAATTTCGCGCGACGTTGTCGAACGGCGGGTGCCACCCTTGACAGCGTTCCGAAAAGTCGGCTGAACCCACCGGTCCTTCATAGGTTGGAACCCATGAGCAAAGAACGTGAGACCCTGCTGCTCTCGATCGTGCCCTTGCGGGACATGGTCGTCTTCCCCCACATGATGGCGCCGTTCGTCGTCGGAAGGGAGCCGTCGGTGGCAGCGCTGCAGTCGGCTCTTCAGCGTCCCGACAAACGAATCTTCCTGACCACACAGCAGGATCCCAAGGTCGACCGGCCCGGTCCGACCGACGTCTACCCGGTCGGTGTCGTCGCACGCGTCGTCCAGCACCTGCAGTTGGCGTCGGGAAACATCAAGGTGATGGTGGAAGGGCAAACGCGCGCGCGCATGGTCGAGCTGATCGAGGAGAGCGGCTCGCTGACCGCCCGCGTCGAGCTGCTGCAGTCCGACATCAACGTGGATGCCACAGTCGAGGCGTACATGGAACGCCTGACCGAGCTCTTCAAGGAGTACGCAAAGCTCTCGCACCATCTGTCAGCGGAGGGCGTGGTCGCTTCGTTGCAGACCGAGGATCCCGGGCAGTTCGCGGACATCCTTGCCGCTCACCTGACCCTGCCGACGCCTAAGAAGCAGGAGCTCTTGGAGGTGGTGAGCCCGTTGGACCGGCTGCAGGTGCTCAACGACCTGCTCGACGTCGAGATCGAGAAGCTCAATATTGACCGCCGCGTCAACTCACGCGTCAAGAAGCAGATGGAGAAGGCGCAGCGGGAGTACTACCTTTCCGAGAAGATCAAGGCGATCAACGAGGAGTTGGGGCGCGGCGACACCCAGGACGAGCTCGCACAGCTGAAGACGAAGATCGAGGAATCGGACCTGTCCGATGAGGCCCGCGGCAAGGCGCTGTCGGAGCTGAAGCGGCTCGAGGGGATGCCGCCGGTGTCGGCCGAGGCGGGAGTGTCCCGAAACTACATCGATTGGCTGCTGGCTGTGCCGTGGAAGAAAGCGGCTCGGGAGATCCGGGACATCACGCGGGCCGAAAGGGTGCTGAACGAGGACCACTACGGTCTCGAGAAGGTCAAGGACCGCATCCTGGAGTTCCTGGCGGTGCGGCAGCTGGTGCGCAAGACCACCGGCACGATCCTCTGCTTCGTCGGTGCGCCCGGCGTCGGCAAGACGTCTCTGGCGCGCTCGATCGCGCGTGCCACGGGCCGCAAGTTCGTTCGTTTGTCGCTGGGAGGGGTCCGGGACGAGGCCGAGATCCGCGGCCACCGCCGCACCTACATCGGCGCCTTTCCCGGCCAGATCGTGCAGATGATGCGCAAGGCGGGAACCGTGAACCCGGTGCTGCTGCTCGACGAGGTCGAGAAGATGGCGGCGGACTTCCGCGGGGATCCGGCGGCGGCCCTGCTGGAGGTGCTCGACCCGGAGCAGAACCACGCCTTCCACGATCACTACCTCGACGTCGAGTACGATCTGTCTCGCGTGCTCTTCATCTGTACCGCCAACGTGACCCACACTATTCCTCCAGCGCTGCTCGACCGCATGGAGATCATCCTGCTGTCGGGCTACACGCACCAGGAGAAGCGTGAGATCGCGCGCCAGTTCCTGATTCCGCGTCAGGTCAAGAAGCATGGATTGACCAGGTTCGAGGTTTCCTTCGAGGACGAGTCGGTGATGCTGCTCATCGAGCGTTACACGCGGGAGGCCGGCGTCCGCAACCTGGAGCGTGAGATCGCCTCGATCTGCCGCAAGCTGGCGCGTCGGGTGCTCAAGGACGGTGCCAAGAAGGGTGCCCAGCTGGACGTGACCCCGGCGCTGGTGGAGGAGCTCTTGGGACGCCCGCGCTACCGCAAGCTGCAGGCGGAGAAGGAGCCGGAGGTGGGCGCTGCGCTGGGGCTGGCGTGGACGCAGGTCGGAGGTGAGCTCCTGACGACAGAGGTGTCGCTGATGCGCGGCAGCGGCAAGCTGACGCTGACCGGCCAGTTGGGCGACGTCATGCAAGAGTCCGCGCGGGCCGCACTTTCCTTCGTTCGTTCCCGCGCCGACTCCTTGGGGATCGATGTGGAGCGGTTCGAGAAGACCGATGTTCACGTCCATGTCCCTGAGGGGGCGATTCCCAAGGACGGCCCCTCGGCCGGCATCACCCTGGCGACAGCGCTGGTCTCGGCCTTCACCGCGAGGGCGGTCCGCCCGGACGTCGCGATGACTGGTGAGATCACACTGCGCGGCCGGGTGTTTCCAGTCGGCGGGATCAAAGAAAAGGTCCTGGCCGCCTTCCGTGCGGGGGTGCCGACCGTGTTGCTGCCGGAAGAGAACGAGAAGGACCTCGAGGAGATCCCCGACGAGGTCCGCGAATCGATGACTTTCGTGCTCGTGACCAATATGGACGCGGTCCTCGAACGCGCGCTGGTCAAGGATGGGGAACCTTCCATCACACCGGCGGTTGGAGAGGCGTCGGAGGGCGTCCCGCCGTCGATGCCCCATTGATGCCGTGGAGATCAAGGATGTCACCTTTCTGCAATCGGCGCTCAGCACTGCTTCGCGGCCCAAGGACTGGCTGCCGCAGGTTGCGGTCGCAGGACGGTCGAACGTTGGCAAGTCGAGCCTACTGAACTGGTTATGTCGGCGTCAGATGGCCCGGGTCGCAAAAGCGCCGGGCAAGACGCGGACCTTGAACTTCTATCTGGTCAACCGGGCGTTCTTCCTGGTTGATCTGCCGGGTTACGGTTATGCGAAGGTGCAAAGCAGGTTACGACAGCAGTGGGGCGCGGAGCTCGCGCGGTACCTCGCGGGCGAGACGCGATTGGCGGGCGTCGTGAGCCTGATCGATATCCGCCACGGGCCGAGCCCCCTCGACTTCGAGCTGCAGGAGCTGCTGCTCGAGAACGGGAGGGAGCGCCTTGTAGTGCTGACCAAGGCCGACAAGGTCAACCGTTCCCATCGCGCCGACATGCGCCGCGAGGTCCAACTCGCGTTCGGGGTCCCAACCCCGCCGCTCGTGGTGAGTGTTCGCTCAGGAGAGGGACGCAGGGAGCTTCTGGACGGGATCGAGGATCTGCTTGATAGGTGGAGAGAGAAACAGCGAGGAGAGTGAGATGGCACGCAAGAAGAAAGACGCAGACAGCCCGGAACCGGTGGTGATCCCCCTCGATCTGGAGGACGAGATCGAGGAGTACGAAGCACAGGTTTCGGAGACAGCTCCCGGGGAACGACTGAATTTAAAGCAGCTCAAGGAGATGAGCATCAACGAGCTGTCTGGGATCGCGCGCGGTCTGGGGGTCGAGAACCCAGCCGGGATGCGGCGCCAGGATCTGATTTTCCGGATCCTCCAGCGGCAGACCGAGCGTGAGGGGCTGATATTCGGCGAGGGGGTGCTGGAGGTGCTGCCGGAGGGCTTCGGGTTCCTGCGGGCTCCGGAGTACAACTACCTTCCCGGTCCCGACGACATCTACGTATCCCCGTCACAGATCCGCCGCTTCAACCTGCGCACGGGGGACACGGTCTCGGGCCAGATCCGGCCGCCGAAGGAGGGAGAGCGCTACTTCGCACTGATCAAGGTCGAGGCGGTCAACTTCGAGCCTCCTGAAGTGGCGATGGAGAAGGTCCACTTCGACAACCTGACGCCGCTGTACCCGGAGGAGCGCATCAACCTCGAGGTCGAGGACAACATGACCTGCCGGGTCATGAACCTCCTGACGCCGCTCGGCAAGGGCCAGCGCGGCCTGTTGGTGGCGCCGCCGCGAACCGGCAAGACGATGATGCTGCAGGCGATCGCGAACGCCGTCACCAGCAACCACCCGGAAGTGACCCTGATCGTGCTGCTGATCGACGAGCGGCCGGAGGAGGTCACCGACATGGAGCGCTCGGTCAAGGGTGAGGTGATCTCCTCGACCTTTGACGAGCCGGCCACGCGCCACGTCCAGGTGGCCGAGATGGTGATCGAGAAGGCCAAGCGCCTGGTCGAGCACAAGCGCGATGTCGTCATCCTCCTCGACTCCATCACCCGTCTGGCCCGCGCCTACAACACCGTGGTTCCCCCGTCGGGGAAGGTCCTGTCAGGCGGCGTCGACTCGAACGCGCTGCAAAAACCCAAGCGGTTCTTCGGTGCGGCCCGCAATATCGAGGAAGGCGGCAGCCTGACGATCATCGGCACTGCGCTCATCGATACCGGCTCGCGCATGGACGACGTCATCTTCGAGGAGTTCAAAGGCACCGGCAACATGGAGGTGCACCTCGACCGCAAGCTGGTTGAGAAACGCGTCTTCCCATCTATCGACATCCACCGTTCGGGCACCCGCAAGGAAGAGCTCCTGATTGAGGAGTGGGAGCTGCGGCGGATCTGGGTGCTACGCAAGGTCCTGTCGTCGCTGTCGACGGTGGAGGCAATGGAGCTCCTGCTCGAGAAGCTCTCGCAGGCCACCACCAACGCCGACTTCCTGCAGGCGATGTCGCAGGGGTAGGCATTCGCGGAGCGAGTTCGGCGGAGATGAAAGACTCTCGGACACAAGCTGGTTGTAGGCAAAGGAGTAGGTTGCGAGTGGACGTTCAGGAGACCCTGCAGAAAGCCGTCGACGGGAATCGGCTGGAGCGGGGCGAGGTACAGGCGCTCTTCGAGGATGCACCCCTGCTCGACCTGGGGCAAGCCGCCGACCTCGTCCGCGGGCGCCACACGAACCCCACCGAAGGCACCTATATCATCGATCGCAACATCAACTACACCAACGTCTGCGTCTACCGGTGCCGCTTCTGCGCGTTCTACCGCACGCCCAAGGACGGCGATGCGTACGTTCTCCCGTTCGAGGAGCTTGCGGAAAAGGTGGCGGAGACGGTGGCTGCCGGTGGGACCGGAATCCTCCTCCAGGGCGGCGTCCACCCGGCGCTGCGTCTCTCCTACTACGAAGACCTGTTGCGGCGTCTCAAGACCACGTTCCCGCAAATCCACCTCCATGCGTTTTCCGCTCCAGAGGTGTGGTACGTGGCCAAGCTCGAGAGAATGCCGGTACGCGAGGTGATTCGGCGCCTGATGGAGGCCGGCCTAGACTCGATCCCCGGCGGCGGTGCGGAGATTCTCGAGGACGAGACGCGTCGGCGCATCTGGTCACGTGCCAAGGCTTCAACCGCGCAGTGGCTGAACGTCCACCGGGAGGCCCACAGGCTCGGTTTGCGCACCACGGCCACGATGATGTTCGGGGTTGGCGAGCCATACACCGCAAGGGTCGACCACCTGACGGCGATCCGCGAGCTGCAGGACGAGACCGGCGGTTTCACAGCCTTCATCCCCTGGACCTTCCAGGAAGAGAACACGGACCTCGAGGGAGAGGTCGCAACCGCGGGCGGCTATGAGTACCTGCGGACGCTCGCGATCTCCCGCTTGGCGCTCGACAACATCCAGCACGTCCAGGGCTCATGGGTGACGCAGGGCCCGAAAATCGGCCAGGTGTCCCTGTTCTTCGGGGCCGACGACCTCGGTTCGATCATGCTCGAGGAGAACGTCGTCGCCGCGGCGGGTGCGCAGCACCGGATGACGCAGGCGGACATGGAACGTGTGATCTCCGAGGCCGGCCGCCGGCCCCGCCAGCGCCGCAGCCTCCACGACCCACTCTAGAGCCCGGCCCGGGAAGACGGGAAACGGGCAACGGAAAACGCTCCCCCTCCCACCCGGAGAACGGGGCCGAAGCGCGCTCCAGAGAATCTGGCGCTCAAACGGGCGTGCCGGGCGCGGCATCTCCCCTGCAGCGCGACCGGCAGCCGAGCTCGGGGGGAGGGGAATGCCGACGCCGGGCTCCCACGGCCCTTGGCGCTGGAGGCATCGGCCTCACGATTGGATGAGGCGGCCCGAGCGGCTTCCGGCGGGAGCCTCGAGGCTACCGATCCGTTCTCGTGGCCTTGCGACCGCCGGAGACGCGAGGCGTGCGGCCACCCGGTGACCGCACGGCCGCCGGAGCCGCGGAGAAGGACCCTCCGGTGCGCTCGGCGGGAAGGTCCCGCGGGCCGTCAGAAGGAACGTCCTCCGAGGCAATGTTGGGGAGTCTCTTCTGTACCTCCGGCGCCCGGACGACTGCTTCGCAGACGTCCGTCGCCACCTGCCTCGAAGCGGGCAACGGGCTCGGCCTCTGAACCGACTTCGATGCCCGCTCCGGGCAGGCGGCGAGGCGCCTTCCTCGAAGCTGTAACCAGACAGGCGAGCGCTCCTCCCGCGCATTGCCAAGCTCGAGGTTTCCAGCCAACGTGCCGGTGCGGAAACGGTCCTTCAGGAAACCTCGAAGCATGGCACGTGCCACCGAACGCACCCTGTCGGAGACGCGAGACGTGCAGTTGCCTTGGGCCGCGTGCCGGTGGGGAATGCGGGCTAAGAGAGGATTTCGTACTGCTCGAGGTGGAAGGTGGGGTTCTCCCTGAGCACGACCTCGAAGCGGTGGACCTCCTCCATCTCTCGCAACACCTCGCGGAACGGCCCCTGCAGGTAGTGCGAGATCTCGGGGTGTACGACCAGGGAAAGCTGCGCCGCCCGCTCCCGCTCGGCGGTCGTCAGCAGCTCCCTCCGGATCTCGAGACACACGGTCGCCAGCGATTTGATGCGGCCGGACCCGTGGCAGTAAGGACACTCCTGGCTGAGCATGACGTCGAGGCTGGGACGGCTTTTCTTACGCGTCAGCTGGACAAGGCCGATATCGCTCATCGGCAGCAGTTGGCTGCGGGCGCGGTCAGTCTGAAGCTCGGCCGCCAGGGCCTCGTACACCTGGAGACGGTGGGCAGCGTCCTCCATGTCGATAAAGTCGATGACGATGATGCCACCAAGATCGCGCAGCCGAAGCTGACGCACGATCTCGCGCACCGCCTCGATGTTGATGCGGAAAACCGTGTCCTCGAGGGAAGTGCTGCCGACGTACTTGCCGGTATTGACGTCGATCGCGACCAGTGCCTCCGTCTGGTTCACGACCAGGTAGCCGCCGGACTTCAGCCATACCTTGGGGCGCAAGGCCTTGTCGAGCTCACGGTCAATGGCGAACGCCGCCATCAGGTCGCCGGGCCGACGGAAAAGCTTCACGCGTTGTACCAGTGCCGCGTCGCGTTGATCGAGAAGCTCGACGGCCTCGCGGTAGGCATCGACATCATCGACCCAGCACTCGCGGACGGACTCGGTCAACATGTCGCGAACCGAGCGCAGCGCAGGGCTCAACTCCCTGTGAACCAGGACCGGGGATGGGCTGCCTTCGGTCACCCTCTGCACTCGGTCCCAGAGCTGCCGCAACACCCAGCGATCAGCCTCCAGCTCGGCCGCCCCCTGGCCCTCTCCGGCGGTACGGACAATCCACCCGCCTGGGTCATCGAACTCTTCGATGATCTCCCTCAGCCGCGCCCTCTCGTCGGCGTCGGTGATGCGCCGCGACACGCCGCGCTGCACGATCGTCGGCAGGTAGACCAGGAAGCGTCCGGGCAGGCTGATGTAGCTGGTGAGGCGTGGGCCCTTGGTGCCAAGGCCGTCGCGAACCACTTGGACCAAGACCTCCTGCCCCTCACGCAACAGCTCATCGATCGTTGCATCGTTGGCGGGCGGGGCGAGCTCCTCCCCGGCTTCGTCGAGGAACAGATCGGAGTAGTCGTCAACCACCGCGCCGGCCTCGCGGACATAGAGAAAGCCATCGCGCCCCACGCCGACATCGACAAACGCCGCCTGCATGCCGGGGAGCACCCGGGTGACCGTTCCCCGGTAGAGGTTGCCGACCAGCGAAGAGGCGCGGTGACGCTCGGTCCGGTAGGTCACCAGGCGTCCGTTCTCACGCAGCGCAACCCGGGTTTCGAACGGGTTGACGGACAGGTACATTGAGGCCTCGGTCATGCATTCACCAGCCGGTGGCGCCAGACTGAGACCACCATCCCAAGCGCCATGCAGGTTGTCAGCAGGGAAGACCCCCCATAGCTCATGAGGGGCAGGGTAATGCCGGTGGTCGGCAGCCAGCCGACAACCATTCCGAGGTTGACCACGATTTGGAAGCCGAGCCAGGAGACGATCAGCGTGGCCAAAACGACGCCGAACCGTTCCCCCGCCTCCGCGGCCGTGGCGCCCACCCGCCACAGGAGAAGGCCGTACGCAAGGAGCAGTGCCGTGGTGCCGAGGAACCCCGTTCCCTCTGCCCAGGCGGCGAAGACGAAGTCGGTGTGCTGCGCGGGCAGGAAGCGGAGCGCCGACTGGCTTCCCCTCCCGAGCCCTTGCCCGAGTAGGCGCCCCGAGCCAATGGCGATCTTCGACTGCCTGACCTGATAGCCGGACCCATAAGGGTCGCGCTCCGGCTGAACGATGGTCAGGATGCGGTCCTTCTGGTAAGGCTTCAGACCCCACATCCACGTCGCCCCGGCCCCGAGAACAGCAACCAGGCCGAGTACGACCCACACCTGTGGCCGAAGGCCTCCGATCCACAGGGCTGCTCCGATGAGTGGAAGGTAGGTGAGCGCCACCCCGAGGTCCGGCTCCAACAGGATCAGGACGACGGGAGCGCCGACGATTGCTACCAGCACGGGAAGATCCAGCAGCTGGAGTCGGTTGCGGCCGCTGCGAGCGAACCACGCAGCGAGCATCAGCGCCGTGCCGAGACGCGCGACCTCGCTTGGCTGGAACGAGACCGGACCGAACGAGAACCACCCGCGGGTCCCGCTCCGCGTCTGACCGATAAGCAGAACTGCGGCCAGCAGCAGCAGTGACAGCGCATAAGCCATCGGTGCGAAGCGCTGCAGAGCCGAGGCCCGGAGCTGGCCAACCAGCCACAGGGCCGCCAACCCGGCCCCACCCCAGATCGTCTGTCTCAGCAGGAGCCTGTGACCGACGATCGGATCGACAGCTCCGAGGACCGACAGCGACGCACCGAGTATGGCGAGAACGGCCAGCAGCAGCCATGGGTCGATGCGGTGCTCCACGGCCATCAGTCTACCTTGAAGAGGCGACGACGGACTTCTCGCCCATCGGTGTGTCGCCGGTCTCGGCGAGGGCCGCCCTGAGAACCGCAGCAACAACCGGTGCCGCGGTCGCTGATCCGCCCCCTCCGTGCTCCACGACGGCAGCAACCACGAGCCGCGGGTCCTGCAGAGGCGCCCAGCCGACGAACAGGGCATGGTGACGGAACCTCTCCTCGAGCTCATCGGGCTTGGTGTCGTCACGGAGCCGGATCACCTGGGCCGTGCCCGTCTTGCCGGCGATAGGCAACGCCGCCAAGGATCGGGCGGTGCCGTCGCTGCCGTGCACGACATCCCACAGTCCCTTACGAACCGTCGCCAGGTCTTGAGGATCGAGCCCGAGGTCGTCGACCTGTGGTGGTTGAGCCCGTTCGACCAGGTGAGGCTGGACGCGGTGGCCGCCGTTGGCGAGTTCGGCGTATGCGACCGCCAGCTGCAGGGGTGTCACCAGCAGAGGGCCCTGGCCGATGGAAACCGACACCGTCGTTCCTGGGTACCACGGGCGGTGCCGCACCCGCTGCGCCCATTCGGGAGTGCCAACCAGGCCGGGTTGCTCGGCCGGGAAACCGAGCCCGGTCCGTGAGCCGAAACCGAAACGTTGGAGCCAGCGGGCGATCTGGTCAATTCCGAGCCGCTGGCCGAGAAGGTAGAAGTAGGAGTCACACGAGACCTCCAGGGCTCGAGTCATGTCAACACGCCCGTGTCCCCCTCGCCTCCAGCAGTGGAAAGTGTGACCGAACAGAACCACCGAGCCGGAGCAGTAGATGGAGGTTGTGGGACGGATGAGACCGTCCTCGAGCGCGGCCAGTGCGAGAAACGGCTTGATAGTGGAGGCCGGTGGGTAGACTCCCTGAATACACCTATCTTGAAGGGGGTGCTCGGGGTCGTCGCGAATCTGCGCCCAGCTTTGTGGGGTCAGCCTGGCAGTGAACAGGTTGGAGTCGAAGGACGGCGCGGAATAGAGGACGCGGACGGCGCCGCTGTGCGGATCCAGTGCGACGACGGCGCCGCTGTGTCTGGACAGCGCATTCGCCGCAACCCGCTGCAGTCTCAGATCCACGGTCAGCGTAATGTCGTGGCCGTCCTGGGGAGGTGACTCGCCCACCACGCCGAGACGCTGCCCGATAGCCGAGACGACCACCTGGCGCCTTCCTCCCCGACCGCCGACGAAGTCCTCCATCATCTCCTCGGCGCCGGTTGCTCCGACCAGAGTGTCGGGGTTGGCGTCGTCTCGCGTGGCCAGCTCCCGCTCGGTCAGAAGCCGCAGGTGCCCTACCACGTGGGCGGCAAGCTCGGAGTTGGGGTAGTGGCGGCGGAACCCACTCACCACGGCGAGCTCGGGGTGGTCGCTCTGGTGGGCACGCACGCGCGCGACCTGGTCCCAGGTCAGGTTCTCAGCCACGAGCACGGGCGCCAGGGAGCTATGAGCCCTCTGCTGGAGGCGCTGGCAGAGGTCGCGGGCGCTGGCGATGCCGGAGCGGGCGAGGAAGAGAGCAGTGACGTCCAGGTGACGGGCCTCATCTGGGAACAGGAGCAGATCAAAGGATGGCGTGTTGGTGGCCAGGACCAGCCCGTTGCGGTCGTAGATTCGGCCGCGGCGGGCGGCGATCGGGACGCTGCGGAGGCGGTTGTTCTCTGCCATGGCGCGCCAGAAGGATCCGTGCAGAACCTCGAGGTCGGCAACCCGGATGTGGATCACACCGATGAGGAGGATCAGCGCCACCACCATCCATGAGGAGCGGTATCGGAGTGGGGAGATGTCCTCGTGGATCTGCATGTCAGTGCAGCCGTTGCCGCCGGTAGCGTGCCCACCGTGCCGTCAGATCTAGGGTTAGCGACCACCCGACGATACCGCACCAGAGGCCAGTCAGGGTCATGCTGACGGCGAGCCAGCTCCAGCGGACGGGAGCAGCCTCACCCAGCGGCAGGAGGGCTAGCCAGCGGACAAGATGGACGCTGGCGGCGGCCAGTGCTCCGAGTGCGGCCCACATGCGGGGCGACCGGTCGGCGACCCATGAGGCGGTCCACGCCAGGAGCACGGCGGTAGCGCTCCAGGCAATGGCCCCGGGGCCCAACACCGGCTCCATGACGATGTCCCAAACGGCTCCGACGCCCAGACCAACGAACAGCGGGCTGGGACGTTCCGTACCTGTGGCAACGGCGACCAGCCAAACCGCCGGGAGCAAGAGGCCGGTGCCCCAGGCTGGCAGGCCGGGCAGGCCGAGCAGACGCTGGGCAACGAACGTGACGATGAAGAGTAGCGCCCACCTCATCAACGCGTCTCCGCGCTGCCGTGGGTATGCCACGAGGTGACCACCATCACCAGGTCCAGTGCGTCCAGGGTTACGACGGCCCGTGCTCGGACCTCGAGAAACGGCCCGGCTGACTCACGAACAGAGGAGACTCGGGCGACCGGAATCCCGGGCGGGTAGACGCCGTCCGCGCCGCTGCTGACGAGCTCAGTGTCGAGGAGGACATGAGCGCGGCTGGGTACGTATTCTAGATGCAGCTCGCCGCTGCCGGTGCCGACGAGGAGACCGGGAAGCCCACCAGGCGCGGTGCGCACCGCAATGGCACTTCCAGGGCGGATCACCAGCTCAACCCATGACACGGACTCACTGACGCGCACGATCCGGCCGACGAGGCCGGTGGCGGAGAGCACCGGCATGTCGCGTCCCAGTCCGCTCCGGGTGCCCGCGGAGATCTCCATCAGCCCGGTGCCGAGGTTGCGGTACGTGCACGGCACGACGACGCACCCCCGGGCGAGGCTTGGGATGTCGCTGGCGATTGTGAGAGCGCCGCGCAGGGAGGCCACGTCACGCTCCAGCAGTTGCTGCCGCATCGTCGCTTCCTCGAGCTTGCGCTGCAGAAGGGCGTTCTCGCCGATCAGTCGGGAGGTGTCGCGGATTCCCCACGACAGGTCAACAGCGCACCGGTACACCGCACCTGCGGCGGCTGTGAAGGGGCGCGCCAGCGTGTGGACCCAGACGAACACCAGGGGCTCTCGGTCGCGCTGAACCTGTGCTGCGGCGACCAGCTCGAGGAGGAGCCAGATCAGAGCCGCCTGGACAACGCGTCGTCGATTGTGGAGCACCGGACCCTAGGAAATGGCGATCTTACGCAGGAGATCGATGTCGGTGAGCATCATGCCGGTACCACGTACCACCGCCGATCCGGGGTCCTCCGTGTACGCCACTGGCAGTCCGGTCTCCTCGCGCAAACGTTTGTCGAGGTTCTTGAGAAGCGAACCACCACCAGCCAGAATGATGCCCTTGTCCATGATGTCCGCGGAGAGCTCGGGCGGAGTTCGCTCGAGCGCGTTGCGGACGGCGTCAACAATCGTCACGATGATCTCCGCGAGGGCCTCGCGGATCTCCTCATCGGTGACGGTGAGGGTCTTTGGAACTCCCTCGACGAGGTCGCGACCCTTGATCTCCATCGTCAGCGGCTCGTCGAGAGGGTACGCCGAGCCGATTTCCATCTTGATCTGCTCTGCTGAGCGCTCGCCAACAAGCAGGTTGTACTTCTTCTTGATGTACTGAATGATCGCCTCGTCCATGCTGTTCCCGGCCACACGCACTGACCGGGAGTAGACCACACCCGCCAGCGAGATCACCGCGACATCGCTGGTACCGCCACCGATGTCGACGATCATGTTGCCCGATGGCTCCGTGATTGGCAGGCCAGCGCCGATCGACGCTGCCATCGCCTGTTCGATCAGGTAGACCTCACTGGCACCGGCCTTGAGGGCGGTGTCCTTGACGGCCCGCTTCTCGACCTGTGTGATCTCGGAGGGTACGGAGATGACGATCCGGGGCCGTACGAAGAACGAACGTCCGTGTGCCTTCCTGATGAAGTAGTCGAGCATCCGCTCGGTGACCTCGAAGTCGGCAATGACGCCGTCCTTCATCGGTCTGATCGCCTGAATGTTGCTCGGCGTCTTACCGAGCATTTCCTTGGCCTTGCTGCCAACGGCCTCGACTCGATTGGTCACGCGGTTGACAGCCACGATTGACGGCTCGACAACGACGATCCCACGGCCGCGAACGTACACCAGCGTCGTTGCGGTCCCGAGATCGATCGCGAGATCGGACGAAAAGAACCCCAGCAAGCTGGAGAAACGCATCAATAGACCTCCACGTAGACGCGTTGGCGCCGCTCGGTGCGGTTACCGGCCGGATCGACTGCCGCGATGACCAGATCGTTCCACCCGTCGTGGGGCACCTCGACGGCCTTGCGGAAATGGCCGTCCGCATCGACGTTTACTTCCTCGTCGTTGATAGTGACGGTTGCACCGACCTCGGTCCTGCCCTCGACGATGAACAGCTGGCCCATCTGCCGTGCCGGCTGAACCTCAAGCTCGGGCGGTGTCCGATCCTCCATCGGCAGCCGTTGGTGAGGCGATAAAATCCTGAACCGACGCACACCGCTCCACTCCGACCGTGTACCGGTGGTGTCGACCACGGCCACACGCCAGAAGTAGGTCCCGGGTGAGATGACCTTCAGCTTCGCCTGGCTGTGGGAGAGCCCCGGGGCATCGACTTCCATCGTGCTGCCCAAGAAGCGCGGCGAGTGGCTGACCTGCAAATGTGACGTGACCGCCGCGGCGGGCGGCTGCCACGTCAACGAGATATCCGGGTTCGCAGCCATGTCGATGGTGGCGTTGTCACTGGGTTCGAGGGGCCGCGGCGGTTCCGGGATGTTCCCCTTGTCGGTGAGGGCTCCTTCAGCAGACACCGCCACGCGCTCGCGCGAATGTAGCTGAACTTCGTTGCCACCGCTGCCGCGGACGTCGGCCGCACCCGCGTACGCGGCGACGATAGCGGAGCGCTCCTTCTTCACGTCCACCGCCACGCGACTGTCGCGGGCCACGCGGGCCTCAAGGGTGTCGGTCGCAACCGTGGAAGGATGGGTTGAGGTGTAGACGTTGATGTGCCCGACGACCATCTTGACGCGTCCGGGGGCGGCGCGCGCGGGCCGGTGGTGAATCTCCAGCAGTGAGTCGGGCGAGATTCGGTACAAGGTCCCGTCGGCGAATAGAATCTCGGCCGTGCCATCGTCTCCCGTTCGCACGAAATCCCCGTTGAAGACCGGCATTTTGAGCTGAGCGTCGATCCAATCCGCCTTGCCGGCGCGCTGCACGGATACACTGCCGCGGTAGCTCAGGATCTGTCCGGCGCCGACCACCGCGCCCTCACCGGACCCACGTATTGACTCCAGACGGCGGGCCGACTTTTCCGCAAGGCTCAGTGCTTGGGGCCACTGCTCGCGGCTGTAGGCGGACCTGGACTCATCCAGTTGCTGCGAGGCCTGCCGGAACTCCGTCTGCCACATGCGAGGGACCGGCTTGGCAGCGACGGCGTCGTGGATCCGCTGTGCGTGCTGGATTGCGCGCCGAGCCTGAGCCTCGGGCGGTAGGTGGAGCCGGCTGTAGCCAAACGCCAGCAGTGCGGCCGCGACCAAGCCGGTTGCGCCGAGGGCGATCACACGTCGCAACGTGTTGACCCGAACAACCACCCAGTCGATCTCGATTCCCCGTCGCGCCACCGGCAGACCTCCAACCATCAAGGTAGCATGTCATCTGACGGGCGCAAGCACAAGAGCTTCAATCCCAGAACGTTGTCCGGCCGGCGTGCGGCGCCTAACCGCAGGCTTCCGGTTGCGCGGTGCGGGAGGCTCCGATACACTTCGCTGTCCGAACGCTGCGTGTTGCTGGAGGCGAGCGATGGCGCTCAAGTGGTTGCGGGATAATCTGAAGCATCTGAAGTGGGTTCTCTGGTTCGTGGTCATCGTGTTCGTGCTTCTCGTGTTCGTCGACTGGGGTACAGGCCGCAGCGGCGGAACACGCGAGGGCGTGGCCGTCCAGGTGGGCAACTACTCCGTCAGCGAGCAGGAGTTTCTGCATCAGGTCCGCGATGCCGAGCGCCGGTACCAAAGCCTGTACGGCGATCAGTGGAGCAAGGTGCGGGAGCAGATCAACCTGGCCCAGCAGACAGCACAACAGATCGTGCAGCGCCAACTGCTGATCGACGAAGCCAGGCGCGCGGGTCTGCGGGTTTCCGACCAGGAGCTCCAGGCGCAGATCATGTCCGTGCCGTCCTTCCAGCGGCAGGGTGGGGCGTTCGTTGGCCGACAGATGTATGAGCGGATTCTCCGCGCCAACCAGACCAGCCCGGAGGAGTTCGAACACCAGCTCAGGGGTGACCTCCTCATCGACAAGCTGCGCCGGACCTTCGAAGCCGGGGTGGTGGTCAGCCAGGCCGAGATCGACCGCGAGATCCGCCAGCAGAAAGAAACGGCGGACTTCCAGATGATTCGGTTCTCGGTAGACCCATTCCTGAGCAAGGTCAGTGCCGACAAGGAGGCGGTCCAGAAGTACTACGACCAACACAAGGAGGACTTCCATCACCCCGAAGAGCGGGTCCTTCGCTACCTGCTGGTAGACAGCAACGCTCTGCGCCGCCTGCTTCCGGTCGATGCAAGCGAAGTCGCGAAGTACTACGAGCAGCATCAGGACGAGTTCCGCCAGGGCGAGCAGGCGAAGGCCAGCCATATCCTGTTTAGGGTCGATCCGGGTGCCTCGGCCGAGGAACGTGCGAAGGCCAAGGCCACGGCAGAGGCAGTTGCCAAGATGGCCCGCTCGGGCACCGACTTCGCCACGCTGGCGCGCAAGTACTCCGATGATCCCGGCTCCAAGGACAAGGGTGGTGAGCTTGGTTGGTTCGGTCGTGGGCAGATGGTAAAGGTGTTCGAGGATGCTGTGTTTGGCGCCAAGCCGGGACAGATCGTCGGGCCTATAGAGAGCCAGTTCGGCTACCACATCATCAAGGTGGAGGGCTTCAAAGCCGCCCACCAGCGGCCGCTCGACGAAGTCAAGGACCAGGTACGTTTCAAGCTTCTCGAGACCCGGGCCGCGGCCGAGGCCGAGAAGCGGGCCCACGCCCTCGAAGAGACCCTGCGAAGCAACCCGCCGAAGGACGATGCGGGGTGGCAGAAGATCGCCGACGAGAACGAGGCGGTCAACCTCAACGTAACGCCGCCGTTCGGCCAGGGAGAGGTCATCCCGGGGATCGGGGAGAACGCTGCACTGTCCAAGGCCGTCTTCCAGGCCAAGGTCGGGGACCTCGGAGACCCGATTCCAACTTCGCGCGGTTGGGTGATCTGGCAGCTGAAGGAGATCGAGCCGGCCGGCATTCCACCGCTTGACGAGATCAAGGACAAGGTGGCAGCCAAGGTCGTGCGGCAGGAGGGGATCAAGCTGGCGCGCACGGCGGCGGAGGCTGCAGCCGCGAGCTGGGCCAAGACCGACAACGCCGAGAGAACCGCCAAGGAGGTCCAGGGCACGCTGGTGCCGGTCAACGGTCACCGACACGGAGCGCCGCTTCCTGGCCTCGGGCCGGCCCCCGGCTTGGACAAGGCGGTCTTCGCAAGCAGCGCCGGCGCTGTCCTGCCTCCGATTGTGATTGGCGAACGCAACGTGGTGATCGCCAAGGTGCTCAGGGTCACGCGCCTTTCCAAGGAGGAGATGGCAGCCGCCAGGGAGGCGACTCGCAAGCAGATGACGGACATGCGGGTCAACGATCTGCTGACGTCGATCCTCGCCGAACGGCGTCGCGAGACGGTGGTGTCCATCAACAGCGAGCTGATCAAAAGGTTCGCTCCCAAGGGGCAGGGCGGGCAGGGGGGATGATCGGCTTCCTCGAGGGTCGTCTTCATCAGCTCGAGCCTGGTGAGGTGATCGTCGAGGCGAGCGGCGTAGGCTACCTTGTGCAGACGACGCTGCGAGCATTCCAGCGGCTGAGCCGGGCGGAGCGCGCGAAGCTGTGGATCCACACCCTGGTGCGATCGGACGCCATCTTGCTGTTCGGTTTTCTGGACCGCGAGGAGCAGGGTGCGTTCGAAAAGCTGATCGCGGTGGCCGGCGTTGGGCCGCGAACTGCGCTCGCCGTACTCTCGGGCCTCAGCCCGGGAGAGCTGGCGGAGGCGGTGGAGGCTGGGGATGCGGCGCAGCTGCAACGCGTGCCGGGGGTCGGGCGGAAGACCGCCGACCGGATCGTGCTCGAGTTGCGGGGACGACTGCCGCGCGGGCCCTCGGACCGGCCGGATGCACTGTCCGACGCCGTTTCGGCACTGGTCAACCTCGGCTACAAGGAGAGAGACGCGCGCCGCGCGGTGGAGAAGGTCGGCGCGATGGACGGGGAGCCGGACCTCGCCCATCTGCTTCGTGAGGCCCTCCGCCACCTGACGGGGATGCGGTGATGGGAGATGCCCTGGCGCCCGACGCCCACCCCGACGAGGTGTCGTTCGAAGAATCGCTACGGCCTCGCCGGCTGGCAGAGTTCGTCGGTCAGCCTCGCCTGACATCCAACCTAGAGGTGTTTGTCAACGCGGCCTTGGACCGCAGCGAGGCCCTCGACCACGTGCTCCTTGTGGGTCCGCCGGGGCTCGGCAAGACGACCTTGGCTCAGATCGTCGCCACTGAGATGCAAGCCCACATTCACACCACCTCCGGTCCCGTCCTCGAGCGGGCCGGCGACCTCGCTGCCCTCCTGACCAACGTCGAGGCCGGAGACGTGATGTTCATCGATGAGATCCATCGCCTAGGGCCGTCCGTCGAGGAAATTCTGTACCCGGCGATGGAGGACTTCGAGCTCGACCTGATTATCGGACAAGGTCCGGCTGCGCGCAGCGTTCGCCTGTCGCTTCCCCGTTTTACCTTGATCGCCGCGACAACCAGGATGGGCCTGCTGGCGCCACCTTTGCGCGACCGGTTCGGCATCGTCCACCGGCTGAGCTTCTATCGACCGGAGGACCTCACCACAATCGTCAAGCGGTCTGCCCGTATTCTCAGCATCGAGCTTGATGACGACGCCGCGGAGGAGATCGCACGGCGCTCGCGTGGCACCCCACGCATCGCGAACCGGCTGCTACGGCGGGTGCGTGATTTTGCCCACCACCTGCGAACCGAGACCGTCACTCTAGAAGCCACCACGTGGGGGCTGGCTCAAATGGAGGTCGACGCATACGGTCTCGACCACCTGGACCGTCGGCTGCTTGCCGCCATCATCGAGATCTACGAGGGCGGGCCGGTGGGGCTGAAGGCGTTGGCGGCCTCCCTTGGCGAGGATCGAGGGACCCTCGAAGACATCCATGAGCCGTACCTTCTGCAGATCGGCTTTCTGCAGAGAACCCCGCGTGGGCGGTTGGCCACGTCGCGCGCCTACCGGCACCTTGGTCTGGACCATGGCGGGCCGGAGCAGTCGTTGTTCGAGGATCAGTCATGAACGAGGTGAGCGTGATCTTCAACCCGGTCGCCGGCAGGGGTCGGCTCCTGCGACAGCGGTGTGACCTCGAGCGCACGGCGGCACGGCTCGGACTCACGATCGACTGGTGGCCAACCCAAGCGCCGGGGCACGCCACCGAGCTTGCTCGGCGGGCTGCCGATCTCGGCGCGCCGCTGGTCTTCGCATTTGGCGGCGACGGTACTTACAACGAGGTGGCGCGGGGCCTGCACGGAACCGATACGTCGATCGGCCTGCTCCCCGGAGGAACCTCTTCCGTCCTGGCCTACGAGTTTGAAATCCCGCGCCGCGCCGACCGGGCGCTGGCAGCCCTGATCGCCGGCCACGACCGCGAGGTCCGGGTCGGTCGTACGGACCACGGCGACCTGTTCTTGCTCATGCTGTCTGTGGGACCCGACTCCGTGATTCTGCAGCGCCTTCCGGGGTGGATGAAGCGGCGGGGCGGCAAGGTCGGGGTCACCGCACAGGCGTTGGTCGAGTTCGTGCGCGGAGACCTGCCCAGCGTGCGTGTGACGGCCGACGAATGGAGTGAGACGGGCGGTTGGATGATTGCTGGCAACTCACGCTTCTACGGCGGGCCGTACCGCGCGACCCCCGGGGCGGACCCTTTTGCTCCCGACCTCGAGATCGTGGTGCAGCGGGGGGTTGGAAGAGCGTCTGCCATCCCGTTCTTCTTTTCCATCCCGAGCGGGCGCCATCTCGCTCGCTCCGACGTCGTCCGACGGTCGGTCAGCCGGATCCGTGTCGAGTCCTCGGCAGGATCCGCCAGCGTGCCGTACCAGGTGGACGGGGACCCGGTCGGCACCCTGCCGGTGGAGGCCTGGATCGATCCCCGCCCGCTCAAGGTGCGTCTCCCCAGCTGACTGCGCGGTGCTACTTCTCGAGGCCGGCGAACAGGTCCGTTGAGATGTAGCGTTCCGAGGTCGATGGGGCGACGAACACCACCAGCTTGCCCGCCATCTCGGGACGTGCCGCCACTTGGAGAGCGGCCCAGCAGTTGGCGCCGGTCGAGATCCCGGCAAGGATCCCTTCCTCGCGAGCGAGACGCCGGGCGGTAGCGAAGGCATCCTCGTTGCTGACCTGCACCACCTCGTCCAAGAGCGAGGTGTCGAGGTTCCCGGGGATGAACCCGGCGCCGATACCCTGGATCTTGTGGGGACCGGGCTCGCCGCCCGAGATCACCGGTGAAGCCTGTGGCTCGACGGCGATGATTCGGGTTTGCGGTCGGCGGTGTTTGAACACCCGGCCAACGCCGGTGATCGTTCCGCCGGTCCCGACGCCGGCTACGAAGGCGTCCATCGAGCCGTCGGTGTCGCGCCACAGCTCCTCGGCGGTGGTGTGTTCGTGGGCCTCCGGGTTGGCCGGGTTGATGAACTGCTGCGGCATGACGGCCCCGGGAGTCGAGGCCACGAGCTCCTCCGCCCGGGTCTGGGCGCCTTTCATACCCTCAGCGGCCGGAGTCAGCTCGATCAGGGCGCCGAGCAGGCGCAGGACCTGGCGGCGCTCGACGGACATCGACTCCGGCATGGTCAGAATGCAACGGTAGCCGCGGGCTGCGGCCACCATCGCCAGCGCGATCCCGGTGTTGCCGGAGGTCGGCTCGATGATGGTCGACTCGCCGGGCGTGAGCTTGCCGGCGCGCTCGAGCGCCTCGACCATCGCAACCCCGATACGGTCCTTGACCGAATGCGCCGGGTTGAAGAACTCGAGCTTGGCGGCCACTGTGGCCGCCAGCCCCGTGGTCAGGCGGTTGAGCCGGACGAGAGGTGTGCCGCCGATCAGGCGTGTGACGTCGGAAGCAATGTGCATGAAGGGTCCTCCGGTATTGGTTCTGTTCCTCAGATGACGTACTCGGGTTGCCTGTAGGCCGACCTCTCCCACCGCAGCAGATCCTGGAGCGTCAGGGCGCTCGTGGCCTCTTCCCAGGCCGCACCGAGGCGTTCCTGCAGCCGCCTCAGCGCCGGCGAGGCGAGGTCCGCAGGGGCTGGCGCCGCGAACAGGTCGTTGACTGGGACCTCACCGGGGTCGAGCGCCAGACGGACGCCGCCGTTTGGTCCCCTCCGAGCGGCGATGATTCCCCGCCGCGACAGATCGGCGACGAGCTGGGCGAGGTAGGCGGTAGGAATGCCTCGGCGCCGGGAGATTTCTGCCACCTGGATCGAACCCCCACTGACGCCCGCGAGCTCTATCAGGAGGAGCAGGCGGTAGCGGTCGGTCATATTCATTATGAACATGATCAGAATTATAAGTCATATTGCGGCGATGTCAATGGAAGGCTGCTGTACCCGTCTAGCCAGTTTGTGCCGTGCTGTACAATGTGCCACGGAGGTAGGTATGGGTTTTCTCGACGAGGTCGAGGAAAGGGCGCGTGCCGTGCGCGGACACATCGTTCTGCCAGAGGGTGACGACCCGCGCATTCTGGAGGCGGCCGCCACACTCCGCCAGCGAGAGATCTGTCGGGTGACGGTCCTGTGCCCTGAAGAGCGGCGTGGTGATGACCACCGGCGCGCCGCGGAGCTCGGCGTCGAGGTGACCGATCCTGCATCAGATCCTCGTCGGGACCAGCTGGCCGACGCACTATTCCAGCGCCGCCGGCACAAGGGCCTCGATCGCCCGCAGGCGGATGCCGCCGTCGACGACCCGGCGTACTTCGCTTCGTTGCTGGTCGCGACCGGGGAGGCCTCCGGCGCGGTTGGTGGCGCCGTGCGCACCACCGCTGACACGGTGCGCGCTGCACTCCACTGCATCGGGCCGAGGCCCGGGCTCAAGACCGTATCGTCATGCTTCGTGATGGTTCACCCCGATGAACGCTGGGGCGATCGGGGCGTCATGGTTTACTCGGACTGCGCGGTCCTTCCCGATCCCGATCCCGGCCAGCTGGCAGAGATCGCAATGGCCGCTGCGGAGACCTTCCGGCTGGTGGTCGGTGGAGAGCCGCGAGTTGCGCTGCTGTCGTTCTCGACCAAAGGAAGCGCCGACCACCCGCGTGTTGACAAGGTGCGCGAGGCGGTGGCGATCCTGGCCGACCGGGAGCCCGGGCTGGCAGCCGATGGCGAGCTGCAGCTGGATGCGGCCTTGATCCCCGCCATCGGCGAGCGCAAGGCGCCGGGCTCAACCATCGCGGGCCGCGCCAACGTGCTGGTGTTTCCGGACCTGGACGCGGGCAACATCTGCTACAAGGCGACCGAGCGCCTGGGCGGGGCGCGGGCTCTTGGTCCCCTCCTGCAGGGTTTAGCAAGGCCGGCCAACGATCTCAGCCGCGGCTGCAGCGCGACGGACGTCGTTGAGACCGCGCTGCTGACCCTGCTGCAGGCTCAGGGCTCATGACCGTGCGCGCCCTTGTCATCGGCTCAGGTGCTCGCGAGCACGCCATCGTTCACTCGCTGCGGCGCTCGGGCAGCGTTCGGGAGATCTATGCGGCGCCGGGCAACCCGGGGATCGGGCTGGCCGCCGATCTGCTGCCGATTGCAGCTGACGATTTGCCGGCCCTGGCGGAGGCGGCGTCGGACCTGCGCATTGATCTCACCGTGGTAGGTCCGGAGGTGCCGTTGTCTCTCGGCATCTGGGACGAGTTCTCGAAGCGTGGACTGCGGCTCTTCGGGCCGAGCCGCTCCGCGGCCGTCCTCGAGGCGAGCAAGGTGTTCGCCAAGGAGTTCTGCCGTCGCCACCAGATTCCCACCGGAGAGGCCGAGATCGTCCGCACCCGCGACGAGGCGGCGGCCGCCGTCCGCCGGTTCGGCTTCCCGGTCGTGCTCAAGGCGGATGGGCTGGCGGCCGGCAAGGGCGTGACGGTGGTCGCGGCCAAGGATGAGCTCGATACCACCCTGGACGCCTACTTCGTGGAGCGCAGGTTCGGAGATGCAGGGGACGCCGTGTTGGTCGAGGAGTTTCTCGAGGGCGAGGAGCTGTCCTACATGGTGATTGCTGACGGCTCCCGTTTCGTGCCTCTCGCGACCTCGCACGACTACAAACGGGTGGCCGATGGCGACCGCGGGCCCAACACCGGAGGCATGGGCTCACACTCGCCGGCGGTTCTGCCGTCGGGCACCGGCAAAGAGATCTTGGAGCGGGTTGTCCGTCCGACGATTTCCGGCATGGCGGCCGAGGGGCGTCCTTACTGCGGCGTGCTGTACGTTGGCCTCATGCTCACCTCGCACGGGCCGCAAGTGCTGGAGTTCAACTGCCGGTTTGGGGATCCCGAGACACAGTCGATCCTGCTCCGCCTGGACGACGATTTCGCCGATATCCTCCGTCAGGCCGCGGACGGCAGCCTGGAGCAGCGGGCACTGAGCTGGCGGCGGGAAGCCGTGGCCTGCATCGTGCTCGCCTCCGAGGGCTACCCCGGCGCAGTGCGCCGCGGGATGGAGATTACGGGCATAGCCGGTGCCCTCGCCGAGCCTCGGGTCACGGTCTACCATGCCGGCACGCGCCTCGATGGCGACACGCTGGTCGTTGTCGGCGGCCGTGTGCTTTCGGTCTGCGGCCGGGGGCCGACCTTAGAGGAGGCAGTCAAGACCGCGTACCAGGGTGTGCAGCACATCCGCTTCGAAGGAATGCATTACCGTACCGATATCGGTGCAGACAGCCTGGCACGGCTCGGAGGAAGCTGATGAGCTCGCTCGATGTCCTGGTCCTGATGGGGTCGGCCAGTGACCGGCCGTTCATGGATCCCGCTGTTGCCCTTTTGGCCGAGCTCGGAGTTGCCGTTCGCGCGCACGTAACCTCGGCTCACCGCACGCCGGACCGCACCCGCGAGCTCGTGCTTCGAGCGGAGACCGAGGGGTGCAGCGTGTTCATCTGTGCCGCCGGAATGGCGGCGCACCTGGCCGGTGCCGTGGCCGCTCTCACGCTGAGGCCAGTCCTCGGAGTGCCGCTTCCCGGGGGCCTGCTCGACGGGGTGGATGCCCTCCTGTCAACCGTGCAGATGCCGGCAGGCGTACCCGTCGCCACCTTTGCGGTCGGCCGTGCAGGGGCCAAGAACGCCGCCTACTGCGCGGCCGAGATCGTCGCCCTGGAGCGCGATGAGGTGGCCCAGGCCCTTCGCCGCCACCGCGAGATCGGCCGCGACAAGGTCCTGCAGGCCGACGCGGATCTCGCGGCGGGCGGCGGCAAGGTGGAACCGTGAGCTGCTGCCTCGTGGGTTGTGCGGTCCCCTCCCTAGAAGAGGACTGGGTACGAGTTACCGTCGACCCGGACCTGCCCGCAATGCCCTGCCGGTGCGGTGAGACGAACGTGGCTCACGGCGACGAGGTCGTGGTCGAGACCGCCGATGGCCCGTTCCTGGGCCGGGTGACCCTCTTTTCCCCTCCCGTGGCCAGGCCGCCACGCCAGCACTCGGGGAAGATCGTCCGCGCTGCCGACGACGACGATCGGCGACAGCACCAGGCGATCGGCAGAACCGAGGAGGAGATCACACGCGCTCTGAAGCGCCGGATCCACACCCTTGAGCTGGACATGAGGCCGCTGAAAGTGCGGGTGCCGCTCAGCGGGCGGAAGGCGGTGGTGTACTTCACGGCCGAGCAGAGAGTCGACTACAGGCGGCTGGTGCGCGAGCTCGCGAAGAGCTTCCGGTGCCGCATCGAGATGCGCGCGATCGGGGTTCGCGACGGCGCCAAGGTCATCGGGGGCCTCGGGCCGTGCGGCTGTGGCCTGTGCTGCTCGACCTTCATGAGCCGCTTCCATTCGGTGACTGTGCGGATGGCGAAACGCCAGAATCTGAGCCTCAACCCGGCCAAGATCTCGGGCATGTGTGGCCGGCTCATGTGTTGCCTGTCGCACGAGGTCGATCAGTACCCGTCTCGAAACCGAAAGAGCTGAAGCTCGTACCTGGAGGTACCAGCTCCCTGACTCCCTGACCCGACCGAGAAACGGCTCACAGGGAGGGGTGGCCCGGGTTTTGCTAAGCTTAGGGAAAGGGAACACACCCGCCCCAGCTGTAGTGGCCGCCGGAGAGGGCCCGAGGAGACCGACGATGCCTGACCGCAAGCTGATCCGTCCGTCGTTGACGCAGATGATGGAGCGCTACCCGAACAAGACGACTGGACGTCGCAAGCAGGTTCCAGCGGAGCAGACGAACGCCGAAAACTTCTACTACCTCAAGCAGATGCAGGCCAGGACGCCGATGGTGGTGGTGCTAATGGATGGCACCGAGCTGGCGGGATGGATCGAGTGGTACGACAAGACGTGCATCAAGCTCAACCGCAGCGAGGCCCCCAACCTGCTGCTGTTCAAGCACGCGATCAAGTTCATGTTCAAGGAGGAGGAGCTTCATACGCGCCGCCGGCGCCGGTCATCCTCGCGCTCCACGACGTCGTAGCGTGCCACTCTGACATCGCACAGCGGAATCCACCGGCTCTTCACCGGTCCTCGGTTCTCATTGATGCGCTAACCCCGTCGCTCGTGGGGCACCAGCGCATCGAACAGCTCCAGGGGCGTCAACAGACGCGGCTGCCCGAACGTGTCGGCAGGAAGGTCGCGGATCATGTGGAGCGCGCGGTGGGCGATGTAGGCAAAGTTGTCCCGGACGTGCAGGGCGCCCCGGCTGCGGTACATGCTGTTGAGAATCTGCAGCTGCTGCTCCAGTGGCACCTCGCCTGTGAGGTCGGCCACCGCGTCGTGGTGCGACTTGCGAACGACCGGCTGGCTGCGGGTCGGCAGCCCGAGCACCGAGGTCTCGAGGCTTGCGAGTTCGGCGAGAACCGGGTCCAACGGTCGGTCCTCGGGGCGCGTGAGAGGCTGCAGCAGGATTGGGCGGCGTTCACAGTTGGCGCGATGAATCCTCTGGTCCTCGACGATCCAGCCGAGGTTGACGAGCTGAAGATGGGTCGAGACGGATTGCATCAGGTACTCGACGAACGGGCGGATCGCATTCTCGTAGGACTCCTCTACGCCGTTGAACATGTTGAGCACGAAGTGCACCGCGAATGTCTGCACAACCGAGGAAATCGCCTCGAGGTAGGGGTTCTCCCCGAGCGCCTGGTAGAGGTCGCGCAGAAACGCATCCAGGTTTGGCAGGCGCTCCTCGTAGACGTCCTCGACCTGGTCGAGCAGCTCATTGACGAGTCGGTGGTGGCTACGGTCGTCGCCGGTACTGAACACCGGTGAGCCTTCAGCGAAAAGGATTCTCAGCTTGCGAAACAGCAGACTTTTGACGATGTCGCCGGCGGCGATAGTGGCCGCGGGGTGATGGGGCGTGAAGACGAGGATCCCGGAGTTCGACAGCGGCAGGAAATCCAGGATGCTGCTGTCGAGGCCGGCTCGAAGATCGAGGATGATGAACGAGGCGGGGAGCTGGTTGATGGCGTGAATCAGCTTCCACCGTGCGGCGTCGGAGAGGTTCGTGATCTCCTCGATGGCGTGCCTTGGTGCGGCGACAAACGCGAACTGGCTGAACAGCCCGTCGCGGTCGAGTCGCCCGTCCACCGTGCTCAGGCAGTCGAACAGGGGCCGGTCGCGCCGGAAGAAGTGGTAGAGATCATGCGACACGTTCACATCGAGCGTGTTGCGGACCGACGATGTGCCAGTGTCGAGGTCGACCAGGATGGTGGGCGCGACGCGCGACAGGGTCAGGGCGAAGTTCACCGCGAAGGTCGTCTTGCCGACGCCGCCCTTTCCCGATGACACGGTGATGATCCTGCGCACGATCCGTCCACGTCCTCCTCGCCGGGACGACCTCGTCAACCCCCGTCGCCGTTTCGGCGGTCAAGGCGCTGCTCGATGCGGCTAATGACAAGGTCCAATGCAACAATATTAAGCCCGCCCTCCGGAATAATCACGTCAGCCCAGCGCTTCGAGGGCTCCACGAACTCCAGGTGCATGGGTCGAACGGTCTCGAGATACTGGTGAACGACGCTCTCCAGCGACCGCCCCCGCTCACGGACGTCGCGGCCCAGACGCCGGATGAAACGGATGTCGGCAGGGGTGTCCACGTACAGCTTGATGTCCATCAAGCTCCTGAGATCAGGCTCGGCGAGAACCAGGATCCCTTCGACGACGATCACCGGTTTGGGCTGCATCCACTCGACCTGTGGCGAGCGAACGTGCCTGG
>JAJDNH010000089.1 GCA_022340775.1 Acidobacteriota bacterium
TAAGACGTTCTGGATCAAAGCCGATCGTGCGCGCGTACTGGCCGACAAAGTTGCGTGTGAAAACCACTTCGGGCAGGTACTGGAACTTGCCTTCCTCCAGCGCAGTCAGGATGCGAACCGAGATTTTGGTCTCCGCCGCGATGTCCTGAAGCGTGAGACCAGCACTCTCCCGCAGCCGTCTCATCTCCTGCCCGAAAGCCTCCGGGTTGGTAGGCTGTGAGTTCAAAGCCGACATCACCGCGGGATTGTATCACCGCTCTTGTCACGATTCAGCAGGGAGACAGCTGCAGCCCGGACCTTCGGGGCGACGTCCGGTCGCCCGCTGATCTCCCTCAGATCCGTCTGCTTGAGCTGAACGAGGATACTCAGGGCCAGCGGAACCGGTGTGTTCTGATGTACTGCGCAGCTCAGTTTCACCGCATAACACAAGCCCCAGCGCCGATGACCCAGTGTCGCAACTACCACCGCTCTGGGTGTGTTTGCTCGCGAGAGCATGACCAGAACATCATTCTCAACGAGATGTGGATTATCGAGAAGCGCGATCTGAACCTCCACCCGACTCGCTGCACCCAAGGAGCGGATCAACGGGCGATGAGCCATCCGCGACAGAGCAACGGCCTCACCCAGCGAGAGCCGCCCCAGGAGCTGGAGGAGCTTGCGTTCAGCGTGCCTCCGCACGACAGGAGGGGTTCGCGGCTGCTGCGCTGTGTGCAGCAGCGACAGCCACGGGACCGTTGCCAACAGCGACATTGCGGTTGCGATAGGAATCCCAGGGAACTGCGCCAGCCGCTCCCGTACGACATGTGACCTGAGGAGGGAACGGCGCTCCAGGACGGCTTCCGCTACCTGCACAGTACAGAAAGGGTTGCGCAGGACCTCGAGCACATCATGATCATCGAGGTCCTGCTGTCGGACGAGCCGGAGGAGACCTTCCGTGTTCAGCTCGGCGATCCGCGTCACCGAATCATCCTACCCCGATACTGGGGCCCGTCGCCGGACTACGCGGTCAAGGTCTCGGCAGCCGCCTCAAGGCTCTGAGCCGGCCTCCTGTGTATCCACCGTCCGCTGCTCCTCTGCAGTTCCACTGAACGCCAGCACTGAGCGAAGCCGTTGTCTCAGCCGCACGACCTCAAGCCCCGCAAGACGAGCCTCGTCCTCCGGGAGGTGGCGAAGCGCATGCTTGCGGAAGGCCAGCCGTGTCACCAGGCGGGCAATGACGGTCCGCTCCCTGCGCTCCGGCCACCACGTGCTGCGTATCCTCCTGCGATAGAACGGCAGCACCTCCCCTACCCAGCCGGGGAGGACGCCAAGCTCGACCTCTTCGGCCAGCTGAACCTGTAGGATCCGATGTTCTCCGTGCAACAGAACCGCGAGCAGAACGATGTAGCAAAGGTAGAGAGCCATCACCGTGGCGACCATGACAGCCGTCCCGCGGGGATCCCGTGCAACCACGGCTGCGGTCACGGCGGTGTTCCAGGCTCCGTGAAGAGCCACGGCTCCGACCAGGCCAGTGAGCACGAGCCCGAACCGGCGCACCCAGCCCCCTGCCAGAACGGCAAACCCGAGCATGCCACCGAGCGCCGCCGAGCAGAGAGCATGGATCCCGGCCGTGATCAGAGTTCGCCCCAACACCAGCGTCAGGAGACGGTGAAGGTCCCCCGCGGCAGCCGCGGACAGCTCGTAGAGCAGGTTCTCGGTCATCGCGAAGCCGAGACCAACCGCGGTTCCATAGACCAAGCCGTCGGTCGGGTTGTCGAACTCACGGGAAAGTGCCACAACTGCCAGCAGGCCAACCGCCTTCCATCCCTCCTCGGCCAGGGGACCGATCCCGATGGCGACCAGGGTGCCACCGAGGAGGCGGCCATAGTGGGGGCCCAAAATGCCGAGCGCGATGGTCTCGGTGACCGTTGCCAGCGCCGGAGCCGCGAGCGCGCCCCACCCAAAGGCAGCCGCGACCATGCCAAGGGGCTCGCGGTCGTAGCGGTCCAGCCACCACACGACGACCACGATCAGAACCAAAAACGTGGCCGCGGCGAGGATCGTGATGCCCTCGAGCCCCAGTACCGCACCGGTCACGGGGTAACGAGCTCCCGGGAAGAGAGGGGGTGAGCATCGAACCAGGCGCGCGCAAGCTCCACATCACGGCGGATCTGCGCCACCAGCGCCATCGGTGAAGAGAAGACTCGTTCGTCACGCAGTCGCTGCAGGAAGAACAAACGGACGTCTTCATGGTAGACGTCTGCGCTGAAGTCGAGCAGGTGACTCTCCACCGTGGTCGAGTAGTTCTCGTACACGGTGGGGCGGACCCCGATATTGGTAACCGCCGGAAAGGTCCTTCCGAACGATGGGATGAAAACAGCCGTGATGTACACACCACGGGCTGGGAAGAGCTCGTTCTCGAGCTGGGTGTTCAGTGTCGGAAACCCGAGCCGCCGCCCCAGTCGCTCGCCGCGAAACACTCGGCCGTCTGCGTAGAGCACCCTGCCCAGGAGGCGCCCCGCCTCATCCACACGACCGTGGGCAACCAGACGCCGCACCCTGGTCGACGACACCGCCTCCGCACCGTCTTGAACCGAAGGCATGCCGTGTGCCGAGAAGCCAGTCTCGGCTCCCATCGACTGCAGGAGCTCGACATTCCCTTCCCGATCGGCCCCAAACCTGAACCCCTCTCCGATGTAGACCTCGCGAACGGCGAGCCGATCGACCAGGGCCCTGCGAACGAACTCGCTGGCCGCCATCCTCCGCAAACGGTGCGTGAAGGGCACCACCAACGCCACCTCGACACCGTACCGCCCAAGCAGCTCAAGCTTCTGTCCCAACGTCGTCAGCAGTCTGGGCGCGTCCTTGGGACGCAGGACCTTAGCGGGGTGTGGATCGAAGGTCATGGCGGTCGCCGGCGTCGACAGCTGATGCGCTCGCTCGACTACCTTGCTGAGAATGTTCTGATGCCCCAGGTGAACGCCGTCGAAATTCCCGATCGTCAGCACGGTTTCCCGTGGCGGCTCATCGTTGGCAAGCGGATCGCGCAGTACCAGCACGATGCCGCCCTTCACGCGCCCGTGGCAACCACAGGCAGTGTGGGGACGACGTTCGGTGCAGGGTCCGTCACTCGCACCAGGCGAGCAATGAGGTCGTAGGGATGCGCTTCGGTCACTTCGACCTCGACCAACGTAGCGGGCGCGGCAGTGCCGTCGTTGATGATCAGTCGCCCGTCGGTCTCCGGTGCCTGGCGCTGCAGCCTGCCCTCGGTCAGGATCTCCATCTCCTCCAGCGGCCCCGAGACGATCGCCGGGAGCAGCTGGCCCACCAGGACCCGGTTCTTCTCCAGGGCAATTCCTTGTTGGACGGCCATCAGCCGCTCGCGCCGCTCCGCCTTGACACTCTCTGGAATAGGATCACCGAGCTCCGAGCCCGGGTTCTCCTCCTGCCACGAGTACTCGAAGATGCCGAGGTGGTCGAACCGGACCTCTCGAATGAACTCCTCGAGCTCCGCAACCTCGGTCTCCCCCTCGCCCGGAAAGCCGACGATGAAGGTAGTCCGGACCGCAAGCCCTGGAACCGTCGCCCTCGCCCGCTCGATCAAGGATCGGTAGGAGCGTGCGTCGCCGCCTCGGCGCATTGCCTTGAGAACGGTTCGGCTGGCATGTTGTAGAGGGAGATCAAGGTACGGGACGAACCGCTCGTGAGCCGCCATGAGCTCCAGCAGCCGCTCGTCCAGGGTCGATGGGTAGGCGTAGAGAAACCGTATCCAAGGAATATCGGTTTCCTTCAAGAGGCGCTGGACGAGCTGGGTAAGGCCGCCCTTCATGCCGAGGTCTTCGCCGTACCTCGTCGTATCCTGAGCCACGAGTACTAGCTCCTGGACACCGTTTCTGCGGAGATTTCTGGCCTCCCGGATCAGGTCCTCCGTGGGCCGTGAACGGAACTCTCCCCGCATCGCGGGGATATGGCAGAAGGCACAGGGGTTGTTGCAACCCTCCGCGACCTTGAGATAGGCGTAGCCGCCCGTGGACAGGAGACGTGGACTCGATGAACCGTATATGCGAAGCGCTCCACGTTGGTGAGGGATGTGGTGAACCAGTTCGCCCCGCACCGCCTCCACGATGTGCTCGAGCTCATCGAGCCCAACGAAAGTGTCGATCTCGGGGATCTCAGCTGCCAGCTCGTCGGCGTAGGCCTGCGCCATGCAGCCAGCGACAACCAGGCGCTGTACCGTGCCCGCACGCTTCGCCTCCGCGACCTCGAGAATCGCCTCGATCGACTCCTCCTTGGCGGCCGTGATGAAACCGCAGGTGTTGACGACAACAATGTCCGCCCGCGTGGGATCGGACGTCACCTCAACCCCGGTTCGCGCCAGATGCCCGAGCATGATCTCGCCGTCAATCAGGTTCTTGGCACATCCGAGGCCGATCATCCCGACACGAACCGAGCCGGGTCGCCCCCCCTCTCCGGCCGGTGGCAAGCTCCCACCCATCGTCCCTCCAGCCGCGAGATTCTACCATCTGTCGAGGGAACCACATGCCTCGGGCACCTATTGCATGAGGCGCGCCACTTCCTCGGCCGCCCGCCGAGAGGCACCAGGAGGACCGAGTCGCTCACGGACCAGGCGCAGCTCGGCCCGCTGCGCCTCGCCTCTGTCGGCGAGCACCTGCTCCGTGTGAGCGATGAGCTTGTCCGGTCGCCATGCCGACTGGACCAGCTCGGGAACCGCACGGTGACCGGCGATGAGGTTCACCAGCGCGATGTGCGGGACCCGAACTAATACCTTGGCCAGCGCATACGAGTAAGGATGAAGCCGGTAGCCGACCACCATTGGGATACCCAGTAGCGCACACTCGAGCGTCGCAGTTCCCGAGGCCGTCCAGGCAACCGCTGCGCCGGCCAGCTCGCGCCGTCTGCCCGAGCCAGTCACGACCCGGATTCGACGGTCGGGGCTCGTTCTTTCAAGCACCTCACCGATGACCGGCTCCATGCCGGGGGCGGCGATCAGAACGACCTCTTCGATGAGCCCCGCCGAGAGCTGCTGTACGGCATCGAGCATGGCGGGCAGCAGCTGACGAACCTCCATCGCCCGCGACCCCGGGAGCAGCGCCAAGCGTCGCTGGTTCGGCTGCTGCGCCGTGTCGTCAGCATCGTTCTGGACGTCATCGACGAGAGGATGGCCCACGAAGACGGCGGGCACGCCGTGCTGCTCGTAGAAAGGCACCTCGAACGGGAGGATGCAGAGAACCTCACGTGCCACCCTCCGCACCGTCCGCACCCGCCGACGGCGCCAAGCCCACAGCTGCGGCGAGACGTACAGCACCACCGGCACGCCGATGACGGACAGGCGCTTGGCGAGACGCAGGTTGAAGTCTGGCGAGTCGACTAGAACGGCGAGCGTTGCCCGTCGCACGGCGGCGGTCTCGACCACGCGCCGCATCAGGCGACGCAGCCTGGGAAGCTCCCTCACGACCTCGACAAGACCCATGTGTGAGAGCTCGCTGGTGCGCGCGACAAGGTCCAGGCCGGCGGCCTCCAAACGCTCACCTCCGATGCCGAAGGCCTCGACAGCGCGAACACTCTCTTTCAGGCGCAGCAGCATGTTGGCGGCGTGAATGTCCCCGGACACCTCTCCGGCCACGACCAGCAACCTTTGCGGTGCCCTGTCGCTCGGCATGGCATCCTGCGGGGAGCGACGGCTATCCATGGCTTGTGCGGCCGGCTTCAGGGGAAGGGGTACATCAGCCAGCCGAGGGCGACCGCACCCGCAACCATGATGATGAAGGTCTTCAGAAAGAGCCGGCGACGCCCCTTACCGGCGGGTCGCCAGAGGAAGGCGAAGAACGTGGACACGAGCGTCGCATGCCAGGTCATGAGGACAAAGTGGTCCATCTCACTCCTTCAGCCCGCGGGCGATGTCCGAGACGTCCAGCACCGTGAGCAGGTTCATGAGACCGGCGGTGACCAGAAACGTGTTCCCGTATGAGAATCCCTGGGCCATCGGGTTTCCGAGGCCTACGTCGAGGAGGCGTCCACCGAAGTACAGTACACCGTTGCCGATGCACGCGGCAAACGCGAGCCACGAAAACGGAGCTCCCGGCCTTGGCACCGCGAGCTCACCGTGGAGCGCGATCCCCGTTAGGAAAGCTGCAACGATGACACCCGCGAACACCGCCGCACGAAGCCGGCGTTTCAGGATCAGGTGCCCCAGACCCGGCACCAGCCATGCGACGATCAGGAGAAAGGGGGATGCCGCAGCGGCCACCTCGCCGGTCTCGGCCGGCGTTCCACCCTTGCTTGGCTTATCCAACCCCGCCTCCCTGCAGGTCATCGCGGAGTGCCTCAGAGAGCCGCTCAAAGGTCCGACCCAGATCCTCCGGAATGACTCGAACATCTCCAAGAACGGAGATGAAGTTGGTGTCCGCACGCCAGCGCGGCACGACGTGCAGGTGGAGGTGCTCCTCGATACCCGCCCCGGCAGCCTCGCCGACGTTGAATCCGACGTTGAAACCATGCGGGTGGTACACGCTGCGAAGGATGCGGATCACGGTACGCGCTGCGACCATCATCTCCGATAGTGTGGCGTCGTCGAGCGCATCGAGCTCCGACTCGTGACGAGCCGGCGCGATCATCGTGTGCCCCGACGTATACGGGTAGCGGTTGAGCAGCGCGAAGCTGTTCTCCCATCGCCACAGAGTTAGTGTCTCCGCATCATTCTGCGAAGCGTGCGCGCGGCAGAAAATACACTCACCGTCCACGCGCTTGTCGGCTGACGAGACGTAGTCGAAACGCCACGGGGTGAAGACCGGACGCATCCCTCACTGACTCAAGAGCGCTTCCCTGAGGTACTTCCCCGGCTTGAAATAAGGGATTCGCTTCGGCGGCACCTGAACCCTGGCTCCGGTCTTCGGGTTGCGCCCGATCCGCGCGCCACGCTGGCGGACGCGGAAGGACCCAAAACCGCGCAGCTCCACCTTCTCGTTGCGGTGCAGTGCTGAGATGATTCCATCAAGCACGACCTGGACAATCTCATCGGCCTGCTTTCGGGCTACATCGGTCTGGCTCGCCACCAACTCGACGAGGTCAGCCTTCGTCATCGTCATGCCTCATATCTCCTTCCCTAATTGCGAATGCAAAACGAATACATCCTACTCTTGACCAGACTCGGCAGTGGCGTCGTCGGTTCCCTCACCGCCCGCCGCCTTCCCGGTCTCTGATGCCTCGGCCTCCGTGACCTCGGCCGGCGCCGCCTGCTCGGCAGCCTTCTTCTTTTTGGGAGCGGGCTTCGCCGGTTTCTTGGCAGTCGTCTTCTTGGCTGCAGTCTTCTTGGCTGCAGTCTTCTTGGTTGCCGCCTTCTTGGTCGTTGTCTTCTTGGCTTTCGTCTTCGGCTTCTCGGTCTCGATCGCCTCATCTGCCGCATCTGCGTCTGCAGCCGGTGCAGTCTCCTCGGCGACCGTCTCAGTCGCCGCGACCACCGCCTCTTCAGGCTCGGGCTCCTCCGCCGCCGACTCCACGGGTGCAGCTTCGGCGGCCTCCTGAGTCGTGGACTCCTCTTCCTCACCTTGTCCGGAAGCAACCGCCGTGACCTCGACCGAAGGCGCCTCTGCGGCCGACTCTGCAGTCTCCGCTTCGGGTTCGGGCGCCTCCTGATCGGGAGCAACCAGGCCCGAGGCCTTGAGCGCGGCCGCCATTGCGGTGTCCGCACCCGGTGGGGTCGCGGCCGCCGACTCGGCCCGTTCCTCCTCCACTCCCTCCTGGGGAACGCCGTGCATCGACAGCCCTATCCTGTTCTCGTTCCAGTCGATGCGCAGGATTCGACAGCGCACGCTTTGGCCCGGTGAGAACATCTCGTGCAAGCTCAGACCGCTATCGCGATCGATCTCCGAGATGTGGCACAGCCCCTCGACACCAGGAGACAGCTCGATGAAGACGCCGAAGTCGGTGATGTTGGTTACGGCCCCAGCCGTGATGTCGCCGACGCCGTGCGAATTGGCGTACTCCTCCCATTCGTTCGGGAGCAGCTCCTTCATCGACAGAGAAATCCGTTGGTTGACGACATCTATCGCCGTGATGATGGCCTCGACCTCCTGGCCTTTCTGCACCACCTCCGACGGATGGTTGATCCGACGCGTCCAGGACATGTCCGAGATGTGAACCAGCCCATCTACGCCCGGCACGATCTCCACGAAGGCGCCGAAGTCCGTGAGGTTCCGGACCGTACCCTTGATCCGGCTCCCGACTTGGTACTTTTCGGCGACCTCTTCCCACGGGTTCGGCTCGGTGGCCCGCAGTGACAGAGACAGCCGTCGCTTGTCTGGCTCGACCTCGGAGACCACGACCTCGACCTCCTGGCCGACATCGAGCACCGACCGCGGATTCTTGATCTTCTTCGTCCACGACATCTCGCTGACGTGGATGAGCCCCTCGACGCCTTCCTCGAGTTCCACGAAGGCGCCGTAGTCGACTACACTCACCACCTTGCCGGCAATGCGCTTCCCTACCGGGTACTTCTCCGGTACGAGCACCCACGGATCCTCGAAACGCTGTTTGTACCCGAGTGAGACCCGCTCGCGATCGCGCTCGAACCGCAGCACAACGACGTCGACCTCGTCCCCGACCTTGAAGTACTCGCTGGGATGTCCAACCCGTCCCCAGGAGATGTCTGTGATGTGCAGCAGTCCATCGAGGCCACCGAGGTCGATGAACACCCCGTAGTCGGTGATGTTCTTGATCACGCCAGTGACCAGCTTGCCCTCTTCCAACTCCTCCATGGTTGCCTGCTTCGCCGCGCTCTGCTCTTCCTCGAGAATCGCCTTGCGCGAGAGAACCACGTTGGAACGCCGCCTGTCGAAGCTGATGATCCTGGCCTCGATCTCGTCGCCGATGTAGTCCTCGAGCCGCCGGTTCACACGCAGGTCCACGAGTGATCCGGGAAGAAACGCGCGCACCCCGATGTCGACTGACAGGCCGCCCTTGACGCGCTCCACAACCTTGCCGCCGACGGGCGTCCCTTCACGGAAAGCCTGCTCGATGGTGTTCCAGATCTTGAGCTTCGCAGCCCGCTCTCGAGACAGCCGGAGAACACCCTCCATCTCGTCCATGCGCTCGATGTACACTTCGATCTCGTCGCCAACGGCGACATCGAGCTCTCCGCCCTCTCTGTCCCTGCATTCGCTGAGCGGGATAACGCCCTCGGACTTGAAACCGACGTCCACCATGACGTCATCATTGGTCACTGCAACCACTGTGCCGCGTACGACCTCGCCCTCACGAAGTGGTTGAATGGTGGATTCCACCAACTCGGCCATCGAGAACTGCTCGGTGCCCTCCGTGCTGCCGTTTTCTCCGTTCTTTCCCGGGTCCGTACTCAAAACCGTTCCTCCTCCACTGGCAGACCGGAGTCATGCGCCAACCTGCCATGATTTCGCGACTTTACGGCGTCTCCGCCGGGTGTGTCAAGGGGCTTCGCTCGTCGTCGCTCGAGCTCCTGCAAAATGCGTTCGACCACCTGGTCGGGGGTCATCTGCGTACTGTCGATGACCACGGAACCAGCTGCCACCTGAAGGGGCGAGTCTGCACGCGAGCTGTCCTGCATGTCACGTTTTTGCTGAGAGGCAAGGACTTCCGCCACGGCGGCCTCAACACCACGCCCCCTCAACTCGGCATGCCGGCGTCGTGCCCGTTCATCTGATGCTGCGGTCAAGAACACCTTGAGATCAGCGTCCGGCAGTACTACCGAGCCGATGTCCCGCCCTTCCATCACCCCCCCGTTCTTCGCAGCCATCTCTCGCTGGAGGGGCACCAACGCTCTTCGTACGGCACTTACTGCGGACACGGCCGACGCCGCTTCCGAAGCCTCGGGGGTGCGCAGCTGCTTGCTGACGTCCTCACCGTCGATCAACACTCTGAACCCGCCCTGTTCGGGTCTAAAGTCCAGAGCATGCCGTTGAACCAGCTGCCCGAGGCGCTTGCCCTGGCCCTCCGAGTAGGGAGGCAAGAGCCCCTCTCTCATCGCCAGCAGTCCGACCGCCCTGTACATGGCTCCCGTGTCCAGGTACGGCACACGTAGGCGGGCTGCAAGCTGCCGGGCAATGGTCGACTTCCCGGCACCGGCGGGACCATCGATGGCGATGAGGATGGGAGGCTTGTTGGTGTCGCTGGCGTGGGTCACAGGGTCCGTTGTTTCCTTCCCCGAGTTACTCGGGAGCGACATTGTACCTGAACCTCTCGACAAGTCCATTGTCAAGAACCAAAGGCGGGCGCCGGGCCCCGACCGGAACCGACTCTCGAGTTCTCCGCCGGCCACGGTCTCAAGCACGCCCCGATGGCGCCAACACCATGCTTCCACCGGTGGGGAGGCCGGTTGGCTCTTCCCGCACGACCACTTTCCTACCGCCTCTGCTACCCTTGCTCCCATGAGACGGTCTCGCAAGTTCTCTCGAGAGTCGTTGCTGGCCGCCGAACAGAGACGACTCCACCCGGGCCGGTACGGGCGCCTTCTAGTCGGCGTCGGGTACCCCGCCAGCTATCACGTCGCCATGTCCTCGCTGGCCTTTCAGTGGGTGGTGGAGCTGACCGCCCGGACGCCCGATGTTGGCGTCGAGAGGTTCGTCAGCGGGGAAGGCGTCGGAGAAGGGACGCTCGAGTCCGCCACGCCCCTCGGTGATCTCGACATACTCGCCTTCTCATGCTCCTTCGAGCTCGACGCGGCGAACGTAATCCGGGCCCTCGTCGCCGCCGGCATTCCGCCCCAGCGAGATCACAGGAACGAGAGCCACCCACTGGTTGTGGTGGGGGGAGCCGTCGCTTCGATCAACCCGTTGCCGCTTTCTCCAGCGGTCGACGTGTTCTGCCTCGGGGCCGCCGAGATTGTCTGGCCGCAGTTGCTGAGCCTCGCGATGGGGGCGTCGAGTCGGGAAGCGCTACTGGCCGACCTGGCGCAGTTGGACGGCTACCTCGTGCCCATGCACCACCTCGGTCCCGAGGGCCTCCCACGCGGCCGGCTGCGACGTCTGGAAAAGCGGACTGAAATGATGGCAGATCCCCACCTCATCCCCGCTTCGCACGTCGTCACTCCCAACACCGAGTACAGCCGACGCGGCTTGGTGGAGATGTCACGAGGGTGTCCCGAGAAGTGCCGGTACTGCTGGGTCAGCTACAACTACGGCCGGCTCCGGACCTACTCTACCAACGGCATCCTCCACCGTGTCGACGAACTCACCGAGATCACCGATCGCATCGGCTTCGTCGCCACGGCCGTGGGGGACCATCCGGATCTCGCGGCCATCCTCGAGTACTGCCGCTCACGTGACCTGAACGTCGCCCTGTCGTCATTGCGCATCCCGGCAATGGTCCCGGAGGTGCTCCGGCCGCTGGCCGAGTCCGGGGCCCGCTCAGTCACAATTGCTCCGGAGACCGGCAGCGACCGCCTCAGGCGCAGCCTCGGCAAGCCGATCGAGAACGAGAGGATCCTGGCGGCGGTCGACACTGCCCAGCGTTGCGGCTTGGAGAACTTGAAGATGTACTTCATTCTCGGCCTTCCCGGTGAGACGGACGAGGACGTGCGGAGCATCGCAGACCTCGCCCGGCAGGCCTCGAGCATCGTGCTCAACCACGGCCGCTCTCGCGGCGCCGTCGGCACCCTCCACGTGGGCCTCAACATCCTGGTTCCGAAACCCTACACTCCGTACCACTCAGAGCCGATACTTCAGCCGCCCGAAGCTCGGCGCCGCCTGGCGTTAGCCGAGCAGGGTCTGCGGCGGATACCCAACCTACGCCTCGACCGTCCCTCCTACCGTGAGTCGCTGTGGCAGGGTTTTCTCAGCCGTGCAGGAATCGAAGCGTTTCCCGCGTTGCAGGAGATCGCCGCGGGGAGACCCCTGGCCTCGGTACTCCGCGGAGTCGAGAGCCACATGGAGCGCATCAGGTCTGCAATAGAGGCCGGCGAAGCGCCGTGGCACTTCATCTCTTCCGCGCCCTCGCAGAAGGAAGGGCCGCTATCTGCCGAAGCCGCCGGAGAGGTAGCCGCGCGATCCCCGTGAGGCAGCCGCAGCAGCTGTGGCGCCGGGGGAGTCTGCATTGGTAATGACCACCTGACCCGAGCTCGGCTCGCGCAGCAGCAGCACCGGCCGGTGGTACACGATCGCTGGAAGGTGGTAGGGATGCCCGGTATAGAGCGTCATGATCCGGGAGACATAGCCTCGCGTCTCACGGTAGGGTGGCACACCGCGGTAGCTCGCCACCGCTCCCTCGCCGGCGTTGTAGGCGGCCAACGCCCGCGGCAGGTCGCCCGCGAAACGGTCGATGAGTCGCGCCAGCTCGCGGACGCCGGCACGGACGTTCTCCTCTGGGTCGAATGGATCGCTGACGTCGAGGCGTCGCGCGGTTTCGGGCATCAGCTGCATCAGGCCGAGAGCCCCGCGCCGGCTGACCGCCTGAGGGTCGAAGTCGGACTCGACCTTCACTAGGGCATGAACGAGCCGCGGGTCAAGTCCCTGCTCACGGCTGACTCGGGTCACGAGCCTTCTGAGGGCCACGGAAGAGCCCTCGTCCGCAGGTTCTGGTGAGGCCGCCCCCGCCACCCCTGCAAGGAGCATGGCCACAACCCCTAACGTACCTATCGCTCGCCGGCAACGGTCCATAACGGTACCATTATGCCAGATGCCGCGCCGAACCGGAGTGGCCGTCGCGGCCGGAGGGAGAATGGAGCCCTACAGGAATGACCCCCGAGTGCGGCCCTTCATCGAGCTGATGGAGACTGCGGATGCGTCCGACCCGGCGATCAGAGCGTTCGTTCTTCACCTCCGCCGCCTGCTCGACGGTGAACGGGGCACCCTCGCTCGCCACCAGATGACTCCGCTGGAAAAGCTGCCTGACGGCGAGGCCCTGGACGCCTACTCTAGGGCTGGCCGGCGGGCACTCGCCCAGACGGTGGTGATCAAGCTCAACGGCGGGCTCGGGACCGGGATGGGCCTGGAAAGCGCCAAGTCGCTCCTGCCCGTCAAGCAGGGCCTCACCTTCCTCGACCTGATTGCCCGCCAGATGCTCGCGTTACGACAGAATGCTGGCGTCGAGGTTCCGCTTCTCCTCATGAACAGCTTCCGGACCGACGAGGAGTCTCTCCGGCGCTTGAAGCTCTACCCCGACCTCCCGGTCGGCGGCCTGCCGTTGTCGTTCCTCCAGAATCGCGTACCCAAAGTCCGGGAAGACGGCCTCACGCCCGCTTATGACCCAGCCGATCCTGACGGGGGCTGGTGTCCGCCGGGGCACGGCGATCTCTACACGTCGCTCCTCGGTTCGGGGATCCTCGACTCCTTGCTCGATCACGGCTACGAGTTCGCGTTCGTCTCGAACGCTGACAACCTCGGCGCTTCGCTCGACACCGGCCTGCTCGGATACATGCAGGAGAACGGTGCGACGTTCCTGCTCGAGGCGGCCGACCGAACACCGGCCGATCGCAAGGGCGGACACCTTTGCGTGCTGCACAACGGTCGTCTCGCCCTACGGGAGTCCGCGCAGACGCCGCCGGAAGAAGTCGACGAGTTTCAGGACATCGCTGTCTTTCGCTACTTCAACACCAACAATATTTGGCTCCACCTCCCGGCTCTTGCACGGCTCCTGCGCCACCACGGCGGCGTCCTGCCGCTGGCAACAATCGTCAACCGCAAGACACTGGACCCCCGGGATCCGGAAAGCCCCCCGGTTCTCCAGCTCGAGACTGCGATGGGCGCCGCCGTCTCTCTGTTCCCCGACGCCGCCGCTGTGCGGGTGTCTCGGCGCCGATTTTCTCCCGTCAAAACAACGTGCGACCTCCTTGGCGTGCGCTCGGATGCCTACCAGTTGACAACAGAGGGTCTGGTTGTCCTCCATACGAGCCGCACATTGCCTCCGACGGTTCATCTGGATCCACGTTTCTACAAGCTCGTCGACGACTTCGAGGCGCGATTCCCAGAGGGTGCACCATCGCTGGTGGCGTGCGACAGCCTTCAGGTCGAGGGAGATGTCCGATTCGACGGAGGCGTCGTCGTCCGCGGCACCGCAGTGATCGAGGGAGGAGACGAGCCCCGGGTCGTCCCCAGCGGTACCGTCATCGAGGGGACCGTCCGTCTCTGAGGCCCACCCCTTCGACAAGCGCCTCTCGCACCCTGCGCGCGAGCGTGTCCCTACCGAACGGTTTGGTCAGGAAGGTCACGCCCTCCTTCCTAACGAAGCCCTCGTGCACCACGTTCTCGCTGTACCCGGTGGTAAAGAGGAAACGTAGGCCTGGCCACTCGGATCCGGCTGCCTCAAGAAGCTCCTGTCCGCCCATCCGCGGCATCACGATGTCCGAAATGACGAGCGCCACACGGCCCGCGCGCTCCCTCAGCACATTCATGGCCGTCAGCCCGTCGTCCGCGCTCAGCACCCGGTAGCCGAGATCACCGAGCAGCCCGATCATGACCTCGCGGACACCGGGATCGTCCTCAACCACCAGCAAGGTCTCGCTCCCTCCCTGGACCGGGATGCTGATCTTGCTGCCGACCTCGCTCGCTCTCCGCTCGATCTCCGGCAGGTAGATCTTGAACGTCGTCCCTTTCTCGGGCTCGCTGTAGACGTGAATCATGCCGTCATGCTGCTTGACGATGCCGTACACGGTTGCGAGCCCGAGGCCGGTTCCTTCCGCCGCCGGCTTGGTGGTGAAGAACGGCTCGAAGATGTGCTCAAGCGTCTCGTGGTCCATGCCATGGCCAGTGTCGGAGGCCGTCAGCAGGACATAGCGGCCCTCCATCGCCCACGGATGGGCGGCAACAAACTCACCGCCGACCAGGACATTCTCGGTCTCGAAGGTGATCGACCCGCCGCCCGGCATCGCGTCACGGGCGTTGATGCTCAGGTTGAGCAGGATTTGCTCGATCTGGTTGGGGTCGGCGGCAACCACGCCGAGGCTGTGCCCCTCTATGAAGTCGAGGCCCACGGTCTCCGGCAGGACACGCCGCAAGGTCGGAAGAAACCCCTTCACCAGCTCGTTGAGATCGACCTGAACCGGGGCAATGACCTGGCGGCGAGCAAACGCCAGCAGATGGCGTGTAAGCGCCGCCGCGCGCTCCGCGGCATCGTGGATCAAGACAACGTGGCGGAGCTGCTCGCGGACCAGGTCCCCCTCGCCCAGCAGGCGGTCGGTGGCACCGTGGATCGTCATAAGGAGGTTGTTGAAGTCATGGGCGATCCCGCCAGCGAGCTGCCCGATGGCCTCCATCTTGCGGGCGGTCAGTAGTTGCGCCTCCGCCTCGATTCTCTGCAATGCAGCCCCGAGCATCCCGGCTGCCAGGCCGAGCGCCTCGATCTCGGGTATTGACCAGGTCCTCTCGCGGTGACATTCGTCGAAACCCATGAACCCCCAGAGGCGGTCGCGGATGAACACCGGGACTACGGCCAGCGAGAGAATCCCCCGGCTCTGGAAGAACTCGCGGACGGGCCTCGCGAAGGTCTTGACGGACCCATGAGTCGCTTCCTTGCGCTCGAACCGTGCAACCCAATCTCCCAGGCCCTTCGCACCAAGGTCGAGCGCCTCCAACTCAGTATCGGCCCGCTGCGATGTGATCCCCTCAGCTGACCACTCGGTACGCTCGGTCGCCAACATCCGCCCATCGACCGTACGACGGATCTCGAAGAACGTCACTCGGTCGACCTCCAGCGCATGGCCGAGGCGTCCGAGCACGTCATCGAGGACCCCTTGCGGGTCCTCGCATTCGAGAAACCGGCTGGCGGCGTACGACACTGCCGACAAAACCGCATCGCGGCGCACGAGCGACTCCTCGGCAAGCCGGCGGGCGGTGTGGTCCTGCATGATCGCAACTCCACCAACGACCTCGCCGTCATCGCCGAATAGCGGTCGGCTCCGCAGCTGGATGTAGACCGTTTCTGAGCCCGTTGTTGGCTGATACCAACCCTCGTACGAGGCTCCCTCGCCCTTCAGGGCGGCTTCGACGGTCGGCCCGATCCGGCGGTCCTCGATCGCTCTCAGATCGAAGCCGTCGAGACGGTCGGGATCCGAGCCCAGGATCTCCACCAGCCGCTCGTTGAAGGAGGTGATCCGACCGTCACGGTCAAAATGCAGGATCCCCGCGGGCGAACCCTGAAAGATCAGCCGGTGGTGGTGCTCGCTGTCTCGAAGGGCGCTGGTCGCCTGGTGGTGTTCGATGGCCCGCGCAACCTCTCGTGCAACGTGTGCCATGAGGGTTTCGTCCCGCTCATCGAGGCGAGTGTCGTCGTAGGTCTGTACGACCACCACCCCAATGGTCCGGCCGGCCACCTGCAAGGGTACCCCCAACCAGTCCACCGAGTTCGCGCCCACCAGCTCGACCTCTCCCGACTCGCAGAGAGCTTTGAAAACGGCCGGGTCAGCCAGCAACGACCTGCCAGTACGGAGCACGTAGCCGGTCAAAGTCTTGCCCGGCGGCATTGGACCCGGCGGCTCCGGTTCGATCTCGTCTCGATAGAACGGGAAGGTAATCTGTTCTGCCTCCCGGTCGAGAAGGGCAATGAAGAAGTTGCGGTTGTCGACTACTCGGCCGAGGGCACGGTGGACGGCTTCGAAAAAGCTCTCGAGATCCCGAACTCTGGCTGCGGCCTCCGAAATCTCGTAAGCGACGGACCGTACCTGCTCCGTGTACTTGAGATCAGTTACATCCGAGATCAGGCCGACGGCAGTTGCTCCCCCCTCGTTACCCCCAACCGGCTCGAGGCGAACGTCCAGCCAACGCCTGCCTGAACGCGGGTGCTGGTAGACGACTGTCCCGTGCGCTCCGTGCCAGCTCGATCTCACCCCGCCCCCCGAGGTCCCGACCGGTACGGTCTTGTGACGGTCGGAAGGATCGACGAGCTCAGAAAACGTCCGCCCGATGGCAGCTTCAGGATCGATGCCGAAGACGCTCTCGAACGATTGGTTGACGAACTCAATCCTGCCTTCCGAGAGAAGCACGAAGGCTTCCGGAATCGACTCGACCAGAAGCTGGTAACGGCCAACGGCGTCCTGGAGGTTCTCCTGCAGCCTCTCCATCTCCATCGAGTCGCGTCGCAAACGGCTGACGAGGAATTCGGTAGCCACCAGTGCCGCCAGAAGAAGCAGCGAAACTGCGGCCAGGATTCCCGCGTCCAGCGTGAAGTGGCGCGCCCTTGCGGTGGCGCCAAGCGGTAGCGGAAGCAGGACGATCACGGTTCCGATCGCCAACAGGAGGAGCCCCGTACCAAGAATCGCCCAACTCCACCTCTGGCCGTGGCGGACCATGGTCAGCGCAAGGACAGCTCCAGTTGCCAGAACAGCAGCAGCAACTAGGCCCAGGACAACTGCGCTAGTCGGCATACGAAACTGTTCCTCCGACGCACGTCTCCCCTTCAGTTGCGGTCACCCGCCTATCATACAGTGCGTCCCACTCGCGACGAGGATCCTCCAGATGCCCGGTGTAGAATGCCGCGCGACATGCGCCGAGGGGGTTCCGATGGCCGATGAGCAGCTAAAGCTACCCGAAAACGCGTACCGCGAACTGGAGCCCGGGGAAACCTACACGCCGGTCATTCCTCATGAGGCGGGGGTGCTCGAGGTCACTCTGAGGTCGGTGGGGATCGGTCTGCTGATGGGAGTGATCTTCTCGGCCGCAGCCGCCTACATCGCGCTGAAGCTGGGACAGGGAATCGAGTCCGCGATTCCGATCTCGATCCTCGCCGTCGGCGCCTCCGCTCTGCTCGCCCGCCGGTCGACGCTGCTCGAGAACGTCAACATCCTGGCGATCGGCGCAACCTCCGGGATACTGGTCGGCGGCTCGGTCTTCACAATGCCGGCCATCTATCTACTGGGACTGGAGCACCGCTCCTCTTTCTTTCAGATTTTCATCGTTCCCTTTCTTGGCGCGGTGCTCGGCGTCCTGTTCCTGATCCCTTTTCGGCGCTACTTCGTCGCCGACATGCACGGCAAGCTCCCATTCCCCGAGGGGACCGCGACCACCGAGATTCTGATGACCGGCGAGCGTGGCGGCCAACAGGCCAAGGTCCTGGTCTCTGCCATGGGGCTCGGCTTCGTATTCGACCTTGCGGCCCTGACCTTCGGCGCCTGGCGGGACGTGTTCACGACCTCTCTGGTGCGGCCCCTCCACGTGCTCACGGATCGGGTCAAGGCGGTGTTCGCTCTCAACACCTCGGCCGCCGTGCTCGGCCTTGGCTACATCATCGGTGTCCGCTACGCCTCGATCATCTGTGCCGGCTCCTTCCTCGCCTACTTCGTTCTCATCCCCTTGGTCGCGTGGCTGGGCGCCCACATGACCGGCTCGATGACTGCCGGGCTGCCTCCGATCTCGACCATGTCGGCTGAGGACATCTTCTCGAACTACGTCCGCTACATCGGCATCGGCGGCATCTTCATGGCTGGGATCATCTCGATCGTCAAGATGCTGCCGGTCATGGTGCAAGCCCTGGGCAAGGCGTTCGGCGAGCTGAGGAAGATCTTCTCGGGAGGCCTCAAGCAGGAGGGAACCTCGCGGGTTGAGTCGGACATCCCGATGGGCCTGGTAGTGGTCCTCACCTGCGTCATCACAGTGGCGATCTGGATCTACTTCCGTTTCTCGGTACTTGCTGGGATGCCCAACGCCACTCGGCTCGCTACCCTGAGCCTGGTCCTGACGCTCGTCATTTCATTCCTGTTCGCCGCGGTCTCCGCATGGGCGGTGGCCATGATCTCGGTCACACCGATCTCCGGCATGACGCTCACGACGCTGATCGTGGCCGCGGTGTTGCTCGCCCGAATGGGTCTGACCGGGCAGGAGGGAATGCTGGCAGCGCTGCTCATCGGTGGTGTCGTATGCACCGCTCTGTCGATGACCGGCTCGCTGGTGACCCAGTTCAAGATCGGCTACTGGCTCGGTGCCACGCCGCGCCGCATCCAGTGGGCCAACATCCTCGGCTCGGCAGTGGCATCGGTTACCGTCACCGACATGATCATGATGTTCGCTGCGGAGTACGGGTACCTCCGCACTGCAGCTCACCCGAACCCGCTGCCTGCGCCGCAGGCGAACGCGATGGCGGCCGTCATCCAGAGCGTCATGAGCAGTACCCAGGCTCCCTGGCTGCTCTACGGCGTTGGTGCCGCCATCGCCCTGATCGTCGAGATGCTCGGCATCTCGTCGCTTGCGTTCGCCCTCGGCATGTACCTGCCGATCGAGCTCAACACGCCGATCCTGTTCGGGGCCCTGGTCGCTGAGTACGTGCGCCGTCGCTCACCGGACGAGACGACGAGGCGAGCCCGCAACAACCGCGGCACGCTGATCGCCTCCGGTCTGATTGCAGGCGGAGCTCTGGCCGGGGTCGCCGACGGCGTCGCGCGCATGTTCGCCGACTGGCAGCACCTGGAGATTGTCGGCCTCGATCACATCCGCTGGCTCCACCGCCTAGACAACTGGCTCGGACTGGCCATGTTCTGCGCGCTCTCCGTCTACGTCGTGTGGGACGCCTCTCGCGCACGGCCAGAAGAGGGCGCCGGGCCCGAGATCTCCTTATAGCCTGGCTAGAACGTCAGAAACAGCGCCGTCCTTAATTGGCCAGACGCGCAGTTCGGCGGCTTCAATGCTCGTCGAGGAGGCGGCGGAGCTCGCGGGCAATATCACTGGGCGGCGCGGGCTTGCGGATGAAGCGCACGGTCCCGGCTTTCACGGCATCTTCCAGACGGTCGTCGCCACCGTACCCGGAAATCAGGATCACGCCCAGGTCCGGCCAGCTGCCGCGACATTTCTCGGCAAGCTGGAGGCCCGTCATGCCCGGCAACAGGTAGTCGGTGAGCAGCACCTGTGGTCGCACGTCCTTCATCAGCAGAGCCTCTTCACCGCTTTCGGCCTCCACGACCCGGTAGCCGAGGCTATCGAGGATCTCTACCAAGCTTCTTCTGACCGTCTCGTTGTCTTCCACAATCAGGATCGTTTCCCCGCGACCGCCTGGCATGGCCTCGTCGGACGATCTCCGGTCCCCCAAGCCGGGCTCCTCCGCCGCGCGCGGTAGGACGATGCGGACAGTCGTCCCCCGCCCCTCGCGGCTGTCTATCTCGATCCTCCCCCCATGGGCGGTGATAATGCCATGAACCACAGAGAGCCCAAGCCCCGTTCCTTCCCCCGCCGGCTTGGTCGTAAAGAAGGGCTCGAAAACCTGGTCCCTGGCCTCTGGCGGGATCCCGTGACCGGTATCCTCGACCTCGAGGATCACGTTGTCACCGTGTCCAGCTGCCGTCCTCACCATCAGCTCCCCCCCGTCCGGCATGGCGTCCACCGCGTTGACTACCAAGTTGAGCAGGATCTGCTCGATCTGGCCTCGGTCTGCCCGCAGCGAAAGCCGATCCGAGGTTTGCTGGGCATCAAACGTGATGTTCTCTCTCACCAGCCGGCTGAGCATCTTGGCTACACCGAGCACAACCTCGTTCAGATCGAGCAACTCGAACGTGGACGTTTCCCGTCTGGAGAACAGCAGCAGTTGGCGAGTCAAGGCGCTAGCTCTCCGAATCAGCTCGCCGAGCTCAGTGGCCGTTTCGTCGACACGGGCGAGGTCTCCCCCCAATACCTTGAGACTCTCCGCCGCCACCAGCATCGCCTGTAGGAGGTTGTTGAAGTCATGAGCGACACCGCCAGCGAGACGGCCGACAGCCTCCATCTTCATCGCCTGTCGCAGTTGCTCCTCGAGGGCACGGGCCTCTGTGAGATCGAGGATACCGACGAGGACCTTGTCGAAGGCATTGTTGTTCTCGGGGTTGCGAACACGAAAAAGCACCTCACGTCGGCCACCACCGATGGTCCGCAGGGCTGTCTCCCTCTCGAACTCAGCCCTCCCTTCCACCACCGATTTCCACCACTCACAGAGGAGCTGGGGTGTATCGGACGGAGCGGTCTCCAGGAACAGCCGATTCAGCTCGTCAGCAGATTCGGCGCCCAGGAGCTCGAGACCCGAGCGGTTCACGCCAGCTACGGTGATCGACGAGATCAGCTCACCGATGAGTACCGGATCTGCCAATGGATCATCACAGAATCCACCATCCTCCTCACGGGATGCGGCCTCCAGGACACGGGCGGCCTTTGACAGATCGAGCTCGAGAAGCGGCACCGGTGCCCCTGCGAACATCATTTTGAAGCGCGCCTGGCTCTCGGCTTCGGCTCGGTAGTGCGCCGCGCGCCAATGACGCCAGGCACCCAGCGTCGCACTGGCCAAAGCGATCAGCGCGAGATAGACAACCGCGCCGGAACGTCTCAGCTCTCGTTCGACGCGGACCAGCACCGGCTGCCGCTCAATGATCCCGACAAGCCACCAGTCCGCGCCTCTTACCGACCGACATGACGTCAGGAACCCCTGCTCCGGAGCTCTCGTTCCGCCTGGCTCCTCTCCTTCGGACAGCTCAACGTCCGGGCTCTGACCTCCAAACTCCGGTACGAGACGCCGGAGCCAGGATGGTGCGGGGAGAACTTCGCCGCCCGCGCTCAGTGCGTAGACCCCTCCGTCTTCTGCCTGGAGCAGCAGTCGCAGCGCGACCGGCTGAGTCGTGCCTGCGGGCGCCGCCAGCTTTGTCAACAGCTGCTTGGACGGATAGTGTCGCAGGATGGCAAGCCCAGGCGAGGAGCTGGAGAAGGCATCGCCGATCGGCAACCTGAACGTGACTGCGACGCCGTCGGAGACGTGCCGCTCCAGCACCACAGGGGGCGTCGCCGTGACGGCAGCTCTTTCGAACGGTCTCAGCTCATCCCACGGGACCTCGGTCGCCCTGGTGCTCTTGACCAGCTCGGTACCGTCGGCGTCGAAGACGGCCGCGGAGTGGACGCCGAAGCTGCGCACCATGGTGTCCAGGTGCTCCTGCACGCGGTGACGTCCCTCCCGACTGGCGGCCAGTTCGGCAACCCCGGGGTAATCGGCGACCGAGCGCACCATCTGGAGGCCGCTGCCGAGCCACCCTTCCAGGGCGTCCGCACGCCCATCAACCACGGCATCCAACCACTCCTGAGCCTCGCGCAGAGCGTCCCGCGTAAGGGAATCCTCCACGCTTCGCAGAGCTACCGTCGTCGCGCTGGTGATCACGACCAGCCCACCGAGAACGAGGAACGTGGTCCAGATGGCACGGCGGCTCCAACGTTTGGGAACCCTCACCAGGGTCTCCCCTCACTGGAGGCTCGCCACCGCTTCCGGACGCCGCTGGCGTCGCTCCCCCGACCGATCTGCAACGAGCATCGGACCTGTTGCAACCAGCGGGAGGCCGCAAGCACCATCCATCCTCCGTACGAGAGAAAGCGGAGTCCTCTACGTTTCTCCTTTGGCTCCGCATGTTCTCCGAGGTACATTCCCATTCTCGCATAACAACTCTTGCCGGGAGGCCCAGCAACGGTAGGGTGCCGTACGTCTCAGGGAGTGTTGACAGTCTATTGGCGACTTGTTAGATTGACGCTCCCCGGGCAAGCCGGGTCCGTGTGAGCGGGAGTAACTCAGTGGTAGAGTGCGACCTTGCCAAGGTCGAAGTCGCGGGTTCAAATCCCGTCTCCCGCTCCATCCAGCCCGACTCATTCACTCGCAATCTGCTGCGACCGCCGATAGGCCAGGCAGCACTGTGCTCTTCACGTCTCGGTGTCCTCAACATGCTCTCCGAGTGTGCCTGCGTCACCTCGACTCTCAGAACGAAGAGGTCCGGCCGACGCCCCCGGTACCGTCCGCAGACCCGGCTCGGTGTCGAGATCATGGCGCGAGGAGGACGCTGTAGCCCCTGAGCTACCGCGATGACGGGCAACGCAAAGATCGGCCGCAAGCCGGGCCTGCCTTTCAGGTTGCGGCGGCATGGGCCCATCTTCTTCGTTGCTTTACCTTGATGATGAAACGACATCGTCGGCGGCACGGCGCCTTGAATCTGGACCTGTGGCGCACGCAACGGATCTGGGATGTGTATCTGGGAGAATCGGATGGAGGCGACGGCCGGATTCGAACCGGCGAATGAGGGCTTTGCAGGCCCCTGCCTTACCACTTGGCTACGTCGCCGCCAGGGGGCGTCATTCTAGGAGAGGCCAGGGTCGGCGTCAATACGGGAAGCCCGGCCTACTCCCCTTTCTTGCCGAGGGCCTCCATGAGCCTTTGACCGAAGGCGGTGGTCCCCGACTCCTCGGGCACACCGGCGCCCATGTGCCGCCGGTACTCCTCACGCTCTTCGTCGCGCTTGAAAGCCCGTACCGACAGGCTGATCCGGCGGCGTTCCGGATCCACGGTCAGGACCTTAGCCGAGACCTTTGCGCCCGGCTCGAATGCGGTCCGTGGGTCGACCTCCCGCGCCAGGCCCATCTCCGACGCCGGGACCAGCGCGCTGAGCCCCGGCTCGAGCTCGACGAAAACCCCGAACGGGGCTCCGTTCTCGACCACTCCCTCGACAGCCTGTCCCGGCTGGTAATGCATCCCGACACGCTCCCACGGATCGTGGTCGGGGACCTTGCGAAGCGTCAGGCCGATGCGCTGATGCTCGACCTCCACCTCCCGAACCCACCCCTCCACCGTCTCTCCAACGGCAAGCGCCGGGTCGTCGAGCTCCATCCCGGGCAGGAGTTGGCTGACGTGAATCAAGCCGTCCACCCCGGGCAGCAGCTCGACGAAAGCGCCAAAGTCCAGCTTGCGAACCACGGTGCCTCGAAACGGTGAGCCGGGAGAGAACCGCTCCGCTACCCCCTCCCAGGGGTTCGGCTGGAGTTGCTTGATGCTGAGGGAGACCCGGTCACGCTCGGCATCGAGCTCGAGAACCTTGACCCGCACCTGCTCGCTCACGGACAGGACCTCCCGTGGGTTGCGGATGTGGCGGTGACTGATCTCCGTCACGTGAACCAGGCCGTCGACTCCACCGAGGTCAACGAAAGCGCCAAAGTCGGTGAGCGAACGGACTGTTCCCTCGATCTCGTCCCCTTCACGGAGAGTGGACCAGACGGCCTCGCGCCGACGCTGACGCTCCTCCCGCTGCAGAGCGGCGCGGGACACGACCAGGCGGCGCTGGTCTAGATCAAACTCCAGCACCTTGAAGCTGTACAGCTGTCCGAGATGCTGGTCCAGATCTTCCGTGCGCGGGTCCGAGATCTGGGATGCCGGACAGAAGCCACGCACGCCCGCCACCGTAATGTCGAAGCCGCCCTTGCGGCGACCGACGACCTTCCCCTCAACCGGTTCGCCGAGCTCCACGGCCTGCGCCAGCTTCTCCTTGAGGCGCCGCTCGAGGGCGAGACGACGAGAGACGCGGACTTCGTCACCGGCGCTCACGACGACCACCTCAACCGGATCACCGGTTCCGAGCTCGTCGAGCTCACTGCGTTCCAGGACCGCCTCTGACTTCCCACCCACGTCGACGAGAGCCACATCGCCGTGGATTGCGGCTATCGTCCCTTCAAGAACAGCTCCGACGTTGATTTCCTGTGCCTCGAGGTTGGCCTCGAGCGCCTGCTCGAACTCGTTGATCTCTTCGGGTTCCCCGGTCATGGTGGGCCTCGCTGCCTGAACTCCGCGCGGTCGCGCTGCGCGGGAGTCGACAGAATAACACAGGCTGATTGACGCCTCCCGGTTGGTGTCACATCGCCCCTGCAGAGCTCACTCGCGCTGAGGAGAGGTCAGCGTGACGTCGTCTTACGCTGCCAGGCGATGCGTCCGCCGACGACCGTCGCCACCGCCGCTCCCTTGAGCTTCATGCCACCGTAGGGAGTGTTGCGAGACAGCGACCGGAAGTTCCCCGGGTCGACCTTGACCCGACTTTGGAGATCGAGAATCGTGACGTCGGCCGGAGCGCCTTGCCGCAGGGTACCCCCCGGAAGGCGGAAGATCTGGGCGGGGCTGGTCGACATCAGACGCACCAGCTGCAAGAGACCGATCACCCGGCCGTGGACGAGTCGATCCAGCGCGAGGCTGATAGACGTCTCGAGGCCGACGATGCCGCACGGTGCCTCGCTAAAGTCGAGGTCCTTCTCATCCTGATGATGGGGAGCATGGTCGGAAACGATGGCGTCGACGGCCCCGTCGTAGATCGCCTGCAGCACTGCCTGAACATCCGCCTTCGATCTCAACGGTGGGCTCATCTTCCAATTGGGGTCATAGTTCGACCGAGCTACATCTTCGTCTGAGAGCGTGAAGTGATGGGGCGTGACCTCGCAGGTCACCGTCAGCGCTTTCCGCTTCGCCATGCGCACCAGCTCCAGACTGCCGCGCGTTGACAGGTGACACAAATGCACGTGCCCCCCCGTCAGCTCGCTGAGCAGCACATCGCGCGCAACCATGACCTCCTCGGCAGCGCCCGGGATCCCCTTCAGGCCGATGCGCGACGCAACCTCTCCTTCGTGCATGCTGCCACCGTCCGCCAGGTCGATGTTCTCCTCGTGGGCGAGCACCGGAACACCGAAGCTCCGCGTGTACTCGAGGGCGCGTCGCATCAGCTGGGCATTCATCACCGGTCGCCCGTCGTCGGAAACAGCCACAGCACCTTCTCGCACCATCTCTCCGATTTCGGCCAACTCGGTGCCAGCTTGCCCCTTGGACAGCGCTCCGACCGGGTAGACATGTGCCAGGTCGACCTGTGCCGCTCGCTCCTTGATGAACCTGGTGACTGACGGCTCATCGTTCACCGGGTTCGTGTTCGGCATGCAGCACACCGCCGTAAAGCCGCCTGCGACCGCTGCCCGGGAGCCACTCTCAATTGTCTCCTTGTACTCGAATCCCGGCTCGCGGAGGTGGACATGTGCGTCGATGAACCCTGGAGCCACGACCAGCCCGGCTGCATCGAACACGTTGGTTCGCGGGGGCGCCTCGAGCTTCTCACTCAGGGCGCTGATCTGCCCGTCCTCGATCAGGACGTCCATGCCCTGATCGAGGCTCTGCGACGGATCAACGACTCGACCGTTACGAATCAGAAGTCGGCTCACCATGGCCTCCAGCCAGCAAGTAGAGGATCGCCATCCTGATCGCGACGCCATTCGTCACCTGCTCGAGGATGACGGACCTGGGCCCGTCCGCAACCGCCGAGTCAATCTCGACGCCCCGGTTGATCGGCCCCGGATGCATGACCACCGCGTGGGGCGCAGCCAGCGCCAGCCGCTGTGGGGTCAGCCCGAAGAAATCGAAGTACTCACGCACCGACGGGAAGTTCATGTTCCCCTGCCGCTCCCGCTGGATGCGAAGCATCATCACGACGTCGGCGCCCTCCAGCGCCGGCTCCAACCGGTTGAACGTCTGGACACCGATCTCTTCCACGCCAACCGGCATCAGCGACGTTGGCGCGACAAACCTGACCTCGGCTCCCATCTTCGTCAACAGAAACGCGTTCGAGCGCGCCACGCGCGAGTGGCGGATGTCGCCCGCAATAACAACCTTGAGGCCTTCGAGGCGCTGGAAGTGACGTCGCATGGTGAAGGCGTCGAGTAGCGCCTGCGTGGGGTGCTCGTTGATCCCGTCGCCTGCGTTGATGATCGCCGCCGGAATCATCTTCGCAAGCCGGTGAGGGGCTCCTGAGTTCGGGTGACGCATCACGATGAAGTCCGGCGCCATCGCCATCAGGTTGCGGGCGGTGTCGATGAGCGTCTCTCCCTTGGTCACTGAAGACGTGCCGACCGAGAAGTTCAACGTATCCGCGGAGAGTCTCTTCTCGGCGACCTCGAAGGAGAAGCGCGTCCGCGTCGACGGCTCCATGAATAGGTTGACCACGGTCATACCGCGAAGGGTTGGGACTTTCTTGATTGGCCGCCGTGCGATCTCGAGCAGCCCCTCGGCGGTGTCCAGGATCAGCTGGATTTCGCCCGCGCTGAGCGGTGCGATCCCGACGAGGTCCTTGGCCGCCAGCCCTTGCACCGAGTCAGTGGGCATCCGACCCCCCCTTTCCGATCCAGACGCCGTCTTCGCCGTCAACCTCGCGTAGCCGCACCTGGACATCCTCGTCGATCCCCGTCGGGACGCTCTTCCCCACCACATCTGCAGCCACCGGGAGCTCCCGATGGCCGCGATCAATCAGGACCGCGAGACGTACCCCCCGCGGCCGGCCGTAGTCCATCAGCGTGTCGAGGGCGGCACGGATCGTGCGGCCTGTGAAGAGCACATCGTCGACGAGGTAGATGATCTCACCACCGATCGAGTCCGGTAGTGAGGTGTCCTTGATGACGGGCTGGCTGTGCGCAGGTCGCCAGGGCCCTACGTCGTCACGATAAAGAGTTATGTCGAGGCGGCCAACCGCGACCTTGCGGCCGCTCATATCGGCGATCGCAGCCGCCAACCGCCTCGCCAGCGGCACGCCGCGGGTGTGGATGCCGACCAGCATGATGCCACCGCCATCCCTCTCCACGATCTCCGCAGCCATCCGTGCGATGGTGCGATCCATCCCCGCCTCATCCAGGACCTGCACTCGGGTGGGGGAAACCTGTTCCCTGTCCGTCATGGTTCCTCCAGCTCAGGTGGCACAAAAAAACTTCCCGCCGGGGAAGATTGTGACCGCGTGCGTCAGGCGCCGCCTCGCATCGGGTTCATGCTAGCACACTCGGGACGCTGGCCGAGGCTGGCCGTGACCACCGTGTGAATGCCGCCGCGGAGGCGGTAGTCGAGGACCACCTCCATCCACCGCGGCGCGCAGCAGGCCGCCAGATCGTCGAGGAGACGGTTGACGGCGTGCTCCTGGTAGATACCGACATTCCGGTAGCTGTACAGGTAGTACTTCAACGACTTGAGCTCCACGCAAAGGCTGGACGGCACGTAACGGATCGTGATCGTGCCGAAGTCCGGAAGGCCTGAGAAAGGACACACGGCGGTGAACTCGTCCGTCGAAATCTCAACCACCACATCGCGACCCGCATACTCGTACGGGAAGGTCTCGAGCACATTGGGGGTCAGCGCTTCATCGTCATCAAAAGGGAACCGCCGTCCCTCCGCCTCAACCATTGGCCATCCTCCACTCGCACCCACTTGCAGCCGGGCGCTCATCGTACCATCGGTCCGGGACTGTTCTCGAGTACGATGAGACCATGACCACAGTGCGGGCGGCGGCGCGGGTCGTGTGGGCGGGCCTGGCGGTGCTGGCTATCGGTACCGTCGGCTACGTCGTGATCGAGGGCGTGTCGACGTTCGATGCCCTCTACATGACCGTCATCACGATCACGACGATCGGCTTTTCCGAGATCTTCCCGCTGTCTGTCGCCGGACGAGCGTTTACCATGGTCCTCGCGTTGGCCGGTGTGGGCATCATGCTCTACGCCGTTTCCACGGTTGCCGCCGTCGTCGTCGAAACGGACCTCCGAAAGATCCTCGGCCTGCGAAGGGAGCACCGCATGATCAGGCGGATGGCTAACCACATTGTCGTCTGCGGCGCGGGCCGCATGGGTCGAGGGGTAGTGGACATCCTCCGCCGCCGCGGGGTGGAGATGGTCGTCGTCGAGCGGGATCAGGAACGTTGTCGTGAGCTCGAGGACGACGACATCCTGATAGTCAACGGTGATGCCACCCAGAGTAACGTCCTGCTCGAGGCTGGTATCGAGCGTGCCGCCACCATGATCTCCAGCCTTGCCGAGGACGCCCACAACGTCTACACCGTCTTGCTAGCGCGCCAACTCAACCCGACTATCACCATCATCGCTCGTGCCGTCGAGGAGGGCTCCGAGGAACGCCTGCGTCTGGCAGGTGCCAATACCGTAATGAACCCCTACCGGATCGGTTCCATGCGCATCGCATACACCGCCCTCAAGCCGACCGTCATCGATTTCCTCGATGCCTCGTTGCCAGGAACGGACCAGGAGCTCGAGATGGCCGAGGTCCCGGTCCGAGGAGGGGCCGAGCTGGCCGGGAAGTCCCTGGCCGGGGCCCAGGTACGGACACGGTTCGGGGTTATCGTCGTCGCTCTCCGCCGAGGCGACACCAGCCTCTTCAACCCTTCGCCGGACTCCCTCATCGAGCCGGGAGACGTCCTGGTCGCGTTGGGTCCGGTCCAGGCCATCGAGAATCTGGAGGATGCCTGCGAGTAGTAGGCCGCAGTTCAGTGTCCGTACCGCAGCTCCCGGCTCCCACATCCTCCTTCCCTACTCGGGAGGGTGACAGGTCCCCTCACTCCCCTGTTCTGACTTCCTCCGTTCGCCGGAAGCTCAGACTCCCCCTGTCCTTGAAAACACCTGGAAATCGCAGAACCCGGTTGTGCATGGCGACGTACACGCCCGGCAGGACGAGCCGGGCCGCGAGCAGGGCCTCGGTCACGTTCTGCAGGGCATCCGAGTCACGAAATTCGTACGGTCGCATCGCGCCGGTGAGGATCACCGGAACCTCGAGCCCAGGTGCGAGACGGCCGTGAAGAGTCTCGCCTGTCACCTCGAGGGTGTCGGTGCCGTGGAGAACGATGACCGCCTGGGAAGATGGCAGCGCGTCGGCCACTGCCGCCAGGATCTGCTCCCGGTCTTCGTCCGTCATCTCCAGTGAGTCCTTGTGCATGACGCTGACGTGCCGGATGAACAGGTCGGGCAGGCGCAACGTCCCCAGGATCTCGTCGAGGACCGACCTGTCGTTGCGCAGGCTGCCCTCGAGCTCGTTGTAGGTCTTCTCGATGGTGCCGCCGGTGGTCAGTATCGTGACTCTCATGAGCCACCTCCTCGGACAGGGTATGAAACCGTTCTGGCGCTAGAAAAGCCCGACGCCCCACAGGTCGTGGAGATGGAGCACCCCCTGCACCCGCCCCTTGTCGTCGGTCACCATGAGGGACGTGATGCGCCGTTCCTCCAGCAGGCGAAGTGCGGTCGTCGCCAGCTCCTCAGGCGCGATCGTGAACCCGCCTTCGTGCATCACCTGCCTTGCTGTCAAGAGGAGGGGGTTCTCCTCTCGCTCCATGAGCCTGCGGAGATCGCCGTCAGTAATGACCCCCAGGAGCTTGCCTTCACGGTTCTGAACCGTCGTGACTCCGAGCCCCTTGCGGCTCATCTCGTAGATGACATCCTTCATCGCGGTGTCGGGGAGCACACGCGGTACCTGCTCACCACCGTGCATCAGCTCGCCGACCTGAAGGAATCGACGTCCCAGCTTGCCACCGGGATGGAGGCGCGCGAAGTCCTCTTCGCGAAAACCCTTCTTGACCGAGACCGACATCGCTAGGGCATCTCCAAGGGCCAGGGTCGCGGTTGTTGAAGCGGTCGGCGCGAGGTTGAGCGGACAGGCCTCCTTGCGCACCCCGAGATCGAGGTGAACGTCCGCGACCCCGGCCAAGGCCGACTCCGGGCTCGAGGTGATTGCGATCAAGGGAACGCCGAGACGCTTGAGGATCTCAACCAGCCGGAGAATCTCCTCCGTCTCCCCCGAGTTCGACACCAGGACGACCACGTCCTCCTGCTTGACCATCCCGAGGTCGCCGTGGATCGCCTCGGCCGGGTGGAGAAACAGTGCCGGCGTGCCCGTCGAGGCCATCGTGGCGGCCAGCTTGCGACAGATGATTCCGGACTTGCCCATCCCGGACCAAACGATGCGGCCGTTGCACGAGGCCACAACGTCTACCGCCCGTTCGAAGTCCTCTCCCACCAGATCAACGAGCCTGCGGATCGCCTCCGATTCGGTTTGCAGGACCTGACGGGCAATCGACAGGGTCACGGGTCCACCTCCCTGACGGACCGGCTCACCCGCTCGAGCTGATCGACCAGGATCCGGAACTCCGAAATGGTGAGCTGAGTGGTGGCGTCCGACCTCGCCCGCGGGGGGTCCGGGTGGACCTCCACGAAGAAACCGTCGACACCTGCCGCCGCCGCCGCCCGGGCCAGGTAAGGGTGGAATTCTCTCGCGCCATCCGTTGCATCGCCGAGACCACCGGGCAGCTGCAAGGAGTGCGTGACGTCGAAGATCACCGGTGCGAACCGGCGCATGACCGGCAAGCCGCGCATGTCGACAACCAGGTTGTGGTAGCCGAAGCTAGAACCCCTCTCCGTCACCGTAACTCGCTCGTTGCCGGTCGACCTCACCTTGTCAACTGCGTGGCGGAGGTCCTCGGGAGCCAGGAACTGGCCCTTCTTGATGTTGACCGCAGCGCTGGTGCGCCCGCAGGCGAGCAGAAGATCGGTCTGCCGGCAAAGGAACGCCGGTACCTGTAGAACATCCGCTACCTCGGCCGCTCGTTCCGCCTGCCAAGCCTCATGTACATCGGTTAGGATTGGCAGGCCGGTGGCCTTCTTCACATCTCCGAGCGCCGCCAGGCCGTCATCGAGACCCGGACCGCGAAAGCTGGCGAGAGACGAACGGTTCGCCTTGTCGAAGGAGGCCTTGAAGACCAGCGGCAGCTGCATGGCGCTGCTGATCTCGAGCAGCTGCTGGGCGGTCTCGAGCAGCATCTCAGTGGACTCGATGACACAGGGCCCCGCGACATACACGGGGCGCCGGCCAGCACCGACCGGGACCTCCGGCGCAAGATCGAATCCGGGAGCCGTCATGACGCGGTCAGTCTATCAGGCGCTCACCTCGGCTGCATCGGTAGCCGGCGCCTCGACCGCCTCCTTGTCGCCGGCGGTTTCGCTGGCCAGCCGCTCCTCGCGGTAGCGGACTGCCGCGCCGACGAACGATCGGAAAAGCGGGTGCGGGTCGTACGGCTTGGACGTGAACTCGGGGTGGAACTGGCAGGCCAGGAACCATGGATGGTCGGGAAGCTCGATGACCTCGACGAAGATCCGGTCGGGCGACTTGCCGCTCACCGCCAGGCCCTTCTCCTCGAAGAGAGGCACGTACTCTGGGTTGACCTCGTACCGGTGGCGATGGCGCTCCCATACCTCGTCGCCGCGGTAAGCGTCCCACGCCAACGACCCGGGCTTCAGCCGGCACGGGTACTTGCCGAGGCGCATGGTCCCCCCGAGCTGGTCAACTCCGACCAGCTCCCGCATCTTATAGATGACCTTGTAGGGCGGCGAGCTGACGAACTCGGTCGAGTTGGCACCGGTCAGACCACATACGTTCCGTGCGAACTCGATGATCGCGCTCTGCAGCCCGAGGCAGATGCCGAAGAACGGTATCTTGCGGCCGCGTGCAAACTCGATGGCTCGAATCATACCCTCGATGCCACGCTTGCCGAACCCACCGGGTACCAGGATGGCGTCAACCTCGAACAACTGCTCGGGGTATCCGGAACCCTCCAGCGATTCCGAATCGATGAACACGAGGTCGACTTTCACGCCGTTCGCGATGCCCCCGTGTACCAGGGCTTCATTGAGAGACTTGTAGGAGTCGCTCAGATCGACGTACTTGCCGACGATGCCGATGGCAACCTCGGACTGGGGGTTCTTGATAGCATCCACCACCGCCCGCCAGCGAGACAGGTCCCTCTTGCCCTTCGGCATGCCCAGCGCCTCGAGCACGAAGTCGTCGAAGCCCTCCGCAGCCAGCTTGAGGGGCACCTCGTAGATCGTCGAGGCATCCTGCGCTGGGATCACCGCACGGTGCTCGACGTTGCAGAACAGCGCGATCTTGTCCCGCAGCTCCGGAGGGAGCGGCCGGTCGACCCGGCAGACCAGCACGTCCGGCTGGATCCCGGTCTGCTGCAGCTGCTTGACCGAGTGCTGCGTCGGCTTGCTCTTGAGCTCGTCGGAGCCCTGAATATACGGCACCAGGGTGACATGAATGTTGAGGACGTTCCCGCGCCCTGCCTCCGAGCGGAACTGGCGGATTGCCTCCAGAAAAGGCAGAGACTCGATGTCACCGACCGTGCCCCCGATCTCGGTGATCACGAAGTCAACCTCGCCACCCAGAGCCCGGATGCCTGCCTTGATCTCGTCGGTCACGTGAGGAATCACCTGGACGGTCTTCCCCAGGTAGTCCCCACGCCGCTCCTTCTCGAGCACCGTCTGATAGATCTTGCCCGTCGTGAAGTTGTTCTTCCGCGACATCTTCACTGACGTGAACCGCTCGTAATGTCCAAGGTCGAGGTCGGTCTCGGCACCGTCGTCCGTGACGAACACCTCACCGTGCTGGAAGGGCGACATCGTTCCCGGATCGACGTTGACGTAGGGGTCGATCTTGAGCATCGTGACCGAGTACCCGTTGGCCTCCAGGAGGGCTCCCAACGATGCCGCGGAGATCCCCTTTCCGAGCCCCGAAACCACGCCGCCGGTCACGAACACGTATTTCGTCGCCATCGATCCTCTCCCTCACCGCTTTCTGGCCGTCACCGACGACCGGTTCCTCATCAGGCCCGCCACCATCACCAGGTCCTCGGGGGTGTCCACGCCCCACGAATCCTGGGGAGCGTCCAGGACCAGTACCTCGATACCGTTCTCCAATGCCCGCAGCTGCTCCAGAGCTTCGGCACGTTCGAGCGGCGACGGTGGCAGCGACACGAAGCGCTCCAGACCCTCTCGGCGGTAGGCATAGATCCCGAGATGAAGCCTCCACAAGGCCTCTGCATCCGTAGCCGAGCGTGGAAACGGGATGACCGAGCGCGAAAAGTAGAGAGCACGCCCCGATTGGCGCCGCACGACCTTCACCGCATTCGGGTCTTCCGCCCGCGCCGCCGGCAGCGGCCTGCAGAGAGTCCCGATCTGGGACCCGGGGTCCGCACGCATTCCCCGGATCAGGGCCTCGATGTTCTCCGGCGGCAGCATCGGCTCGTCGCCCTGGATGTTGACCGCGATCGACCACCCCGCCCGTGGGAGTACTGCGGCAGCGACACGATCGGTCCCGGACGCGTGCTCGCCGGTCAGCACGGCTTCCGCACCGGCCGCAGCGGCCGCAGCAGCGATCCGTTCGTCATCCGTGGCCACGATCACCGCCTTGACCGAGCTGGCCTCAGCAGCGCGTCGCACCACGTGCGCGATCACCGGCTCACCGGCAAGCTCCGCGAGCGCCTTCCCCGGGAACCGGGTGGAGCCCCAACGAGCCGGAATGACCGCCACGACCTCGCCCCTGACATGTCCCATCCTGTAACGAAATGCTAGCCCCCTCGATCTGCGAAGTCAATGCCACTTCTTGAGGTTAAAACAAACGTTTGTCTCAGCACCACCTTCAGACAACGGGAGCGCCAGAGAAGCGATTATGTTGCGATCGCTCTAGATTCTTCACCATCGATCTGGTACAAACGTTTATATGAATGACTTCCCGACAACGCGTGAGCGGTTGCTCGACGCTGCCATCGTCCTCTTCGCCCGGTCCGGCTTCAAAGGCGCACCCGTGCGCCAGATCTGCGACCGTGCCCGAGCCAACCCTGGATCTGTCTCCTATCACTTCGGAGGCAAGCGCCAGCTCTACCGGGCCGCGCTGCGCCGCGTTGCCGACCACGTCTCAACCGCCGTGGGACCCATCGAACACGAGAGTGCCTCCGCCGAGGAGCTCGTCCTGATCGCCACCCGCGCCGTTTGCCACACTCTCCTCGAAGATGACGCAGCGATGAGGCTGATCCTTCGGGATCTGGCCGAAGGTGGAGAGGCGGTGGCCGAGGCGCTCGCTCCGGCGCTGCGAACCGTGTTCCAGCAACTGATCGAGAGAGTCGAGGTGGCGGGACCGGCCTCGAACCGGCAGCGAGTCACCGAGCTGTTGTTGGCAGCGATGGCCCCACCCTACCTGCTTCTCGGCGCATGGCCGGTGCTCGAGCGCGCTCTCGATCTCACCGCTGGCGAGCGCCGCGTTCTTCTCGAGCGCCTGCTTCAAGCCTCCCTCGTGCCGCCTGCCAACCTCGGGTCCTCGTGACCCCGTCTGCCGCGCATCCACAGGAGTGCCACTGCCAACAGGCCTGCAATCGTGATCCCCGCCCCCATTCGCCGGGCCCTGGCTGGACCGAGCTTGAGATTGACGGTGTGAGACCCGACCGGCACGGTGACTGCGACGAGCCCCTCACGATTGACGAACGTGTTGGATTGCCCGTCGATGCTGAGCTGCCACTCGGGCCACCACTGGACCGGCAGGAGCACGGGGCCGGCGGCCGGCGCGACGACCTGATAGGTACGCCGGCAACAGGACCCTGCGCGCATCTCGACCGTGGCGGGCTGGCGGTGAATGGAGCGCAGACTTCCAAGAGGCTCGAAGCCTTTCGTGTACTCCCCGGGCGTCGTGGCCAGGATTGGCGCGATGCCATAGCGCACGGAGCACGCGGCTGCGAGCGAACTGCCGCTGAGCCCGGCGTCCAGTGGTGGGGACCCCCCGTCAACATCGATGGGTACAAGCAGCGCCGGCACCAGCAGGACCGCGCCCAACGCCTGCGCCAGACGTCTCGGGAAGCGGGCGAGGACCACAATCGACACAACGGACGCAGGACCCAGGAACCGCCATGGAAACTGGACCACTCCGAGCCCGCTCAGCTCCCACAACGGAGCGCTCAGAGGACAGGCCAGCAGCACGCATGCGGCCACGAAGAAGACCTGTGCTCTGGCCTCGTGGCTGTTGTCCTGCCGCAGCCGGATCGCGCCGACTGCCGCAATTGCGGCAATCGCGATCCAGATGGCTAGCAGAGCCGGACCGAGCTCGGAGTTACCCAAGACCGAGGTTGCAAAATGCTCTCTCCACGCATACTGACCGCCGAATAGCGCCTGTCTGTCGAACAGACCGAGCTGCAGCAGCGGTGGCAGCCAGAAGACCCCCGCCGTGAGGACTGCCGCCGTGCCCCACGCCACCGCCCGCCCCCAGGAAGCGTGATCCCGAAGCGGCACCGAAACGAGCCAGGCGACGACCAGCGGAACTCCGACGATCAGGAGCATCATGGGCTGCGATCCCGCGGCGAACGCAGTGAGAAACACCAGCGCGATACCCTTCCCGGTGCGAACCGGGCCGGGCGGAAGAGCAAACGACAAGATGCCGGCGGCCGCGGCCAACGCCCACATCTCGGTCACTGTCGCACGGGAGAAGATGTCGACGAGCACGTACGGCAGGGCAAGCCATAGCCACCAGATAACCGGAGGAGACCGAAAACCACTGCGGACCAGGAAAGCGCCGAGTATCGTCGCCAGCAGCAGCGCGAGAGCCACCGCGCGGGTTCCCTCGCCGGTCAGCAGCGTTGCGCCACCCTGGATGGCGAGCGCGATCGGCGAGTAGATCGCCGGCCAGAAGGACCCGGTGGCACCGTTCCAGTCGGGGTGAAACCGAGGCCAGGCAACCCCGCCCCGCCAGCAGTGCAGCTGCTCGATGCCGAACACAGCGTGGGGGTATGCGTCGTCCCCGGCAGGCGGGAACCGCCACAGGACGATACCCATCAGGAGCGCCCAACCCGCGATCACCGCCAAGGCGGTCGCGAACTCCCGGCGCTTACTTGGCCAGGCCACCGAAGCCCCCACCGGCGCTCCAGGCGAGGATCAGCTGGCCGGCATAGTAAACCGGCAAACCCCAAGCCCGATTGACGAAGCTCCTGGCCACGAACCTGTCACGGGCCACGAAGAGGTCCGACACGTAAAAGAGAGCTGCCCCGACGGCAAGCGGGCGCCAGGCAAGCGCCGCCGAAGAGACGCTCACGGCCCCCCACACCATGAGAGTAATGACCGTGACGTAACCGGCTACCGCCCACCGCAAGCCGCCGAGATGTGGCCACAACCAGCGGATGGCCCCGCCGCTGGCGAGGGCGATTGGCACGACCCAGCCAAGAGGCCAGCTTGCGGCGGGCCGCAGGCTCTGGAACGCGAGCACGAAAGCCACGTGTCCAAGGAGGAAGAGTGTCAGGCCGCCCGCAAGCCCCTTCACGTGCAACAGCGCCAGGTCACCGAGCGCGCACAGCACCAAAGCCAACACGACCCAGGCACCATAAACGCCACCGGAACCGGCGCGAGCGATCCCAACGGCCACGAACGAGACAGAGGCCAGCGTCTTCGCCACCACCCGAAGGCGGCGGTGTTCGAGACGCTCGGCGAGTAGCAGCGCCGCGACGGCCGGTGGCGCGATCAGCAGCCACATGCCTGGCGCCGTGCCCATCACTCGCCGTCCAGCGTCTCCTCGCGGGCCGTGAAGCTCACACCGTGGCGAGCCAGATCCGCCATTACCAGGTCGAAAGCCCGGGAATCGCAGCCGAGCGTCTCCGGAGCCGATACGCCTGCGCTTCGGTAGTGGCCCCCGGCCACCGCCCGGGCCACAGCCGTGCACGTGTAGCCGGTGGTACGGGCCATGGACGTCACCCGGCTTTCGGTATCAAACCGGTCGAGGAGGTCGTACAGCAGCCGCACCCGACGGCCGTCACGCCGCCCCGTCACCTCGATGCGCATCACGGTAAGGTCCTGTTCGTCCGGGCCGAGACGCCAGGAGTCGATCAGCAGCTGCGCCGTGAGATCGAGCGGCCGAATGGTGACTCCCCCGACGTCAACGGAGCTCTGGCTGAAGAAGCCGGTTTCCCGGAGCACGCTCATGCGCTCCGCATGTCCCGGGTAGCGCAGCGTCTTTTCCTTCATCCACGGGACCTTCATCGTGGTCAACAGGGTCCTGAGCCCATCGCTATTGAAAGCCTCAAGGGTGCCCACGCCGGGCAGGTCGACGAGCTCGATCTCCGACAGCGCAGGCCGGACGACGATCTCGCCATGCTCGACGAGCCGAGCCGGCCTCGTGTACTCCTCGATCACGTCCAGCGGCGAAAACACAGCTGCGTACTCGTATGGCCACCGGCGTACGGTCGGGAGCCCGCCGACCATGCAGACAAAGGTGTCGATGTCATCCAGCTCTGTCGACAAGTGTCCCAGGATCATGTTGCCGCAGCCGGGAGCTACCCCGCAGTCGATAAGCACGGTGACACCCTGTTTCCGGGCGGCCGCATCGAGGCGAAATGGGTCTTCTTCGAAGAACGAGATGTCCACCAGATCGACGCCTGCATCGATCACCGTTGCCGCGGTCTCGAAACCCATGAAACCCGGAACGGCACCGATGACCAGGTCCGCGTCGGCCACAACCCGCCGCACCTCTTCCGGCCGTGACAGGTCGGCCACAGTCGTGGTCACGGCGGGAAGCGCCGCAAGTGCGGCGAGCGCGTCCTGGGACAGGTCCGCAACCGAAACCGTCCAAGCTGAGTCACCCGCGAGGTCGCGGACAATGGCTCCTCCTACCCTCCCGGCTCCCAACACCACGGCGTGCGTCCGACCCATCCTCACCTCCGGTCAGTTCGCCGTCACACTAGCAGATCCACAGCTCTTTCGGCGTCGACTCGTGATGTATTCTGGAGCGGCGACGCCTTGTCCCCTCCGCGAACTGGAAGGATGGTGACCGGTGGCAAAGATCCTCGTGATCGATGACGATGACGGAGTACGTGAGGCCATCCGCGACGCACTGGCCGCCGAGGATCACGTGATCGTGGAGGCCGACAATGGGCGTGACGGGATCGCCATGGCTCGCTCCGAGACGCCCGACCTGATCATCAGTGACGTCGTGATGGCCGGGATGGACGGTTTCACGACCCTGAAGACGATCCGCGACAACCCCGACACTGCAGCGATTCCCCTGATCATCATCACCGGCGCCGCCAACGCCACCGGCATGCGGCGAGCGATGACTCTGGGCGCCAACGACTACTTGGAGAAGCCCTTCAGCGCGAGAGAGCTGCTGGCCACAGTGGCTGCCCGGCTGAAGCAACGTGAAATCGTGCAGCGAGAGACGGAGGAGAGGCTCGAGGAGCTGCGCCGCAACATCACCCTGGCCCTACCACATGAGCTGCGCACTCCGCTCGCCAGCATCCTCACCGCTGCCAAGCTGCTCAGCACTCAGGCAGACACCCTGCCGCCGAAGAAGATCTGTCAGTTCGGCTCGATCATCCTGGGCTCTGGAGAGCGTCTGCATCGACTGGTGGAGAACTTCCTGATCTACGCTCAGTTGGACCTGCTACAGTCCGACCGCCGCCGCATCGAGCTCCTGCGCACGCAGCGGACCACGGATGCGGCCGCCGTCGTGTACCGGGGCGCAATGGCAGCGGCCGCGCGGGCGAACCGCGGCGGCGACCTGACTCTGGAGCTGGCGCGGGGAGTCGAAGCCGCCATGGACAGCGCATACCTCTCGCGCGTCATCGAGGAGCTCGTCAGCAACGCGTGCAAGTTCTCGGAGAACGGTACGCCGATTGTGGTTGGGCTGGCAGGAGACGAAGAGCTGCACTGCAGCGTCCGGGATGAGGGCCGCGGCATGGACGAGGAGGAAGTCTCCCGGCTTGGCGGCTACATGCAGTTCGGGCGGCGGTTGCACGAGCAGCAGGGTTCGGGGCTCGGGCTGACGGTGGTGAGGCGGTTGATCGAGGTTCACGGCGGGGAGCTGGATATCGTCAGTCGTCAAGGTGAAGGAACCGAGGTGAAGTTCAGCCTTCCCACTTGATTTATGCCTTATGTATGCCTATACTGAAAGGTGCGGAGGAACCGCATGGAAGCTGCACCTTCAGGTATGCAGGGCAACCGTTCGATCGATATCGTGAGCCATCCGGCGGTGAACGCCGGTCGCCGTTTTACCCCTCCTGTAGCCGTACCGAAAGAGCTCCATGGACGTGTTTTTCGCGCCGCAGACCTTGTGCGCTCAACACGACGAGAGCGACCGGAGCCGCCGTTCTCGACCGGCCTCCGCGCGCTTGACGAGGTGTTGGAAGGCGGCGTCCCTTGCGGAAGCCTGGTGGAGCTCTTCGGCTCCCGGTCCGGCGGGCGGATGGCGGCGGTTCTGTCGATGCTGGCCACCACGACGGACCGCGGCGAGATTGGCGCCCTGATCGATCTCGGCGATCACCTCGATCCCTGTTCTGCAGCTGCGGCTGGTGTGGATCTGCGTCGCCTCCTCTGGCTTCGTCCACGCCGGCTCCCGGAGGTGCTCGAGCTGACCGAGCTCTTGCTCCAGGCGGGTTTCTTGCTGGTGGTGGCGGACCTCGGGCTGCCGCCAGTACGCGGCAAGGTTTCCGCGGGAGCCTGGATGCGGATCACACGGGCCGCTCGGGAGCACCGCGCCGCGGTGCTGCTCTCCTCCCCCTACCACGTGAGCGGTCACACCGCTGATGCGGTGGTTCGCATGACCGGCGGCCGTGGCGGTTGGTCGGACCTGGGACGTCGCCGGCTCCCTCTCCTCGAAGGGCTGACGCTCTCCTGCACCGTCATCCGTCAACGGGGTAAACGCCCCGGCATGAGGAGTAGTCAGTCCTTGACCGCCGTCGAGGCCGCGTTCTCCCCTCATGAAGGCGCTGTCCGGGGCCCGGGGGGCATGGCCCGGCTCGCGGCAACCAAAGACCAGGACGCCAAGCTGCGCGTTCAACGCCCACGCTTCGACATCCTTCCATGACACGCATCGCTGCTCTCTTCATCCCCCTTTTTCCCCTTGCCGCACGGTTGCGCAGCGAGCCCGAGCTCAAGGAGCAGTTGGTGGCGGTATGCGAGGGCAACGGCGGAGGCGCCCGTCTGGTTGCCGCCTCG
>JAJDNH010000113.1 GCA_022340775.1 Acidobacteriota bacterium
ATCTTGCCCATCGCCGGGCTGCCGTGGACGATCCCTTCGAGGGCCTGCTGCTCGAGCAGCTGCTGCTCGAGGTGATCGGAGGGGCTCGCCTCCTGGAACAGCTCCAGGGCCCCCACCGTCCCGCCCTGCTCGTCCCGCAGCACGGCACCGCTGAGGAGGATCGGCTTCTCCACGCCGTCCCGATTGATGATGGTGACGCGGACCCGTTCGTGGGCGTGGCCGGCTGCGATAGCCTCCTTGAGAACGCAGCGCCGGTGACAGACGTCGGCACGGAGCACCTCGGAGCAGTGCTTGCCGATCGCCTCCGCGGCCGAGAAGCCGGTGATCCGTTCAGCCGCCGGGTTGAAGGAGGTGATGACGAAGCTCGGGTCGACCGTGAAGACAGCTTCCGTGATGCTGTGAAAGACCAGGCGGAGCAGCTCGCACCCGGGGTAGGAGCCGGGGAGGGGCTGCGCGGACGTGCCGGGCACCGTGCGGGGCACGACCTTCTCTTCTGCCACGTGGCTCATCGTCGCTCCTCCCTGCTCTCTCCGGCCACCGGGGCTCCGGGCCTCCTGCTAAACAACCTAGGGCGCCGGACGCGTTACGGCCAGCTCACAGCCGGCCCCGATCCTCGCCGCACCCTCTCCGACCACCGACCAGCCTCCGTCGGCGGCGAGGCCGACCTGCTCGGCGATCGGGACCGCAGGTGGGTTGACCGTGATGACGTACGGGGACTCGGGGCCGATCACGATGATCGGACAGACAAACGCCGCCACGAAGCGCTCCAGCGGTCGCCTACCGAAGCTGCAACCGCGCCGCGGCCACGGCAGTACCAGGACCTGGAACTCCCGCTTTCTGAGGCAGCGGTGGAGCTCGCTCCACTCGCTCTCCTCGCACAGCCGGAAGCCCGCGATGAGGAAATCACCCAACTTGTCCTCGTAGCGGAAGCGGAGCACGCGTTCGCGCTCGATGGCGAGGCGGGCGCGCTCCGCAGGCGGCAAGTCCCTTCCCGTCTGGTCGGTGGGGTCGAACGGGTCGGCGAGGAAGTGAAAGACGTTCAGCGGCACCTGCCGGTGCCGGGCCAGGGCGAAGGCGAAGTCAAAGGCCCAGTCACCCTGGGTGGAGAAGTGTGCACAGAGCCCGACGGATTCGATGCTGACGGTCGTCATGGTGCCTCCCTTGTCCTGCTGGACGGTTTTCCCGACGGCCGTGAGCGGCCGTCCCGACCGCTGGCGCCGGAGCTCCGCGGAAGGGCGACGGACTCGTGCAGGTAGTACTCCGAGTACACCGCACCGATGGGGTTGTTGGCCAGCGAGCGGTCCTTGACGAAGAGCGCGGTGACCGGCGCCCGGCTGGCCTGGGTGAAGACGGCGTCGGCCCCGATGCACAGCCCGACGAGGACGTTGAGCTGGGTGCCGGCCTCGTTCAGCACCCGGGCCTGGAGAAGGGGGTTGCACGCCCACTGCGAAGGCTCCGACTCATCACGCTTCGATCCCGGCGCAACAACGTGCTCGTGGTTGTCGATCTTGCAGCACACCGGCACGACCTCGACGAACCGCCGCAGCACGCCGGCCAGGATCTGGGCGGGCTCGAAGAGGTCCACGCAGTACGCGAGGCCGACCCTCGCGTACTCCATCTCGAGGCACAGGTACACCAGCTCGGTGATGCGGCAGAGCTGGCGGTCGGGCTCCAGCGCGATGTCGCCGGCGGCGTCGAGCAGGTGACGAGTTTCTGCCGGAACGGGACGCGGTTCGCCGCGAGGAGCGGTGGGGCAACCGAGGCCCTGCAGACAGGTTCGGTCGGCGCAGGCCAAGCAGTCGAAGGGGGCCTGGGCGTTGCCATCCACGTAGCGTTCGAGAGCCGTTCGGATCGCCTCCAGGCGACCGGCGCGGCCGCGCGCCCTGAGATCGAAGCCGAGCCCACGTCGCAGGGTCCCGGTGTCAATGGCGGCGATCACCTCGGCTGCCGAGCAGGCGACGTTGTCGACGATGTCGATGCCCTCGGCGGTGATCACCGTGCGGTCATCGGCGGTGATCCCGCCGCACACCAGCGCTCCGGCCCCGTGCCGGCGGAGCAGGTCGAGGAGGGTCATCAGGTCGCCGATCTGGGTCTCCACGATCTGACGGGAGCTCACCCGGCCACGGCTCACGGTGGCAAGCAAGAGTTGGCCGGCCCGGGTGCACCGGGGGGCGACACGGCCTTCGAGAAGCGGAACGGCGACGATCATCATCGGAGGTCCCCACAGGGAGGATCAGCAAGAGCCGTGCCGACTCCGTCGGTGTCTCACAGGAGAGCAGGGGGGAGGTACGTCGCGGACTCGAAGGGTTCGGCCTCGGTGCCTGGTTAGTGCTGGCTCCTGGGTCTCCGCCGGCCCGGCCGAGCGCGCTGCTGAAGTTGCCTGCCGGCTGCGTGCAGATGACGTGTCGCACGGATGTCGCAACGCGACGCCGTGTCGCGACACGTGCGACATCCGCACTCGGTTCCCGGCGGACCTCGGTGCGGTACGCGGCCGGGTGCCGGCAAGCGTCCCGGTGCAACCGTGACGGGGCTTCCCGACCGCAGGGCCCACCTGTCGGCTCGGAAGTTGGCGTCAACGAAGAGCGGCCGCTGCTGGGGCGGTACGCCGCTTGCAACCGGGAGCGGCGAGAGGAGTCTGTATGGCCATTCCGGAGTCGGCGCTGTCGCAGGGCAGCCCCAAGGTCAAGCCCGAGTCCTGGTACTCGTTCCACGTGGATGAGGCCCCGGCCGGCGACCGCGTCGAGCGGTTCCTCGCGGCGTTCGCGGCCATCCTCCACTACGGCGGCTACCGCGGGCTCCTCGATACCTACGTGGCCGCGCTTGGTCGCTGTAGCCGCTGTACCGTGAGCTGTCCTATCTACCAGGTGACCGGCGATCCACGCGACATCCCCTGCTACCGCACGCACCTGCTCCTTGACGTGTACAAGCGGCATTTCAGTCTCAGCGGATGGGTACGCTCACGCTTCGGGCACGGTCGTGAGCTCACAGAGGAGCTGGTGGACGAGCTGGCCGAGACCGTCTGGCGCTGCAACGCGTGCCGGAGGTGCTCGCTGGAGTGCCCGCTGGGCATCGACCATGCCCTGCTGGTGCACCTCGGCCGCTACATCCTGAGCATGGCGCGCATCGCACCCAAGGCCCTGCAGGTCAGCGTGCGCGAGCAGCTCGAGGGGAAGACCCGCAACACGTCGAAGCTGCCGCGGGCGGCGCTGATCTCGAACCTCGAGTTCCTGGAGGAGGAGCTCGAGGAGCTCCTCGGTTTGCCGGTGCGGTTTCCCGTCGACCAACCCGGGCGCGACATGGTCTTCTTCTGTGCGGTGAGCGACTACCTGATGGAGGCGGACACCCTGATGGGCAATGCCGCGGTGCTGTTCGCAGCCGGGGACGCCGAGCGGTGGACCATCGGCAGCGGCAACTTCGACGCCATCAACTACGGCCTGTTCTACAACGACTGGCACCTGGAGCGGATCATCGGCCGCCTAATGGAGGAGGTGCTCCGGCTGGACGGACGGTCGATCCTGATCGGCGAGTGCGGCCACGCCTCGCGCTCGGCCAAGGAGTACGTGCCGGTGTTCGGCGGGGATGGGGCGTACCCGGTGCAGAGCATCACGGAGTACACCTACCGCTGTCTCCAGGCGGGCAGGATCACTCTCGACGGCCGGGTGATCACCGAGCGGGTGACCTACCACGACCCCTGCAACATGGCCCGCTCGGGCTGGATCGTTGACCAGCCGCGGGCGGTTCTCAAGAGCTTCGTGAAGAACTTCGTGGAAATGGAGCCTCACGGCCGCGCGAACTACTGCTGTGGCGGCGGAGGCGGGCTGGTTTCCCTGGACGAGACCCACGAGTACCGCATGGAGGTGGCGGGGCGCCTCAAGGCCGAGCAGCTGCGGCAGACCCGGGCCAACATCTGCGTGGCGCCGTGCGCCAACTGCAAGAAGCAGCTCAAGGAGCTGGTCGAGCACTACCAGATCCCGTGCCGGGTAGTGGGCCTGCACGACCTAATCCTCCAGGCCCTGGTGATCCCGGGCGCCACGGACCCGCGCCAGCGGCGCGAGTACATGGCCACCCAGCTGGAATGAGGGGAACGGAGACGGGCATGGACGCCTGGCTCGAGCTCGCACGCGGCCCCCTGTTCGCCGCGACCTTCCTGGTGATGGTGCTGGGGCTGGTACGCCAGCTGGGAATGCAGGCCGTGCAGCTGGTGCGACGCCGCCACCTGCTGCGCCGCGCCCGCTGGCGGGTGATCCTGGGCGATGCCTTCAGCTGGAGCCTGCCGCTGGGTCACCTCGTTCGGGGCACCGTGGTCCTGACCGTGGTTTCCATCCTTTTTCACCTGGGTGTCGTGCTGGTGCCGTTGCTGCTCGCCGACCACATCGCCATGTGGGAGCGGCTGCTGGGTGTGACGCTGCCGAAGCTGAGCGTTGGCGTCGCCGACCTGCTCACGATCGTCGCGATCGCCTGCGCTCTCCTCCTGCTCGCCTACCGGACCCTGGTGCCGCGCGCCCGTGCGCTGTCGCGCCCCCGCGACTACCTGGCTCTCGTGTTGGTCGTAATGCCGATGGTCTCAGGCTACCTGGCCGCCCACCCGGCCTGGAACCCACTGCCGTGGCAGATGATGATGCTGGTCCACCTGCTCAGCGCGGAGCTGCTGTTCGTGGTTATCCCGTTCAGCAAGCTGTCGCACATGGTGCTCTTTCCCCTCGAGCGGCTCTCACAGACCTACTGGCAGGTGCAGCCCGGCGCCGGTGAGCGGGTGGCACAGGCACTGTTGGGAGAGGAGGCGAGGGTATGACGAAGGTGGCTCCGGGCGCCCGCGCCCTGCTCGTGGACGTCACCCGCTGCACCGGCTGCGAGGCCTGCGTGCAGGCCTGTGTCGAGGCCAACGCGCTCGATTCCGAGGCCGCGGACCGCGATCGGGCGGTGACGGCGGACGGGCTGTCGGCAAACCGCCTGTGCACGGTGAGGCGGCTGGAGCGCGGGCGCTGGGCACGAGTCAGCTGCATGCACTGCCTGGAGCCCTCCTGCGTCGCGGCGTGCCTGGTCGGAGGCCTGCGCCGTACTCCCGAGGGCGCCGTGGTGTACGACGCGGACCGCTGCATCGGGTGCCGCTACTGCATGCTGGCGTGCCCCATGCACGTGCCGCGCTACCAGTGGGACGCACGCCTGCCGTTCATGAAGAAGTGCTCGCTCTGCCACGACCGGCTGGTCGCCGGGCAACTGCCCGCTTGCGTCGATGCCTGCCCGCACGAGGCTCTGAGCTTTGGACCTCGGACCGCGATGCTGGAGCTGGCCCATGACCGCATCGCCGGGCAGCCGCGGCGTTACCTGCCGCACGTGTGGGGAGAGCACGAGTGGGGCGGGACCTCGGTGCTCTACGTGGCGGACGTGGATCTCGCGCCGCTCGGGCTGGTGCGCGGCGCCAGGCGGTCGGTTCCCTCCATCACGGAGCCCGTGATCCGCACGACCCCGCGCCTGGCGCTGAGCGTGGCGCTGACCATGTCCGGCCTGATGTGGGTGGTGGACCGGCGTCGCCGGCTCATGGGTGGGGCGGAAGATGATGACGGAGAGAACACCGGTGCGTGACCGTGCCGCCGTGCTGAAGGACGTCCTCTGGCTGCTGGCAATGGTCGGCGCGCTGGCGATAGGTTTCCGGCTGTGGTTCGGGCTCGGCGCGACCACCAACCTCAGCGACGCGGTGCCGTGGGGACTGTGGAAGATCCTCAACATGGTGGCGGGCGTGGCCCTCGCGACCGGCGGCTTCACGGTATGCCTGCTGGTGCACGTGCTCGGGATCGAGCGCCTGCACCGACTGGTCAAGCCGGCGATCCTGATCGCCTTTCTCGGCTACGGCTCCTCGGTGTTCGCGCTCGCCCTGGACATCGGGCTGCCCTACCGCATCTGGCACCCGTTCGTGATGGGCAACCCGCACTCGTTCCTGTTCGAGGTGGCGGTTTGCGTGGCCTGCTACTTCACCGTCACGATCGCCGAGCTGGCGCCGATAATCCTCGAGCGCTTCCCGCGCTGGTGGCCCGTGGTACGAAGGCTTCGCCGTGCCATACCGGTGCTCGCTGTGCTCGGCATCACCCTGTCGTCGCTCCACCACACCTCGCTGGGCTCGCTCTTCCTGGTGACCCCCCAGCGCCTGCACCAGCTGTGGTACAGCACCTGGCTGCCGGTCCACTTCATCGTTTCGGCCATGGGTGCGGGCATGATGGTGGTGGTGCTGGTGACCATGATGTGGTACCGGCTCCACGAGCCGGACGCGCTCCAACCGGAGCCGGCGGCCGAGATCAGCCCAGGGGACGCGCGGGCCGAGGACGGCGCGCCGTCGCGGCTGGTCGAGCTCGGCACCCTTGCCGCCGTGGCGGCCGGCGTGCTCGCCCTCCTCGTTGTCCTCAAGGTCGTGGATCTCCTGCGCACGGGGGCGTGGGCGGCCCTACTCGCCGGTACCTGGGAAAGCTCCCTGTGGCTGACCGAAGTCGTCGTCGGCGGCCTGGTCCCGGTGATCCTGATGCTGTCGAGGGGTCGCCGGCGGCGGCCCGGGCCGATCGCTGCGGCGGCCCTCGCTGCGGCTTTCGGGCTGGTGCTCAACCGCCTCGACGTCGGCATTTTCGGCTACCTTCGCGATGCCGGTGCCGTGTACGTCCCGTCCCTGAACGAATGGGCCGTCGGCATCGGTGTGATCGCGGCAGCGGGCCTCGTCCTGCTCGCCGTGGCCGAGGCCTTCCCGGTCTTCGACGACGGCTGGCGCCAGCGCACCGTGCTGCGACGGCGTTTCCGGCCGGACTTCGACAGCCTGTCCCGGGTGTGGAGGACGACCCTGGGCGATCGCCTCGCCCGGCTCTCCTGGCTGGCCGTGCTGGTCGTGCCCCTGGCGTGGGTCGCCCTCGACCCGGCTCCGGCAGCGGGACGCAATCCGCGTGAGGCGGTGCAGCCGCCGCGGGCGGTCGACGCCACGCGCGCGGTCCTCCGTATCGATGGCAACGGAGACGCCGCCTGGGCGGTCACCTTCCCGCACCTGGACCACCGCCGGCGGTTGGGCGGAGAGGCCTCGTGCCCGCGCTGTCACCACCTCTCCCTGCCTCGCGACCACGCCACCCCGTGCTCGCGGTGCCACGGCTCGATGCACGCCGCGACCGACCTTTTCGACCACGGTTCGCACCTCGCGGAAGTGGCCGCCAAGGAGCATCTCGGCGGGCTTCACCCCGCCAACCTCAGCTGCCCCTTCTGCCACCTCCCGGATCGTCCAACCAGCGCCGTCACTGTCAAGCCGTGCCTGGAGTGCCACCACGGGGACATGACGCCATCCCCCTCCTTCGAGAAGCCGCACGACCTTCGGCTGGCGCCCTCCTACCAGGCGGCGTTTCACCGCCACTGCGTCCCCTGCCACAAGCGTGAGGCCGAGCGTCAGGGCCGGCCCGAGCTGGCCGAGTGCCGGCGCTGCCACCCCACAGCGCCCCGCGTCGTTCCCCTCGAGCTGCCGGCGCTGGCGGGACCCGCGCTTCAGGACCCGAGCCTGGCCACGCGGGCAGACACCGCCCTGGTGGCGGTGCGGACGGCTGATCCCCCAGTGGGGAGCTGAGGCCGAGGCGTTCACGTCCGAGGCAAGGCCATGAGCACGCGGGCACGGCACGCCTCCGGCAGGCACCCGGCTCCGTTCAGAGCGCCAGCCGAAAGAAGCTCAGGGTGATCTCCGGCGGGCTCCGCGCTACGCTGGTGCACGGAGGAGATCGATGAACGCAACCGCGATCGTGAAGGCCGCTTCCAACCTCGTTTGGGGCCCCTATCTTCTGATCCCCCTGCTCCTGCTGACCGGCCTCTACCTGACCGCTCGCCTGGCCGGCCTGCAGTTCCGCAAGCTGTGGGGCTCCCTCTGGCTCGCGCTTGTCGTGCGCAAGGACCCCGGTACGGAAGGCGACATCTCCCACTTCCAGGCCCTGATGACGGCCCTCGCCGCGACCGTCGGCACCGGCAACATCGTCGGGGTCGCGACGGCCATCTCCCTGGGAGGGCCGGGCGCGCTGTTCTGGATGTGGGTCACGGGCCTCGTGGGGATGGCCACCAAGTACTCCGAGGCGCTGCTGTCGGTCAAGTACAGGATCACCGACGAGCGCGGCGAGCAGTCCGGCGGTCCGATGTACTACCTCAGCCGGGCGATCCGCTGGCCACTACTGGGCAAGCCGCTCGGTGTGCTCTTCGCCCTCTTCGCGGCGGTGGCGGCGTTCGGCATCGGCAACATGGTGCAGTGCAACTCGATCGCCGATGCGGTGGAGCAGTCCTTCCACGTCCCGATGTGGATCACGGGGCTGGCGGTCGCGATCTTCGCCGGCATGGTCATCCTCGGGGGCATCAAGTCCATCGGGCGGTTCACGGGCTTCTTCGTGCCCTTCATGATCGTGGCCTACATGGCCGCGGGTGGGTACATCCTTCTCTACAACATTGGCGGGCTGCCGAACGCCTTAGCACTGATCTTCCGCGACGCCTTCTCGTCCACCGCCGCCGCCGGCGGGTTCGCGGGCGCCGTCGTGGCCCAGGCCATGCGGTACGGCGTGGCGCGCGGGATCTTCTCGAACGAGTCGGGTCTGGGGTCCGCGGGCATCGCGGCCGCGGCGGCGCAGACGGGGGAGCCTGTCAGGCAGGCGCTGGTGTCGATGACCCAGACTTTCATCGACACCATCGTCGTGTGCAGTATCACCGGCCTGTGCATCATCACAACCGGCGAGTGGACCTCGAGCTACAGCGGTGCGAACCTGACGCAGGCCGCCTTCACGCACGGGCTGCCGGGGGAGTGGGGCGGCATGGTGGTGGCCGTCTGCCTGGCGATGTTCGCCTTCTCCACGATTCTCGGCTGGAGCTACTACGGCGAGAAGAGCTTCGAGTTCCTCTTCGGACACTCGGCGGTGCTGCCGTACCGGATTGTCTTCGTGATCTTCGTCTTCATCGGCGCCGTGCGCAGCCTCACGTTCGTGTGGAGCCTGTCGGACGTCATGAACGGCCTGATGGCGCTGCCCAACCTGGTGGGGCTGCTCCTGCTCTCGGGCGTCATCGCAAGAGAGACGCGCGACTACTTCAGGCGCGAGAAAGCGGGCGAGGTACGCGGCATTGCCAGGGTTGCAAAGCAGTCGTAATCGGGATCGGGCGCGCCTCACTTCGGCCCGGAACTGGGGCGATCATGATCGGTGCTTGACCACGCGTAGGGGCAGCGGCATTGCCGTTGCACACGACCCCCGAGCGGTACCCGGGGGTCGTGGCCGTCTCTGCGTTCGTTCTGTTTGAGCCTCAGCCCCCGCTCTTCGCGGATCCCTCCCCGGTGAACAGCACCGGCAGTCCCTGGGCGGCGGCAGCCTGGTTGTACGCCGCGACGTCGTCCTTCAGGAGAGACGAGAAAGCGTCGAGCGTCTTCGCGACCTCGGCGTGGAACGCCGCGATCTCCTCGAGCTCGACCGGGCGTGGCCGGCTGTCGTAGGACATCGCCCCGATCATCATCATCCCGGAGGCCCGGTCGTGCAGGCGCGCCAGGTAGTGGATGTCGTCCTCGCCAACGCCCGGCTGCATCTCCGTGTTGTAGACCGACGCCATGAAGTCGGCGAGCTTCTTGTCGAGGGCCGCTGCCTTTTTGAGAACTTCCTTGTAGGCGGGCGGGGCCTTCGCTTCGGCCTCGTTCTTCTCACCGAGGTGGACCGCCTTGCGGGTGGACGCGAGCTGGTCCCTGAGGTTCTGGACCCGGTTGAGCATCACGTTGAGGTCGGAGACGTCGGAGCGCACACCCAGCGCCGCCTTCAGCTGCGCCTCGGCCGCGTCCTCATCGAACGGGAAGCGGGGGTCGGGCTTGACCGTCACCGTCGTCTTCTCCGTCCGGTCGCCGGCGCTGACGGAGACCGTGTAGGTGCCGGGGGTCACCAGCGGCCCGCCGGGCCGCCAGCTCTCGCGCGGCTTCTCCGGCGCCTTGGTGACCTCGCGAGAGAGCTTGGTGGGCGGCCCGTAGCGCAGGTTCCAGGCGACACGGTTCATGCCCTGCTTGCCCGGACCGTGCAACGTGTGCACGACCTTGCCGGAAGCGTCGGTGACGACGATCTTCACGGGTGTTTTCGCGTGCGGTCCCTTCACCTTGGCGACGTCGGGCTTTCCGCCTTTCGCCGTGTGCGCCGGCTTGATCTTCTCCTTCAGCCAGTAGGTGATCACTGCGCCGCTGGGCGGATTATGGCCTCTGTACTGGCTGGCCCGGTTGTTCTCTGCTCTACGCCAGACGTGGAAGAACTCCGCCGGCTGCGGCTGGAAGAGGTGCAGGTTGGCATTCTCGATCTTGGGTGTCAGGAGCTCGAGAGGGGTGATGTCGTCGAGGACGAGCACGCCGCGCCCGTGCGTCGCCACCACCAGGTCGTGGCGCCGTTTCTGGAAGGTGAGGTCGAACACCGGGGCCGGGGGAAAGTTGCTCTTCAGAGCCCGCCACGAATCACCGTTGTCCGGCGAGTAGTAGAGGCCGCTCCCGGTACCTGCGACGAGCAGCCCCCGAACGTTCGGGTCCTCCCGGACCACAAATACCGGTGAGTCCGCGGGCAGGCCCGCCGAGATCGCCTTCCAGCTGTGGCCGTAGTCGTCGGTCCGGAAGACGTAGGGCCGGTTGTCGTCGAGCATGTGGCGATCGACCGACGCGTAGCACACTGCCGCGTCGAACGGCGAAGGCTCGATCTGGTAGATCCGGCCCCACGGCTCGAGGCCTTTGATGTGACGTCCAACCTCAGACCAGGTCGCCCCGCCGTCGCGCGTGACCTGGATCAGCCCGTCGTCGGTGCCGACCCAGATGACCTTCGGATCGACCCGGGAGAGGCCGATGCTCTGGATCGTGTCGTAGTTCTCGGCCCCGGACAGGTCCAGGTTGACGGTGCCGCCGGTGAGCTGCTGCTTGCTCTTGTCGTTGCGCGTGAGGTCCGGGCTGATTGCCTGCCAGGTGAGGCCGCCGTCGGTGGTCTTGAAGAGGACGTTGGCGCCGAGATAGACCTCGTTCGCGTCGGTCGCGGAGACCGCAAGCGGTGTGGTCCAGTTGTAGCGGTACTTGAGCTCCGACTGTGGCTTGGAGGGCTGGAACCCGCCCTCGACCGTGGGCCTGACGCTGCGGGCCAGACCGGTCTTGGTGTCCAGCCGCATCACCCAGCCACCCTGCATGTCGACGTAGACGGTCGTCGGGTCGCTCGGGGCCGGCACGGCGTACTCGCCGTCGCCGCCGCCCACCGTGAACCAGCCGGTGCCGTCCATAACGCGGCCGTAGGGGTTGCGCGAGGGCCCCATCCAGGCGCCGTTGTCCTGCAGGCCGCCGCTGATGTTGTAGGGGACCGCGTCATCCACCGCCACCTGGTAGAGCTGCTCGATCGGCAGGTTGTCGAGGAAGCGCCAGGTCTTGCCGCCGTCGCGAGAGCTCCAGACACCGCCGTCGTTGCCGTTCACCATGACCTGCGGGTCCTTCGGGTCGATCCACAGCGCGTGGTGGTCGACGTGCACGCCCCTCGCGATCACATGAGAAGTCTTGCCCCCGTCGTCCGATTCGACCAGGTTCATCGAGCAGAAGAGAAGCTTGTGCTCATCGTTCGGTGCCACGACGAAGTGCGAGAAGTAGAACGGCCTGACGTCGAGGAGGTGGTTGTCGCTCACCGGCCGCCAGTGTGTGCCGAGGTCGACGGAGTCCCACAGCATCCCTTTCTTGGCCTCGACGAGCGCCCACACGTGCTCCGGGTTGGTGGGCGCGGCGGCAAGCGCGATACGCCCGTACGGCTTGGGCGGCAGCCCCTCGGTGAGCTCGGTCCATGTCGTGCCGCCGTCGGTCGAGCGGTAGATGCCGCTGCCCGGGCCGCCGTCATCCAGACGCCACGGGTAGCGCACGACCTGCCACATTGCCGCCAGCAGGACCTGCGGGTTGCCGGGCTCCATGATGAGGTCGGCGCACCCGGTGGCGTCGTTGACGTACAGGACCTTCTCCCAGGTGGCGCCGCCGTCCGTGGTCCGGAAGACCCCCCGTGTGGGGTTCGGGCCCCAGGCGTGCCCCACCACGGCGACGAACGCCCGGTCTGGGTTGGTTGGGTCGACGACGATGCGGGAGATCTGACCGGCGTCTTCGAGCCCGGCGAACCGCCACGTCGCTCCGGCGTCGGGCGAGACGTAGACCCCGCGCCCCGCCATCACATCGCTGCGGATGTTGGCCTCGCCCGTTCCCACCCAGACCACGTTCGGGTTGGACGGCGCGAGCGCGATGGCGCCGATGCTGGCGACCGGCTGCTTGTCGAAGATCGCCGTCCACGAGTTGCCGCCGTTGGTGGTCTTGAAGACGCCGCCCGCGGCTGCACCGACGTACAGAGTGTCGGGGTGATCTGGTACGCCGACGACCGACGTGACTCGTCCGCCGGCAATGGTCGGTCCGATTGCCCGGAACTTCAGCCCCGCCGTGACGTCGGGCGCCTCCTTTTTCTCGGCGACAACTCCGGCAAACGCGGTCGCCGTCAGACACAGGAACACCACCCCGAGGGCGGCCCCGCGCACTCCTCGTCCACTTGTTCTCATGGTTTTCACTCCTTCCGTGGGTTGGCCGGCGGCCGTGAGGTCGCCCCGGTTCCCGCTCGAGCGCCGGTTCAGCGTCTCGGTTGCAGGTCTAAAGACCTAACAACGATTCTTGTACCACTCTTTCCGAGCGTCATCCAGGAGAGGAGTTGGGTGAGCTGCTGGGCCCGGGCGGCATGTGTCGCTCCCTCGCTGCAGACTGCCCGGTCGACCGAGGCTGTCCGGTGGCTCAGGAGGGTGGTCCCGTGATCAGCGCGAAGGTGCCGACCATGACGCTCACTATCCGGTGTGCAGGGACATGAACGTGGGCGGTCCGGGAGTCGCCATCGGCGCTGCGAACCTCGACGACGTAGCCTCCCTGGGGCACCTGCATGGTGACGACATTGAGGTACCGCTGAGGAAAAGCTGCACCGAGGAGGATTCCCGGATGCATGACGATGCCATCCTCGGTCCGTACCAGGAGCTGGTACGGCCAGCGCTGGCTGTCTCTGCCGAGTTGTATTCTCAGGGTTCCCTGGGGAACCAGCTGCACGGGCACGAAGCCCGACGGCAGCCCGGTCCGCAGGGCGGCGGCCCCTTCCCGGCCCTCGACCAGCAGGTCGTAGACGTCGGGGTCGAGGCTGTCGGTTGAGCAGAGCCCGTCCCGGTCGCAGTCGACATCCAACGGGGTGTAGCCGCGTTCGTGGGCCACCGGCCGCACCGTGATCCGGCGTGCAGGCTCGCCCGATGGCTCGAACACCAGCAGGTTGAGCCCCGGCCCCGCGTCGAGCTGCAGGTCGGACCGCGTCACGCGGTCGGCCACCTCGACGAGCGTCCTGTCGGACTCCACCTCGCCGAGAGTTGCGACCAGCGAGTAGCGGCCGGGCGGCAGCCGCTCGAAGCGAAAGCCGCCGTCCCACCCAGTCTGTGCGCTTTCGATCCGCTCGAACGTCATCGCCGGGCCCACCCACACCGTGGCCCGGGGCAGAGGCGTGCCGTCGGCGTTGTGCACCGTGCCCGCCAGCTCGCAGGGGTCCAGCTCGGTGTCCAAGGTCGTGCTCTCGGTGAGGGAGACCTCCTGGCGGGCGAGCGTGTTGTCCGAGGGATCCAGGAAAGCCACCGAGTAGTCACCTGGCTCGAGATCATCGAACGACCAGCGGCCGTCGGAGTCGGTGGTGGTGGAGTGGCGGCTCCGGCCGTCGATCTCGACCTCCAGGCCCGGTGCGCCGACCGAGCCGGTGCGGGCGACCCCCGACAGGGAGGGCAGGTTGGGGAACTCCAGCTCGATGTCGGTTACCTGACCGTCTCGACCGAGAGCTACCCGCACAGGGGCCGTCCGGTCACCGGTGGATCTCCTGGCGGCCCTGACCTCGTGGCTCCCAAGCGTGACTCCGTCAATCCGGAACCTAGCGTCGGGACCCAGCTCGTGAACGCTCAGAGCTCCGTCCACGAACACCTCCACGTCTGCCGCGTCCGCCCGCGACAGCCCTGCCACCCAACCCGTGACGGTGCCTGCCGGCGGCAGTTGCAGGCGGACCGGGCTGACAACGCCCGAGGCCGGGACCGTGAGCGTCAAAGTTGCATGGTGGCCGGTCCTTTCCGAGACGCCGAGCTTCCAAACGCCGCTCGTGATTTCGCCGAGCTCGAACGAGCCGTCCTTCGCCGTCTTCGCGGTGCTGGTTTCGAGGACGACGGAGCTTTCCGACCGGGTCGCACTCACGGCGGCGCCCGCAATCGGCTTGCCTGCCGGGCCCAAGATCATGCCGCGGACCCGGGTCGCCTTCTCGAGGCGCAGCTCGAGTGCCTGGTTGAAGCCCGAGCTGAGGGTTGCCGCACGGCTCCCGTCCGCCCCGATGGCCACGATCTTCTGCTCGGCACAGGACACCGCCTCGAACCAGAACCGGCCGCTCTTGTCGGTCGCCGTCGTCAGCTCGTTCGGTCCGGGGAGGTCGGCCCCCTGGTCCTGCGAGGGTACACAGGTCAGGACGACCCGCGCCATGCCGGCCGGCCCGCCGTCAGGCATGTACACGATTCCGCCAACCGTGGACTGGGGTGGTCGGCCGGGCGCCGCCACTGCCGGCACCGAGCTCAGCCCGAGTATGAGACTGACCGATACCAGGACCTTGGCACTCACGCCTCGCCTCTCCTCCCTTTCGATCACACCACGGCCAGAGGAGTCGTCGCAGGATTATACGGATAACGCCGGACGGCCGTCGTGGGGTCGGGAACACTCGATCCGGCTCGAGCTCGATTCCCGAGCCCTCGAGGTCCAGGCGGCGGTGAACAGAAGCGGTTATTGCCGTTCGCGCAGGAGGTCGAGGGTGTGGGCGAGGAGCTCGGCGCCTCCCGGGCGGCCGTGACCGGGCACGATGAGGCGGGCCTGGCCGTAGCGCTTCTGCAGCGCCTCGATCGTGGCCGGCCATCGTGCGAGGTCGGCCTCGGCGGTGTAGCCGAGGGTGGTTGCGGCCGCCGATCGGACCAGGCAGCCGCCGAACAGTACCTGGACGTCAGGCAGCCAGACCACGATCGTATCTTCCGTGTGCCCCGGCCCCATGAAGCGGAGCTCGAGCGACCGCCCCGAGAGCTGGATGTCGAGCCGATCGGTGAAGCGAACCTGCGGCGGCTCGGCGCCCCGCGCCTCTGCGAGCTCGGCGGTGCGCGCCAGGCCGTACGAGCGCGCTCCCGCCCGGTGTGCGGCGCGCAGGCCGCCGGCACAGTCCTGGTGGGAGTGGGTGACGACAACCGTGTTGATCGAAGCCTGCTGTCGCTCCGCGACCCAGGTGATCAGACGCCGGGTCTGGTCGTCGGTCCACGGCGTGTCGATCAGGGCCGCGTCGCGACCCGCCACCACCACGAGCCCGTTCGCCGGCGTGTTCCCGAACCGCTCGAGCTGGAGGTACGAGGTGTGCAGCCAAACGCCGTCGGCAATCGGCTCGACGAACAGGTCGTCATCGATTCTCACGGGCCCGGTGGGGAGGATGGTGCCGGCTGCGGGCTCGAGCTCCCGTTCTTCCTCGCTGGCCAGGGCGATGCGGCTCGGCTCGGCGGGGTCGTAGCGGACGGGCAGAGTCGCGCCGGGCTGCACCCTGGGAATGTGGATGAGCGATACCAGGGCCTTCGTCTCGCCGACCCAGGGCGGGCGCCCCTCGGCGTGAACCTCAAGCCGGAAGCCGATCACCGGGTCGTCGTTCACCTTGACCCCGGTGTCCCAGATCTCCAGCACGGTGGCGTGCGCCGGCAGGCCTTGCGCCCGGACCTGGCGGTTGACGTCCTCGCCGGTCACCCGGTCGACCATGCCCGAAATCGAGCACCCCACCAGCGCCATCAGCGCGATGCAGACTCCACCCGCTCCGTTGCCTCGTCGCATGCCCATGTGTACACCGAGTCTATCCCAGATTCCTGATCCTCCGGCAGGGAAGATGACGCTGTACGGTCGTTCGGGACCTCGGCAATGTCGACAACGAGCGGCGGAGTGAGGAGTGTCGAGGAACCTCCGCTTTGCCAGGAACCGCGCTGAGGCCGCGCTGAGGGAGCTGGGTGAGGGGTCTCGGGCTGCCCAGACCCTTCCTTCACTCTGAGCCGAACAGGCACACCATGCGTCGGAGGGCGCGCTCGATTCCGGGTGGAACGGCCTCAGGTTCCTATCAACAGCGTCGGCGGACCGACATACGACGGCTGGGCGTCGAGGAAGTTGACCTTGGCGAATGTGCTGGTACCTTTGGCCTCGCACTTGATCACCAGCGTGATCGCGCAGAGTGCAGCCTGGTCCGGGTCAAGCGAGATCATCTCGTCCCACACCACCGACCCGCTGACGGTTTGACTGGCACTTCCCTTGCGGACCTTGCGGTAGAAGAGCTGGCGTTCCTTGGCTCCCTTCCACATCCAGTCATCCTGCAGAATGTCGATGTCGAGTGTTGCCCGAACGATGGCATGCTTGCAGTTGTACCACTTGTCGTTTGAGTGCAGCGAGAAGTAGCCCTGGTACCGCACCTCGGCTAGGAGCCAGTTCCACACGTCACCGTTGGCGTGTGCTCCGGGGTCCCACATGTACTGCCAGCTGATGACTGCGTACTCTGGGAAATCGATCATCCAGAAGGCGCAGCCACTGGACGAGGAGTCCCCGTAGTGGGTGACTTTGGGGTGGGCGACCTCTGCCGGGTCGTAGAACCAGTAGCCCGGGTTTCCCAGGCTCCCTTTGTCAACGGCCGCGCCGAGGAACCGGTTGTTGGACACCACCGCGTCCGCTCCGATACATGTCGGCTGCACGCCACCGAGCCTCTCGAACCGCCGAGCCGCGGCGACCTTTCGGCGGTGGTCGGCCTTTCGGTCCCCGGCCATGCTCGCGAGCTTTGGCTCCACTGCGGCTTCATAGGCCTTCATCAGGGCCTCGTCCTTTTTGTCAGCTGCACGGATCCTGGCCGCGGTCATCCCTACCGTCTTCAGGGTCTCGAGCTCCTCCTTGTACTCCTTTTCCGCCGCCTCCCAGGCCTGTTTCTCGTCGTCAAACTGCAGGATCCGAGCCTCGCGCTCGGCCTGCAGCTCCGACTCGATCTTGCCGAGGAGGGCCTGACGCATGTCGAGATACTGTTCCTCCTGCGCCTTGAGTCTGGCCGAAACGTATGGTTTCTTCTCCATCTTGGCCTCCCTTGTTGTTGCCGACGATCATCACTGTCCTCGCATCCCTCACGGACACGAGCACGTGTCGACCGAGCGCGATCGTGCCGCTCGGACTTCCCGGCTTTGGTTCCAGTGAACGGAAGGCACGACTCGCTCCCTGTGACACTGGCACCGGAGAGGCTGTCGTGGTCCTTCCTTGCAGCCCGGGACCTCACCCATTCTCAAGATGAGAAGCTCAGGTGCCTTGGGCATCACCCAAATGGGTGAAGTGTTGGTACGACATCGAGGTTAGCGCAGGACTACCCGCGCAGCAGCGTAGGCTCACAGCGGAAACAACCGGTCCGGGAATCGCGAGGCGTCGCTACTGTTCCCGGGTGCCTACGGCGTCAAACGTCTAGCGGTCTTATCTCGGTTTTGCTTGGCCGGCTCGTGGACCGGGGCCAATGGTGGAGGTTCCGGACGATCGAGTCTGCCCGGTCCTCGTCGTGCCGGTCAACATGCCTTCGCTGCTTCGTCGGGGCTGGCCGGTGGTCCCGTACGCAGCAGGGCGAGCCCACTCGCCAGCAGCGGAACCTCGAAGATGACGAAGGTCAAGGCCCGTATCAGCAAGTGCTCGTGATCGAGATCCCCGCTGTGCAGCCAACCGAACAGAACGATCGTGGCGGCTGCGACCAGCAGGAGCGCCACACCGGCCACACGAGGCCACCGTCCAGTTGCCCAGGCGAGGACGAAAAACGGCAGGACGACGAGGCCCTCCGCGAGAAGCGAGCCGAGGTTCTTGAGATGGCTGAGCACGACGAACATCAGCCAGAAGACCCCGAACACCACCAAGGTACGGGACGCAGCGCGTTGCGGGCCGAAGAAGTCAAGCAGACAGCTGAAGAGCCACGTCAGCCACATGACTGCCAGCACGAGGGCCGCCGCCAGCGCAAGCCCGGCGATCTCGACGCTCCCCGCCTGCACTCCCGCGATGACCAGCACGGCCGCGATGCCGCCCGCGAGGTAGGCGTGATAGCCGGCGCGCCGGGCAGCCTGCCGCTGGAACTCGTCCTGGTCGTGCAGCCAGTGCAGCTCGCGAAGGACGCCCGGCCCGAACGTTCCCAATGCAGCCAGGACCAGGAACCGCATGTCGACCGTCGTGGCCAGCAGCAAACCAGTCACGGTGAGAGCTCCAGCCACGGTGCCCACCGGTGACGCACGCCAGCGGCGCGCACTCGAGGAACTAGTCATGGCCGCCTCCTTCGCCGAGCTCGAACAGCTCTTCGACCGCGATGCCGAACACCTGCGCCAGGCGCATCGCCAGCCCGACCGAGGGGTTGTACTTGCCCTTTTCTATGGAGAGGATCGTCTGACGGGTGACGCCGACGCGGTCGGCCAGATCCTGCTGCGTCATGCCGTCGGCCAGCAGCCTTTGCCTGCGCAGATGGTTGCGGATGTCCTCCCGCGACTTCATGTTGCGAATGTATATTAAGCTTTACATAGTGTCAAGTTTATTTTGCATCATCACCGTCTGGCCCAGAGCCTCGATGGAGCCCGGCGGCGGCCTCAGATGCCAGCGGCAAGCAGGCTGGAGAGGGCCGCGAGAAGGGCGTCGGCATCCGATGGTGTGTTGTAGAGGTGGAAGGAGACGCGGATGAGCCTGAGGTCGCCGTGGATCGTGATCGGTATCTCGATCCGGAAGCGTTCGAACAGGGCGGCGCGCAGCTTCTCTGGATCGCCTGGCGGCAGCTGGGCAGCAATCATGCAGCCCGCGTCGTCGTCGCCACAGATCGGCGCAAGGCTGGTCAGCGCGTCGATTCGGACGCGTGTTTCCGCCGCCATGGCGTGACACTCCGGGCGTCGCTGTTCCCAGCCGTGGCGGGAGAGAAAGTCGATCGCTGCGGGAACCGCGAGGAAGGCGGAGGGGTCCCGCGTCCCCTGCCACTGCAGGCGGCGCTCCAACGTGGTCTCGCCAGTAAAGGCGTCGAAGCCGGCGTGAGTGTCCACCTCGCCGTGGTAGCCCCAGCTCACCACCGGTGCCTGCAGCCGTTCGTGGTGCTCGGACCGCGCCCACAGGAATGCCGCGCCTTTCGGGGCGCACAGCCACTTGTGGCAGTTGCCGGTGTAGAAGTCGGCGCCCAGGGCGCCGAGATCGAGGGGGATGTGACCGGGAGCGTGGGCGCCGTCCACGAGGGTCAGGATGCCGAGCTCGCGCGCCCGGCTGCACACCTCGGAGACCGGGAAGATCAGGGCGGTGGTCGAGGTGATGTGCGACAGGGTGAGGACCCTGGTGCGGGGGCTGGCGGCGCCGAGCACGTGGTCGGCGAGCTGGCCGCGCTGGAACGGGAGTGGCACGCTGACCCGCACGACGCGCGCCCCGGTTCGCTCCGCGACCCACTCCCAGGTGGCGTCGCAGGCGCCGTACTCGTGGTCGGTGGTGAGGATCTCGTCGCCGGGGCCGAGCTCGAGCGAGCGGGCCACCGTGTTGACACCGGTGGTGGCGTTGGCAACGAACACGAGATCTGTGGGGTTGGCGCCGACGTATGCGGCGAGATCGGCCCGGGCCGCGGCCAGCAGCTCGGCCGAGCGGCGACCGAGGAACTCGACCGGGTTCGACTCCATCACATGCTGCCAGGCATGCTGCGCGGCAAGAACCTCTGTCGGGCACGCGCCGAACGAGCCATGGTTCAGGAAGACCACGCCATCGTCGAGTAGGAAGAGCTCCCGCATCCGTGGGGGATTCTAGCTCGGTCCGGTTGAGCGATGGGCAGGGGCGGCGCATACTCGGGAACAGCTTCTGAGGAGGTGTCGCCATGCGTTTCCGGCTCGGACGGTCGATCGTGGTGCTGTTTGCCTGCGTTCTTCTCGTCGCGCCCATGGCGAATCCGGCCCATGGCGGTGCGAGCCCGGCTCGGACCGTGCTGCTGCGGCCGGACAGCGTGTTCGACGCCACGGGCCCCGGGACCCACACGGGGTGGGTGGTACTGGTCGCCGGCAAGCACATCGCCGCCGTCGGGCCCGCAGCCGAGGTCGAGGCGCCCGCCGGCACCAAAGTTGTCGACCTGCCCGGCATGACCCTGCTGCCGGGACTGATCGACGCCCACTCGCACATCTTCCTGCACCCGTACAACGAGACGTCGTGGAACGACCAGGTGCTCAAGGAGCCGCTCGCCTACCGCACGATCCTGGCGGTGCTGCACTGCCGGTCGACGCTGATGGCCGGGTTCACGACGTTGCGGGACCTCGGGACCGAGGGCGCCGGCTACGCCGACCTGTCGGTCAAGCGCGCCATCAATGAGGGCCGTATCCCCGGCCCGCGTCTGTTCGTGGCGACGCGCGCCATCGTGGCGACAGCGAGCTACGGGCCCGGCCCGCTCGGTTTCGCGCCGAACTTCGTGCCGCCCAAAGGCGCCCAGGAGGCCAGCGGCACTGCGGAGATCCTGCGCGCGGTCCGCGAGCAGGTCGGGCACGGTGCCGATTGGGTCAAGGTCTACGCCGACTACCGTCGCGGCCCCGACCACACGGCGGTGCCGACGTTTTCCCTCGACGAGCTCAAGACGCTGGTCGACGAGGCACACAGCGCCGGCCGCCCGGTGTCGGCGCACGCAACCACAGCCGAGGGCATGCGCCGCGCGGTGCTGGCCGGGGTCCAGACCGTCGAGCACGGCTACGGCGGCACCGACGATGTCTTCAAGCTGATGGCCGAGCGGGGGGTGGCATACCTTCCAACGCTCACCGCCGTGGAGGCCTACTCAGAGTACTTCCAGGGGTACAAGCGAGGAACCAAGCCGTACACCGAGAGCATGCGGCAGGCGTTGCACGCCTTCTCGCTCGCCCTCGGCGACGGCGTCACCATCGGCTGCGGCAGCGACGTCGGCGTCTACGCCCACGGCGAGAACTACCGCGAGCTCGAGTGGATGGTGAGGGGCGGCATGACTCCGACGCAGGCGCTGCTGGCGGCGACCGCGGTCAACGCCAGGGTGCTCGGCCAGCAGGACCGCTTCGGCCGCATCAAGGCCGGGCTCTTGGCCGATCTCATCGCGGTCCCGGGCGACCCGACGCAGGACATCAGCGCCATCGAGACCGTCCCCTTCGTCATGAAGGGCGGCCGGGTCGTCAAGCAACCTTAGCCCGCATCATTCATCCTCAATCTACTGCGACCGGCGATACGCCAGCCATCGCCGCGCTCTTCACGTCTCGCCGGTCTCGCTACGATCACACATGAATAACGCGGGTTCGTGCGCTGAATCCGTCCGCGTTCGGGTCGTCCCGATCGCGAGTGTCGACCGTGCGGTCACCGAGGGCGGGACGGTGCCCCTGGCTGGTATGATTCGGAGCGGAATCCAGTCATGGGCCGAAGAACCTATCTCGTTGCGTGCCTGGTGGTTCTTCTCCTCGGAGGAGAGTTGCGCCTGTACCGGTTGGCGGATCGCTCACTGTGGCTGGACGAGGCCAAGTACGCGCTCTTCGCCCGCCGTCCGGTTCTCGAGGCCGTCTCGAGGATCCGACTGGCCGGGAGCTCTCCGGTTGCATACCCGTTACTCCTGAACCTCGTAGAGCGGGTGGACGACTCGGCTCTGGCGGTGCGGCTGCCGTCGGCTCTGTTCAGCCTCGCTGCTGTCGCAGTGCTTCTCTGCCTGCCCTGTGTCGGGGTTCCCCGACCCGCAGCCCTGGTTGCCGGAGCGGTCCTTGCCGTCTCTCCATCTCAGGTCCGCTATGCGCAGGAGGTGCGGGAGTACTCGCTTTCCGTTCTGGTTGCGGCGGCCATGATCCTGGCGTTCGTGAGCTCACTGAGAGACGGAAACGGGCGGCGAAGAACGGCCCCGTTTCTGCTTGGTCTCTTCGTGGCTCCGTTGGTCCAGTATGGGCTCGTTCTGTTCGCAGCGGCACTCCTGCTCACATGGGCGGTTGGGAGAGTCAGAGACTCCGGCTGGGCTCGCGGCCTGCTGTCGTTCGCAGCCGCGGCCGGTGTCCTGGCGGCCGGATGTGCACTGACCACCGTCCTGACGCTCGGATGGCAGTGGAAGGTCACGACCGCCTGGTACCTGAGGACCTGGCTCTACGCAGGTCCCGCCCTCGACTTCCCTGCGGCATTCGCTTTTCTTGGCCCGCGGCTGGGCACTCTGATGTCCTACCTCACACAGGGGTACGGCAGTGTGGTTCTCGTGGTCCCGGCGTTAGGGATGCTCCTTCTCACCGGGCCCACGGTGGATCGGGAGTCACGACTTCTGTTGGGGCTTGCGTTCCTTTCCACCGCGATCGTTGGCGCAGCTGCCGTCGCGCGTCTCTACCCGTTGGGCCCGATTCGGCACGACCTGTTCCTGGCGCCCACCGTCGCCGTAGCCCTCGGGCTCGGCTGGAACGCGCTGAGCGACCGTGTCGGAAGAAAGGGCCGTAGCGCCGCGACGGCCGCCTTCCTCGGCGTTCTGCTAGCGGCCGGTGTGCTCGGGATCGTCCGTGCAGACCCCTACCGGGAGCAGGAGGACATCAAGAGCGTGATCGCCGCCCTGTCCGAGAGGCCGGTACGGGGGCCGGTCTACGTCTACTACGGTGCGCAGCCGGCCCTTCGCTTCTACAAGGTCGGGGGCCCGGAGTTCGTCTACGGGCACAGCCACCGGGATCATCCCGAAGAGTACGCCCCAGAGTTCCGTGCTCTGGTGGGGGCGGAGTCCGAAGAAGCTTGGCTGATCTTCTCCCACGTGTTGCCCAAAGAGAAGCGGCGCCTGCTTGACGACCTCGGGTCGGGCTGGAGGTTCCAACCGGTCGTCACCGCGCGCGGCGCCAGCCTGTATCACGCCCGAGCCATCGACAGCGCGGAGTCCTTGAGATGACACCACCCCGACGGCCCGAGGTGAGTTTCTCATGGAGCCAGGGAGGTGACCGAAGATGAGACTGTACTTCCTTCGCCACGGGAACGCCGCTTCACAGCAGGAGTGGTCGGGTGACGACGCTCTCCGACCGTTAACGGACAAGGGCAGGAAGGTTTTGGAAGAGGTCGCGACGTTCCTTGCCGACCAGCGGCTCGCCATCGACCTTGTTGTCACGAGCCCATTCTTGCGGGCCTCGCAGACGGCGCAGCTGGTGGCGAAGCGTCTCGGGCTGGCCGACCGGCTGGAGACCGACGAGCGGCTGACATTGGGCTTCGGGCCGGCGGCGCTCGGCGAGCTTCTGCTGTCTCACGCCGACCTGGGCGCGATCATGCTCGTCGGCCACGAGCCCACCTTCAGCGAGACCATTGGCGCGCTCATCGGCGGCGGCCGGGTCGAGTGCAAGAAGGCTAGCGTGGCCTGCGTGAATGTGCCCGACATCGCAATGATGAAGGGTGAGCTGGAGTGGCTCCTGCCGCCCCGGCTACTGAACCCCTGAAGCGCGGTTGGGTTCACCGAGATCGGCACGTTCGCAGGGAACGGGGCCATGGGTGCGCCGTCAATTGGCCACCTGCTCGATATTGCCAGTCTTCTCATGATGCCTGCGGTAGCCGATGCAATCGCCTGCAGGTGGACTTGGATCGAGTTGGAACGGCGTCCCTGTCGGCGGGCGGGTCGGTTGTGACGAGGCTCTTTTTCGGTTTTGACAGCTGAGTCGCCGGGCGTATACTCGCCGCAGGCCAACGATCGGTACCCTTACCGACAGTATCTAGGAGGAAAATATGGCAAGAAGGCTGCGCAGCGGACAGTGTGTGCTCCGTAATCTGTACGTCCAGGTACACGTCGCGGTCATCGCGTCACTGTGCTTGGCCGCTCCTTCGTGGGCGGCTCAGGTGGTGATTGATGACTTCTCGGGAGGGGTTCTCGGGACCCGCACGGTCAACCTGCTGCCGGCGCCTGGTACGTCCACCACCCCGCCGGGCACGTTCAGCCAGAGCGGCGGCGTCGCCACCATGACGATGTCCGGCAACGGTAACGGCCAGGGTGGGGTGGAGCTAGTGTACAACTTCTCCGCAACGGACCTCACGGACGGGTACCTCAACCGCCAGTTCTTTCTGGAGTTTCCGCAGATTCAGCGCAGCCCGGAGAACCCCGGCGATACCGCTCTTAGCATCTCCATCCAGGTGACCGACAGCAGCGGGACCGTCGGCTACTTCGGCACTTCGGTGTCGAGCCAGAGCCCGATCAACATCGTTCTCAACTTCTACTGCTCGGATGGCGGGGTCTGCTTCAGCCCGCAGCCCGACTGGACCTCGATCACCAAGGTCGACGTTACAATGCTGTTTCCAAGCAGCCACGTAGACTCGACGACGACCGCGGTGCTCGATATCATCAGGACGACGCCGAGCGGCGGCGCTCCCCCCAGCCCACCCAACCCGGTCATCACGCCGGGCAGCGATCCGGACTGCTCCTCGCCGGTCGGGTTTTCGGTTGACTTCGGCAATGACGTGACCGGGTTCACGTCCAGCGACGTCCTCATCTCCGGAACGGCGCCGGGTACCCTGGCGGCCTCGGTCTCGGGTGGGCCCAGGGTCTACACCGTGAACGTGACGGGCATGACGGGAGGGGGGACGGTTGCGATCCAGATCCCCGCCGACGCGGCGATCGACAACTGGGGTCAAGGCAACGTCGCGAGCTCCGTCGTGGGGACCAGCTTCGGCCAGGCGCCGGCGATAACGAGCGCCAACGCAACGACGTTCGTGGTCGGCACCGCCGGCTCCTTCACGGCCACGGCCAGCGGCTCCCCGGCGCCGACGATCGCGCTCTCGGGAACGCTGCCGAGCGGACTCGGTTTCTCGTCGCCGACGATCTCGGGCACTCCGGCCGCCGGCGCCGGCGGAACCTACCCGCTCATCTTCTCGGCCTCGAATACCTGTGGCAACGCCTCGCAGAACTTCACCCTGACGGCGAACCAGTCGCCGGCAATCACGTCGGCGAATGCGACGACGTTCACGGTCGGCACGGCCGGCAGCTTCGCGGTGACCGCGACCGGGTATCCCACGCCGACGTTAGGGGTGACCGGATCCCTGCCCGGTGGTGTGACCTTCGATTCGTCGACGGGTGCTCTCTCCGGGACGCCGGCGGCCGGCAGTGGCGGCACCTACCCGCTGACGGTCACTGCCAGCAACGGCGTTGGCACACCGGCTCAACAGAGCTTCACGCTGACCGTGAATGAAGCACCGGCGATCACGTCGGCCAATGTGACGACGTTCACGGTTGGTGCGTCCGGGAGCTTCACCGTCACCGCAACCGGCTATCCGGCGCCGACGCTGGCCATGACCGGCTCTCTGCCCTCAGGCGTCACGTTCGATGCACCGTCGGGTGTGCTGTCCGGCACGGCGGCGCCGGGTACGGTGGCCGACTACCCGGTGACTGTGACCGCAAACAACGGTGTCGGCTCCCCGGCTCAGCAGAGCTTCACGCTGACCGTGCAGAAGGCGAGCACGACGACCTCGATCACGTCGGAGCTTCCCGACCCGTCGGTGGTCGGCGAGCAGGTCACGGTCCACTACTCCGTGGACGTGGTGGCGCCCGCAACCGGGACTCCGACGGGCACCGTGACGGTCGGCGACGGGGTGGACTCGTGCTCGGGCACCGTAGCTGACGGGATGTGCACCCTAACGCTCTCGACCGTCGGGAGCCGGACCCTGACCGCCAGCTACGGCGGGGACGCCAACTTCGTGGCGAGTTCGACGACCGCCCCCCACACCGTGAACCAGGCGGCAACCACGACGACAATCACCTCGCACACCCCGTCGCCCTCGATTCTCGACTCGCCGGTCACCGTCACCTTCACGGTGACTGCGGATGCTCCCGGGAGCGGGACCCCGACCGGGACCGTGACCGTCGGCGACGGCGTCGACTCGTGCTCAGCCACGGTCGCCGAGGGGACCTGCACTCTGACCCTCCACACGTCCGGGATGCGGACCCTGACCGCGAGCTACCCCGGCGACACGAGCTTTACGGCGAGCGAGGGCTCAGTCCAGCACGAGGTGCTCGACCAGTCAGACCTTCAGGTGACCTCTTCTCTGGACCCGGCGGTCCTGCCGCCGAACAACGGCTTCGGCCAGATCTTCACCGTCAGCAACCTCGGACCGTCGCCGGACACCGGCGTGTCGCTCACGATCGAGCTGCCGGCCGGCGCCACTGTTTCGAACGTCGACCCATCTCCGACCTGCTCGAACGCCGGCGGAACGGTGACCTGCGCGATCGGGGACCTCGCGGCGAGCGACCAGTTCGCG
>JAJDNH010000115.1 GCA_022340775.1 Acidobacteriota bacterium
CGAGGCCGCCGGCGTTCCCCTGCCGACGATGAAGCGGCTCGAAGCGGCCATGTAGTGGCATTTCTGGAAACCTGTACTCATGGAATCAGTAACTTACGCTCTGAACTGTCGAACTCGGGCGGGCCTCTCGCGACCCTCAGACGGGCATCACTGGCAGGGAAGGCAGATCCGAGCAGCGGCCCCTCGGGGTGTCGTTCAAACGGGCGTCCGGTCCTTGACGTTCTTCTGCAGGGCGCTCACGAGCCGTTCCCGCTGGCGAAAAACGTCAAGGGGGGCAACCTCGGCCCTTAGCGCTGAGAGAAGATGCCACAGCATCGGGGGAGGCGGCCCGAGCGGCTTCCGGCGGTCGCTACGAGGACAGTAATCCGCTGATCTGGCATCGCGACGGCCGGAAACGCGAGGCGGCCGGGCGCCCCAGCGACCGGACGGCCGCCGGAGACCCAAAGAACTTCGGGGAGCGGCCGAAGGCCGCGGATCTGCCATTGGGGGCACGGGGAAGCGATCGTGGAGGTCCGGGACGCAGGCGAAACGTCCGACATCAGGCGCTGCCGGTCCGCGTTCTCAGTCCTTCTTCTCGTCCTTCTCCTTGTCACCTTCGTCCTGCTCGTCCGGCTTGATCGAGTCCTTGAAGTTGCGAATACCTTCGCCAAGACCTCGCCCGAGCTGTGGCAGCTTGGACGCCCCGAATATGATGATCACGATCACGAGGATGACCAGGAGCTCCGGAAGCCCGAGACTACCGAACATGAGAACCTCCAACCTCGAAGTCTAGCAGAGTATCGACCAGCTGAGGTGGTGCGACGAGATCCCTCACCGCCTCGACCGCGCGCCGCGCCAGCGGCTTCATCCACCTGCGATATCCCGGCTTGCCGTTGAGCTCGAGCCGCGCAAAGGTCCCGAGGACCTTGAGGGCGCGTTGCGTCCCGGTCTCGAGCACACGCCGCTCCCAGCCACTCTGTGCATCCGTCGCGTTCGCCCACAGATCGAGCCAGCCGCGGGTCTCCGTTTTACCGACGAGCTCCGGAAAGGCTCGCTCTCCGACCAGTGAGGCGGCATCATAGGTGTCGGGGCCAATGAGGACGTCCTGCGCGTCGATGACTCCAACCCGGCCTTCCCCAAGGAAATACAGGTTGTTGAGGTGGTAATCCCGGTGACACACACGGACGGGATGACCGCCTACGGCGGCAGCGAGATCATCCAACCAGCCGCCAACCTCGGGGCTCGACGGCCGGGCGATCAAGCGCTTTAGGAACCAGTTTTCGAAGGCTCTAAGCTCCTCCCGCAGCCGCGCCGTGTCGAGGGGTGGGTTCCAGCGAGGCAGGTCGTCGGCGGGGATCGTGGCCAGGGTCACCAGCGGCGAGAGCAGGCGCCCCAGGTACTCCCATCGCGCCACTGAATCCAGGTGTCGCAGCCCCTGCTCGGCATCCTGGTCGCCGAAGTCCTCGACGTACAGCTGTCCAGGCTCCTGCTCCAGCCCGAGCAGCTGCGGCACGCGGAGTCCCCGCTCCGAAAGCCACGCGAGAACGTCACGGTCGCGGACGAGCGCCTGGGCGCGCTCCGCTGGGTAGGTAACGCGGATTGCCGTCGCGCCGCTGGCAGCGACGAGACGGGTGTAGCGGCGGTACGACGCATCGCCCGCGAGCTCGATCTCCCGCACCCAAGACCGTCTCTCCATCCGCCGTCTCCGAGGCCAGACATCGGCCGTGGCCGAGTATGCCACGTTCACCATCTGGTGTAACATTGAGGGAAGAGAGGGGGGCCCCCGAGAGGTTCTGAAGACGGGGGAAACGAGCATGGAGCAATCACGGACCCAGCTGTTGCAGGAGCTACTGAAGCGCCTCGGTCAGGCGCTCCACGGTACCGTCGTCAACTCGGACGAGGTGCGCGGGTGTCTCCGCCAGCTGCACGAGCACGGTTGGGACGCCGTCATGATGCTCGAGGCCTCGGTGGCCTGCCGTCATGACGGTGAGCCCGAGCTCGAGGAAGCCTCCATGCACATTCACGCCGATCCCTCGGAAGCCAAGGTGAGCTTCAGGATGAACCTCCACGACGCCGCCTTCCTCTCGTCGCTGGGAATCTCGCCATCGCGCCACCGGTCGCCAGGATCGACGAAGAAATCCTCGGGCAGATCACCATCGGCCGACTCGAGCTGATTCCGAGCCGCCACACAGTGATGTACGCCACAGCTCACGACCGATCCACCGGCCGCAGGCCGGCCGAGCTTGCGCTGCCGTCGCGCGCGGCCAGCACAACCGCACCCTGATGGCAGCCGAAGAAACCTCCCTGATCGGCGTCGGGACTCGTCAGATCGTGCAGATCGTGACGCCCCTCGTGGATCGACCCTTCCGCGCCCGGCAGGTCGCACACTGGGTCATCCACCGGAACGCAACGTCGTTCGACGACATGACCGATCTACCGAAGGAGCTCCGACGCGCGCTCGACACACAGTTCTCGCTCACGGAACCGCGCGTGGTCGATCTCGCGGTGAGCCAGGACGAATCGCGTAAGTACCTCTACGAGCTCGGCGATGGCTCGACGATCGAAGCAGTGGCGATGGCCGAAGCGGGACACCACACCCTCTGTCTGTCTTCGCAAACCGGCTGTGCCGTCGGCTGCACCTTCTGCGTCACCGGAGTGCTGGGGGCCGGGCGCAACCTGTCGCCGGGAGAGATCGTGGGTCAGTACCGGACGATGTTGCGTGACCTCGGTGGCGAGGCCGCCAGGGTCAACATCGTCTTCATGGGCATGGGTGAGCCCCTGCTCAACACCCGAAACCTCATGGCAGCCCTGGAAGTCCTCTACGAAACAGTCAGCCCGCGCCGGATCACGGTCTCGACCTCGGGTCTCCTGCCAGGAATCCGCCTCCTCGGCGAGCTCGAGCGAAGGCCCAAGCTGGCGGTCTCGCTGAATGCCCCGACCCAGGAGCTGCGAGAGCAGATCATGCCGATCTCACGGCAGTATCCCCTCGACCAGCTCATGGCTTGCCTCCGGGCCTTCCCGCTGGAGCGAGGTCGCCGTATCACCTTCGAGTACGTTCTGATTCGCGGTTTGAACGACGGGGTGCCACACGCCGACCAGCTGAGTCGTCTGCTGCGGGGCATCCCGTCCAAGATCAACCTCATCCCACTCAACGAGGACCCGACCCACCTGACCGGCCTGCGACGTCCTGACGACGCTACCATCGGCAGTTTCGCCGAGCGGCTTCGTGACTGTAACCTGACGGTCACGGTGCGGTGGTCAAAGGGCTCCGACGTGGGCGCGGCCTGCGGCCAGCTCAAAGGGCTTCATCAGCGTCGCAGCACGGCCAGTGACCACTGCCGTCCCGCCGCCACACCGTCGCGCCGGTAGGACGCAAGGTCGGGTTCACATGCGGTACACCCGCCAACGCATTCGATTCTCCCGGCCTCGACGCCGGCTCCCACAAGCTGCCCCGCAGCCAGCCTCCTGAGGTCCACGCGCCCCCCCGAGCACCACTGATTCGTCGGCACGCCACACTCCTCGAGCGCCCGGACGACCTCTGGCCCGACCTCATAGTGGCAGAGCCCAACCGCCGGTCCGAGCGCCACCAGGAGATCCTGCGGCGCCACGCCGTACTCGACTTCGAGCCTGTGCACTGCAGTCGGCACGATGCCGGCCGCGGCGCCCCGCCACCCGACATGAACCGCAGCGACCACGTCACCACCGGCAATCAGCAACGGCACACAGTCGGCCGTCCAGACGATGACTCCCAGCCCGGCTTCGTCGGTAACAAGTCCGTCACACCGCCCCACGCAGGCCACTCCGGACAGGGTCCCTCCGGGCTCCGGCGACAGCGAGGCGATGACCCGCCCATGGATCTGCTCTCCCCACCGGAGTCCACCCGCAACCGGGCTAAGGGCTCGAAGGATGTTGGCAGCACGTTCGCCGTACGGGGCACCGAGATGGCGCGGCCCTTGCCCGAACATGAGCCGTGCTCCGTCGACCTCTCGTACCAGAGCAATCTCGGGTCCGATCTGTGTTTCACGCCACATAGGCCCCCGGTACAGCGGCTGCTCCCAGGCGTCCGCCTGCTGCGCCAATGGTACAATCCCCGGCGAGGCGGCGGCCGTTTCGCGCTGAAAGGAGGCCGCGGTTCTCGTCCACCTGAGGAGCCGGCGCGTGACAGTCATTCCGGGGAACATCCGACATCGTGAGACCCATCTGGCCGGGTGTCACAGCCGTCGTTTCCACAACCCGCCGGCCCGGCGTCCAGCCCTCGATCCTCGGTAGGGCGCCAGCGTGATTCGCCTGCACGAGGTCCATAAGTCCTTCGATCACAGGAACGTGCTGAGGGGAGTCAATATTGCCGTCGACCCGGGCGAGTTCGTCTTTCTGACCGGACCCTCGGGGGTCGGCAAGACCACCTTCCTCAGGTTGCTGTACGCCGCCGAGCGCCCGACGTCCGGCGAGGTCTGGGTCAACGACATGCGGGTCGACGACCTGCCGCTGCACAAGCTCCCCTACCTCAGGCGAACGATGGGGGTCATCTTCCAGGACTTCAAGCTGCTCAAACGCAAGTCCGTGCTCGACAACATCACCTTCGTGCTCCGTTTCCACGGCATCCCGCCTCGCGAGGCGCACCGGCGGGCGTACCTGACCCTCAAGCGGCTCGGGCTTCAGCACCGGCAGTCCGCGTTTCCGGACGCGCTTTCGGGCGGGGAGCAGCAGCGTGTCGCCATCGCGCGCGCCCTCGCCTACCAGCCACGGCTGATCCTCGCCGACGAGCCAACCGGAAACCTGGATGCAGAGCTGGCCGCCGAGCTGATGAGCCTGCTGTGCGACATCAACTATCAGGGCGCTACGGTACTGGTCGCGACTCACGACCACGCCTTGTTGGAGTCCATCCCGGCTCGTACGCTCGTGCTCCAGCGTGGCGTCATCGCCTACGATGGGATCTGGCCACCATGATGCGTCAGATCGTCAGTGAGGGCTGGGGGATCCTCCGCAGCCGTGCCGGCGTCAGCATTGCACTGGCGCTGGCTCTCGCCGTGCCGCTGGCGCTCGGGGGCTTCGCGGTAGTGGTCGAGCGTTGGCTCGCCCCGCTTGTCGCAACCGAGGCGCACGCGGAGCCCGTGCAGGTTCTGCTGAGGCCCGATGCTACCGGACAACGCCTGCAGAAATGGGTCGATGAGCAGCATTCCGCACATCCAAAGTGGCAGATTGAGGTGGTGCCGCCAGAGAAGCTCGCGGACCGACTCTCGCAGTGGTTTCCCTACTTCAGGCGAATCATGGATCGCAACTCGCTCGAGATCATGCCGCCCCTGGTCGAGATTGTGGCTCCCAACCCGTCCGCCCTGGCCGGGCTCGAGAACAACCCTGCCGTGCTGGCGGTGGGACCCCGCTCCAACCTGGGCGTTCTCCTGCGCTCGGCCCTCACTCGTGTCCGCCTGGTTCTCGGCATGACTTCCCTGCTGCTGTTCGCGGCCGCCGGCCTGCTGGCGGCGGTCTGGGTCCATCTCGAGATGTACCGGCACGCCGACGAGATCACGGTGATGCGGCTGGTAGGCACGACCGAGGGCGCGGTTCGCGGCCCTTTCTTGGTCGTCGTTGGCGCCACCGGTGTGCTGGCAGGAGCGGTCTCCTCAGGCCTGACACATCTCTTGACCATCTGGAGCTCGGGCGTGCTCGGGATCCTCGGCCTGCGGCCTCCGGTCGTACCCTGGTGGCTGTCAGTAGTGCAGGTCGTCGCTGCCGTTGCGCTCCCCACCGCTGCAGCGGCCATCACCCTCGCCCGACACGCCACCTTCGGTATCGAAGAATAAGAAAACGGCGCGACCAGGTCGCGCCGGAATCGTGTCTTACTGGTCTCCAGTCAGTCGTTCTTCTGCAGCGCCTTGACCTGGTTGCGGATCGCACGCGCTTCTTCCACTTGGCCCAGCTTCTCCAACTCGTCTGCCTGCGCCAACAGGGCCTTGATCTTCCGCTTGTACTCCGCCTGCTCCTGCTGGGCCTCCTCGTTCTGCTTCTGCTTCTTGATGCTGGCCTGCATCTCCTGCACCTTGGCGTTGTTGCCGGCGCTTTGGTACATGTCGAGAGCCTTCTCGTAGCGCTTCTGCTTGGCGAGGACGTACCCCATCTGGTCGTAGATCAGGCGGCGGAGCTTCCCTTCCGGCCCCATCTTGAGGGCTGTCTGGAGCTCTCCCAGGGCCTGGTCCATCTTCCCGGTCGATGAGTGACATTGCCCGATGTAGAAGTAGACCAGCGCGTTCTGGGGACGCTGCTGTTTGGCCTTGTTGAACCACGGCAGGGCACGGTCGTAGCTCTTGGCGCCCAGCCACGCCTCGCCGACGAGCAGGTTGTGGTCGAAGGTCGCGTGCCGAGCCGCCAGCTTCTCGGCGATCGCAGCCGCCTCGTTGTACAAGCGCATCTTGTCCGAACTGGAGCGGCTGCGACGCGCTGATGAGATGGCAGCCGAAGCGGCCGACCGTCCGCTCTCCTCGTCACTCGGGTCCAGCCGGTAGGCGGCGGCGAAGGCGCGGTAGGCGTTGGCATCATTGCCGAGGGCGTTGTAGGCCACTCCGAGCGCCTGCTGGATCCGCGCGTTCGACGGCTCCGCCCGTGCCTCCCTCGCAAGCACATTCACCGCATCCTGGGCATGGTTGGTCCGCGTTGCCGCGCTTGCCAGCAACAGCGCCTGGAGGCTCCGCTGCGCCCTGGACAGCTTGCTGCGGTCGACCGCCTTGAGCACACCGTACGCCTCGCCATACTGCTTGGCCTGCACGAGGCCCTGCCCGAGCGCAACCTCGTACTGGGCGTTGCCCTTGTCGAGCTCGACCGCCTTGCGGAGGTTGCCGAGCGCCTGGCTCAGCTGCCCGACCTGGCTTTGCGCCAGTCCGAGCATGTAGTAACCGCCGGCAAAGTCCTCGTTGGTCTTGGTGACCTCCTGGAACTCCTTGATGGCGGTCGAGTAGTCCTTCTTCTTGAAGGCTGCGACGCCTGCCTGCCAGTCCGCCATCGCCACGGCTGCCGATCCGAGGACCAAAGCAGCCACGAGCACCTCCGTCAGTAAACGGCGTCCTCTCTTGTTCATCGCGGTTCCTCCCGTCCCCTTTTCAGTGCGCCGCCGCACCGTCCTCGCCGGCCTCGCCCAGCAATGGCCGGACCTGCTCTTCGAACATGGCCGCTACGTCGGCGCCCTTGAGCAGGGAGATCGCCTTGCCATGCTGATCGACCATCTCGCGGATGGCGTCGAAGCCATCCCCGCGCTCCACGCGCATACGAGTGGCCTGGTACTGCTTCTCGATCGTCCGTTCGCCCCCATCGCCGATCACCTCGATCGCCATCTTGCGGATCTTCTCGGCCAGGCCGAGAAGGGTGATCGGGCTCGGACCGGCGCCGAAACGCTCTCCCCCGCTGGCCGCACCCGGTTCCCGCAGGGCCACGAGCCCCGAAGTGATCATTCCGAATAGCAGTTTGGAAACATCGAAGGCTGCCCAACGCAGCAGCTTGGCGATGGCGTCGATCGAGCGCCCGCCGTCGATCCTGGTGACCAGGATCCACTCCTGCGGACTCAACGTGACCTGATCGTGCCCTCGTCCTCCTTCCGGAAAGTAGGGGATCAGGTCCAGAGAGGGAATCCGCCGTGACAGCACGCGCCACTCGTCCAGCCGTCTGGCCGCCTCCATCATGAGGTTGGCGTTCGACTTGCGGACCGTGACCTGGGCAGCTTCCTCGCCCGGGTTGAAGGCGAACTCGCCCTCCGACCAGATTGCCATCTCGTAGACCGCGTGCTCACCCTGCAGCTCACCGATGCGAGCATCGACGATCTGTCCTTCCTTGAGGAAGATGCTGCCTTTGAGGCCCTCCTTCACGAGGTGGAAGGCGCCTGTCTTCCCCGACACCGCGACGAGCTGAATGACGTCCGGTAGGGAGAGCTCAGACAGGGACCCCTGAAGTGCCATGTGCCTCTACTGCAGCGTGAAGCGCACCGTCAGGACGTAGATGACCTCGACTGGCTTGCCGTTGAGTGTCGAAGGCTTGAACTTCCACTTCTTGACCGCGTCCACCGCCGACTCGGTCAGGCCGAGCGGAAGACCTCGGAGCACCTTGACGTGCTCGACGTCTCCCTGCTTCGAGAGCGTGCACTCGAGCACGACAACGCCCTGCATGCGAGCCCGACGTGCTGCCTCCGGGTACAGCGGCTGCGGTGCGCTGATCTTGATCGGCTCGGTGATGTTTCCTCCGGCGACAAACCGCACCGGGCCTTCTGGCTCCGGTGGCGGTGGCGCCTCGGGTACGCCGAGGACCAGGTTGTCGTCCGGAACGAAGTCGATATCACGCTGCGGCTCCTCCTCGCGGACGGGCTCAGGCTCGTCGGGTGTCGGATCGGGAATCGGCACCATCTTCATCTTGGGCTTGGGGATTTGCTGCAGCTCCTGCTTCGGGGGCTGCTTGAACCTTACCTGCTTGACCACGAAGATCTTGGTTTTCTGCCTGGCCGATTCCGCCGAGGCGCCAGCGAACGATGGCCAGTGCACCGCAAAGAAGATGAGGTGAAACACCAACGCGATCCCCAGCGACCAACGGAACAGCTTGTTGTCGCGAGACTCCTCCTCGGCGAGGATCTCGATGACCGTCGGCGGCAGCTCGGGCCCCCCGGGCTTCTGCCTCGCGTTCTTTTGGGACTGGCTCACGGTTTTCCTCCACTCATTCAGTGCACCCCGAACAGGGCCCAGACGTTCTGGATCTCCCGCTGGGTGGGAATAGAGATCGTCTTGATCGGCATCCCGATCTTCTCCGGTGCCTGCCGCAGCAGATCGAACACGTTCACCATGTCACCGTAGGTGGCGTTCGGATCTGTCCGGAGGATGACGGGCTTGTCAGGGTTCTGCTTGAGGACTTTTTTGATGTACGGGAGGACCTCGTCAATGGACATCTGCTTCCCGTCGACCTGCAGTGCGCCGTTCGCCATGATGTGCACGTCGATCGAGTCCTCCTGCTTGATCTCGGGCGTCTGCGAGGAGTCCTTGGGGAGCTCGAAGTCCAGACCGCGCGTGGCCGACATGACCGACGTCAGCATGAAGTAGATGATCAGCAGGAACGAGATATCCGCCATAGACCCGGTGAAGATCTCTGACTCCACGTTCTTCTTCTTGATATTCATGCTCGCTCCCGCCTACTGCGTATCATTCACGGTCTTCTGTTCTGAGAGCAGGTAGATCACCCTGACCTTGGCCTGCTTGAGGGCGTCCAGCACGTGGTCGAATGCCTCGTACTTCACCCCCTTGTCAGCCTTGATCACGAACTCCTTGTACGGGTTCGCGGCGACGACGTTGGCTGCGAAGGACTGGACCTCCTCGTCGGACCCGACCGGGAGGGACATCTCCTTGCCGCTGGAGACGCGCACGACCCCCGCCTTGTCGATCGAGACAAAGGCCGCCTCCTTCGGGATGTTGTGCCTTATCATCGTCTTCGGCAGGACCACCTGGGTCCGGTCGACCTCGACGTTGTAGGTAATCACGAAGAAGACAATCAGCAGGAAAACGATGTCCGCCATTGAGGCGGTGAAGATCCCAGCCCCGATCCTGCGATCTCGTCCTCGAATAATGGCCATCAGGACCTCCTCCCGCTACGCCTGACCCTCGGAGCCCTGGCCGTAGCGCTGGCTGTCCATCTCGATGAACGTCTCGAGCAGCATGTTGGTGGCAGTCTCGATGTCGCGCACGAACCGGTTGATCTTGGTCGTGTAGTAGTTGTAGGCGAGCTGAGCGGGGATGGCGATCATGAGGCCGGCGGCGGTCGTGATCAGCGCCTCCGAAATGCCTGCGGCGACCTTGCCGGGGTTCGTGAGACCCTCGGAGGCCAGGGTGGCGAACGACTTGATCATGCCGGTCACGGTACCGAGGAAGCCGAGCATGGGGGCGACGTTGGCAGTCGTTGCCAGCACTCCCATGCCTCGCTCGAGCCGGTCCAGCTCGTAAAGAGCCGCGTTCTCGATGGTCTTCTCGATGTCCTCGCGGGTGTGTCCGTAGCGGAGCAGCCCAGCCTTCATGACCGAGGCCACCGGACCTTGGTACTGCTCACAGACCTTGATCGCCTCCTTGACGTTGCGGTTCACGAGCAACGCCTTGCGAACCCGCGTCAGGAACTCGTTGACGTTGATCTTGGCGCGGGTCAACGCGATGAAGCGCTCGATGATGAAGGTCAGTGCCAGCAGCGAGAAGAACAGCAGCGGCCACATCATCGGTCCACCCTGGCGGAAGTACGTGTAAAGTTGTCCCAAGTGCACGATCAATCCTCCCGTTGTGATGTTCCGTGCGGGCCGTCGGCAGGGCCCCCCGGAGTCGTCATTGTCACCTATTCCCCGGCCCGTTACAAGAGGGTCGCCTTACCTTGTTTCGGGTCATGCCTTTAGCCTTGGGGACAAAAGGCAAAAAATGCTAACACGTTGGATTATCGGGGTCAAGCCGCGTTCTCCCGCCGGACCAGAGGTGAGTCAGTGCGACCGCCATAGCGTCCGCAGCATCCTGGGCCGGCTGTTTCTCCAGCCCCAGCAGGCGCATGACCATGTAGACGATCTGCCGCTTCTCCGCCCGGCCGTACCCGACCACCGCGGATTTCACCTGCGTGGGGGTGTAGCTGGAGACCGCGATTCCCGCCCTCCCGAGCACCGCGAGAGCGACTCCACGGCTCTCCGCCAGCGCCAGCCCCGAACGTGGGTTGCGGCCAGAGAAGGAGGATTCGACAGCGGCCGCATCCGGCCGATGGTGGGCAACCACCTCGGACAGAGCCGAGTCCAACCGGGCCAGACGAGCGGGCCTCTCTCCGGATCCTGTACGGATCACCCCCGCTGCCGCGAGCGTGAACCTGTTGCCAGCACCCTCGACGACCGCCCAGCCCGTGGCGGCCGATCCCGGATCGACTCCCAGAACTCGCGTCACGCGCTGGCCAAGACCTCTTCGTCGATATCGAAGTTGGCCCACACGTCCTGAACGTCGTCGTGGTCGTCGAAGGCGTTCATCAGCTTCACCATCTGCAGTGCCTGCTTGCCCTCGAGACGAACCGTGGTTGAAGGTTCCATGTCGAACTGCGCCGACTCCGTCTCAACTCCGGCCCTCTCCAGGGCGTCCTTGACCTGGTGCAGCTCATCGGACGCGGTGTAGATCCGGAACAGCTCTTCGTCGTCGGTGTCAAGGTCCTCGGCGCCGGCCTCGAGCACGATCTCCATCAGCTCGTCTTCGCTCGGTCCGCCTTCACGCGGTACCAGGATCAGCCCCTTGCGGGTGAACACCCACGCCACGCAGCCGTTCTCTCCAAGGTTGCCGCCGTGCTTCGAGAACAGATGGCGCAGCTCGGCCGTGGTCCGGTTTCGGTTGTCGGTGAGGACTTCGACCATCACTGCAACCCCGCCGGGGCCGTAGCCTTCGTAGCTGGCCTCCTCGTAGGTGACCCCGGGAAGCTCTCCGGTCCCGCGCTGGACAGCGCGCTTGATGTTGTCTGCCGGCATGTTGGCGGCTTTCGCGGCCTGCACCGCCGCGCGCAGCCGTGGGTTGGACTCCGGATCGCCCCCGCCTTCGCGTGCTGCGACCGTGATCTCCCGGATGATCTTGGTGAAGGCCTTCCCTCGTTTGGCGTCCTCTCGAGCCTTCTTGTGCTTGATCGTGCTCCACTTGCTGTGGCCTGACATGCTGTCTGTCCTCCCCTGTACGAACCGCCGGACAGCGGCATTATACTCTCGGGAACCGCCACACGGGCCCGGTCGCGACACCGCCCGCCGCCTGGGAAGGGCCTTCTGGGTGCGGCTGCGGCGTTGCCAGCAGGCGGCAATTCTGCTAGCTTTCCAAGGAAGGGAGGAGCCACGATGCAACGCCGTGCCCTGACGTGTTTTCTCGTGATCCCGGTCATGGTTGGACTGATGACCGGTTGCGGTCAGAAGGCGAAAAAGGAGGCGAAGGCGAGGGCTCAGCTGCAGCAGCAGCTGACGACCATTCAGCAGCTCTGGAACCACCTCAACGAAAGCCGTGACAAGGCCAAGACCATGAAGGAGTCGCTAGCTGAGCTCCAGGCGACGCCGAGCCGCAAGCTGGATGCTGACCAGAAGCAACAGCTGACAACGCTGCCTGAAGAAATCTCCAAGGCCGTCCAGTCGAACTCGGCCGCCTACGACGAGCTCCAGGAGAAGCTGGCAACGTTCCTCACCGGGGCCCTCAACGATCACCCCAATGCTCCGGAAACCGCCGAAGGTCTCAAGATCTACTCCGAGGAAGCGATGTACACCGCGGAGGATGCGGTCAACAAGGCTGGAGACTACAAGAAAGCGCTCGACATCCTTCAGACCGCCAAGACCTACTACGACACCGTCGGGATCCAACCGTACCAGCCGCTGGTGGACAAGATGGCCGAGTTCGAGGACATGCGCTTCATCACCAAGGAGAGGTTCGATCTCGTCAACAAAGGCATGACGGAGGACGAGGTTGCCAAGGTCGCCGGCCCGCCGTACTACCTCAACAAGAAGCACGAGCGCGGAATCGACTTCTGGCTGTACCCCCGTCGCGAGGGTGGCGCTGCGGCCATCTACTTCAACAATAAACACAAGGTGTACAACAAGAACTTCGACGCAGTGAAACCGAAGGTGGCGACGGACTGAGCTCGCAGCACGCAGTATCCTCAGGCCGGCGGGGACTCCGCCGGCCTTTTCATTGCATGAACCGCTCCCGTCCGCGAAGGAGCGCCGACGACAACGACCGAGGCGGCAACGTCACCGGAAACACACCCCCCTGACCGGTTCTGCTTCCGTAACGGGGAACCCGGCCTTGAAGGAAGTCACGAACCGTCCCCATCGGCCCGGTCGGCCTTGACAGTGCTCGTGAAGGAAATCACAATATCTGCGAAAGGCCCAACTTGCCTGTGCTCCGAACCACCGCCTCCGCGGGCGATCCGGACGCGAGATGACGAGGCGCCCGACGGACACCTCGGCGAGCTCCAGCCCTCGCCGCGCTTCCGGGGTACTGCGCGGCCTGCGGGACTTCTTTCTCCACCCGGCCGAAGAACCATCCGCGCCCCGCAGCGGCGTCCATGAGAAGTTCCGCGTCTTCTCGCGCCTCCTTGATCACAACGGGCAGATCCTGCAGCTGATTGCAGATCTCGAGGAGAAGGCCCTCGGTGAGTACCTGTTCGATACCAGCTACATCAACTCCACGCTGGCCGAGCTGCGTGCCACGCTCGAAGAGATGACCGACGACCTGGCCGCGATAGGAGGCCGGCGGTACGCACCCCTCAAAGCCCGGATGCGCGAGATCGTGGCTGAAACCGAGGCCCTGGTTGAGGGCACGCTGGAGGTCCGCGAGGACGCCCTCACCCTACCGCTGGCCTCGATCGACGGCAGCCGTGCCTGGAGCGTCGGCCACAAGACCTCACAGCTGGGGGAGCTGCGGTCGCGCCTTGCGCTGCCGGTGCCCGACGGCTTTGCCATCACCGCCTGGGCCTACCAGCATTTCATGACCAGCAACGCGCTGGAAGAACCGATACGTGCTCTGCTCGAAGGCGTCGATCTCACCTCTTTCGAACGAATCGCCGCCGTCAGCGAAAGAATCCGTGATCAGGTCCTGGCGAGCTCGGTTCCCGACGACCTTGCAGCGGAGATCCGGAGCCAGCTGGCGGACCTCGGCCGACGCAGCGGCTGTACCCACGTTGCCCTCCGCTCGAGCGCGCTCGGAGAGGACGGAGACCTCAGCTTCGCCGGACAGTACCTGACGCTCCTCAACGTGCCCCTCGAGGAGGTCGTCGACCGCTACCGCGAGGTCGTAGCCGGCCGCTTCACGCCCCGCGCCATCGCCTACCTCGGGTCCCATACCAGCGGCACCGGCGGGCACCCCATGAGCGTCTGCTGCCTCGAGATGGTGCGGGCCAGGTCGAGCGGGGTTCTCTACACCCGCGACCCTCTGCACCCCGACCGGGGTTCCCTGGTCATCCACAGCATTCGGGGCCTGGGACCTCCGCTGGTCGATGGGAAGGTCACACCCGATGTCTTCCGGATGTCGCGCGCCGATCTCGGCGTAATCGAGTCCCGGACCAGCCGACAACCGTTTGCGCTGACCGCCAGCTCCGGCGCCGGGGTCGAGGAGCATCCCCTGCCGGCCGTCGAGGCCGCCGAGCCCTCGCTGACACCGGCAACAGCCAAACGGCTGGCCGAGCTTGCCCTCCGAATCGAACGAGATGCGGGAACGCCGCGCGACATCGAGTGGGCGGTCGATGACCACGGCCACATCGTCCTGCTTCAGAGCCGTCCGCTGCGAATCTTCGGCGAGCGGGCGCAGAGCGTATCCGCGAGCGCGCCGGCCGACGCGAAGGTTCTTCTCAGCGGTGGTGCGACGGCGTGCCCAGGCGCTGCTTCCGGACCGGCTCACGTGGTTCATTCGACCGGAGATCTCGACAACCGACCCGCGCGCGCCGTGATCGTGGCGCCGAGGCCCCTCCCCGGCCTGGTTACGGTGCTGGATTCGGTGGCAGCCATCGTGGTCGGCGTCGGTGGCCTGGCGAGCCACCTGGCTACCGTCGCCCGTGAGTACGGGGTACCCATGATGGTCGGGGTCGAAGGCATCGAGGAGCTCCCTGAGGGCTTGTTGGTGACGGTTGACGCCACGGCCGGAACGGTCTACGACGGCGAGCACGCGAGCCTGGTGGCGGCCCGCGCCGAGGAGTACGAGTCACTCCAGGAGGAGCCCATCTTCGCTCTTCTCCGCCGTGTGCTCTCACGCGTGGCTCCCCTCAACCTGCTGCACCCATCCACGCCAGACTTCACAATCGAGAGCTGTCGAACCATCCACGACGTGACGCGCTTCGCTCACCAGCGCGCCATGGAGGAGCTGTTCGAGGCAGCCAGGAAGGGCTCGACCTCCCGCCGTCTCGGCCTACGCCTCAAGACCTCGATCCCTCTGCCCGTAACTATCATCCATCTCGACCCCGACGTGCACCTCAGGCTCCGCGGCCGTCGGGAAGTGAAGGCGGCAGACCTCCAGTGCCCGCCGATGGAAGCCCTGTGGTCGGGGATGGAGGAGGAAGGCTGGCCACGGCCTCCGGGAGTCGACATGCGCGGGCTTGTGTCGGTGATGGCGACCCACATGATGGGAGCGTCCGGCGCCGAGTTCCAGGAAGACAGCTTCGCGATCCTGACCCGGGACTACATGCTTCTGAGCCTGCGCATGGGGTACCACTTCACCACCGTCGAGGCGATGTGCAGCGAAAGTGCGGCACGTAACTCGATTCGCATGCAGTACAAGGCCGGGGGAGCGCCGATCGACCGCCGGGCCCGCCGCGTCAAGCTGATCGTCCAGCTGCTCGACTACATGGGTTTCGAGAGCAGCAGCGCAGGGGACTTCCTCGACTCGACGCTGGCCTACGAGGAACCGAGGTCGATCTGCCGTACCCTCCACCTGCTGGGACGCCTCAACATCCTGACCAAGCAGCTCGACATGGCGCTCACCAGCGACTCCGTGGCGGACTGGTACCGTCGCGACCTCGCTGCCAAGCTCGGCCTGCCGGGCACCTGAGGAGAGACACCTTGCCGCTGCTCGCCCGCCTTCGACGCTCAGCTCACCCGGCGGGAGGTACGTCGCCAGCCCTTGCCTCAGCCGCGGCAGTGCTGGTCCTCCTCATCGGCGGAGTTGCCCTCCTGGTATGGCAGAACGCACGCGCCATGCGCCAGCAGATCAACGACGACTTCAACCAGGAGCAGCTTGTCTTGGCGCGCCAGGCCGCGGCCCAAATCGAGTCCACGCTCACCCACGTCAGCGCCGAGCTCAACGGTTTGGTCGGCCTGGCCCGCGACGCCGGCCTCAGCCAGGCACAGCTGAAGTCTGCGATGGAGTCGGCACTGTCTCGGAGCCGCGAGACGGGAATGATCGCCATCGGGGCGCTGGACGACCGCGAGCGAGTCAGCCTCGCATGCGGCGCCGAGGACGCTCTGGTTTCGCTGCCCGCCGTCCCGTCGCTGCCCGAGGTGGCCTCGATCGCGCTCCTGCGACGTTGGCCGGGCGGGTCGCAGGACGAGCCGTCAACCGTGCGAGCAACCTACTTCGCGTCGGTTGGGCCCGGCCAACGCTGGCCCTCGGTACTGGCCGCCTGTGTCGATCTCCCTGCCCTGCTCGGCTCGGTTCTCACCACCGTGCGCTCCGGCAAGACCGGGTATGCGTGGATCATCGACGGAAACGGGGTCTTCCTCTACCACCCGGACCGCCGCTTCATCGGACGCAACGCGTTCACCGCACGTCACGAGCGCCGGCCCGAGATCCGTTTCGACCGCATCAACCGTATCATGCGCGACGACATGCTGCGCGGCCATGAGGGCACCGGCACGTACGTCAGCGGCTGGCACGGCAGCCTGCGAGGGACAATCCCCAAGCTGATCGCGTTTGCGCCGGTGAAGCACCCGTTCGTGGCAGAGGACGGGCTGTGGTCGATCGCAGTGGTGGCGCCCCAGAGCGAGGTCGCACAGGCAGTCCACCGTGTGTTTGTCCGCCACGTGGCGGCAGAAGCGGTTCTGATCGCCGCCCTCGTGGTCCTGGGAGCGTTGATCACCACCTACCAGCGCCGCATCTCTCACAGCCTGAAGCGGGAGGTCGAACGGACTCAGGCCGACCTTCACGAAATGGAGCGCATCTC
>JAJDNH010000215.1 GCA_022340775.1 Acidobacteriota bacterium
CGAAGTCGTACGGATGAATCGGGTTGCCTGGAGGCTTGACCCGGGCCAGGAAGTTGACGGCTCCAACCGGGACGTCGTGGCTGTTGACACCGAGTCCGGCCGGCAACATCCAGCCGGCCGTCGCACCCCAGAACCCAACGACCACCAGCAGGCCGGCGACGAGGGCGGGCCTGACCGAGGTCAAGAACCGACTCCCGATCTTCTGCGGCCACGCTTCCGCCGCCAACTGGGACAGTGGTATCGGGGCCAGGAGGCAGAACACGGCCAGGTTGCGGCGGTAGCGCAGGACCAGGAAGGCGAGCAGCGTCAGCACGAGAACGGGCCGCCAGGCAGGCCGGCGGATGACCGAGGCCACTGCGACGGCCGTGCTGGCCACCACCAGCAGCAGGACCGGCCAGCTCGCCTCCCAGGTCGACGGCTGCCACTCCCAGTTGTGAAACGGACCGTGGGCCATCATCGAGGTGAGGCGAAAGGGCACGGTGAGCACACGCCACCCCCACGGGTTGACGAGCACGGCGGCGACGGACGCCGCCGACACCACGGCCAGCCGGCCCGCACCGGTGAGCTCGCGGGGCGGCTCCCGAAAAGCACCCTCGAGAACCGCTCCCACCAGCGTCACGGCCAGCAGCATCAGTCCGAGGGCAACGCCGGCGTGGACATTTGCCCAGAGGACCATCAGAGCAGGGATCCAGAGGAGCCGCTTCATGCCCCCGGCGTTCGTGCTCTCGGTAAGCAACACAGAGAGCAGGATCACCGCGAACAGCAGCGAAACTATCTCGGGACGGACCAACAGACGCAGACGGCTGACAACGACGAACGGAATCAAGACGAAGCCAGCGGCGGCGGGCGTCAGGCCGCCCTTGCGCACCATGAATCGGTGAACCAGGGCAACCGTTGCTGCGACCACCGCTGCCTTCGCCAGGATCAGGCCGGCGACGCCACCCAGTGCGTGCACGGCCCACGCCGCAAGCTGGAAGAGCCACTCGTGATCGATCCAAGGTCGCCCCGCAGCGGTGAACGAGAACGCCTCGTGCCGCGCGATCGCCCGGTGAGCGACCATCCACCGACCGGCCGCGAGATGCCACCAGATATCGTAGTTGCTGAGCTGGAACGTCGCGACTCCGGCAGCCATCAGGGCGACGGCGCCGGTCATCGCAGCACTGGGGACTCCCGTGCCAACCTGATCCCTGGACCGCTCCATGCCCGGCAGTCTACCCTGCACCGCGCGCCTCCGGCCCGTCTCCACCACCCCGATCTTCTTCGGCTGACCGCCTGCGCTTTGCTGACACCCTTGAGATCGGTCAGGACCGGTCAGGGCGGCCTGCGGTTCGTCGCCACACCAGCAGGTCGAGGCCATCGCCCAGCGGGATCACTGCCGGACGGTAGCTTCGTCGGAACTGGGGGCTGGCAAAGATGTCGTCCTCGTAGGTCAGCTCTCGTGCCGTTTCCGGCCACGGCAGAGCCACCCCCCGATCGACCGTCAGGTCAGGGCCGACGCCGAGCTCCGGGTACCATACGAGGCGCCCAGGAGACCCCTCACGCGAGGCGACGAGGATCCCGTTGCCGAGGATCAGGAGGTCCGGAGCACGCGCCAGCACGTACCCACCGTCGTGCTTCTGGTGGCCCTTCCGCCGCACCCTGGGATCGACCGGAACCCGGGCGATGTGAGCGTCGGTCAGGCCCAGGATGTCAATCGTCCGGAGCCTGGTGTAGTACGGGATCGCCCCCGCCGGGGAGAGCGCGATGGTACTGTCCGGAGGGACCCTCGACCGAAGGGCTCGTCCAATGAAGATCCACTTGCGGTCGTAGTGGGCATAGGTGGCGTTGATCGTTCCCGCCTTGGCAAGGCCCGGCACCAACAGGACCGCACCTGCTACCACGGCCGCCAACCCGACCGTCGCCTGCCGCCACCAGCCGTCCACGGTTTCTGGCGAGCCCCGGGCCAGGCGCGGCAGCAGGCGCCCGACAGCTCTCGGCGTCACCATCACGGCCCGCGCGACGACCACCGCGCTGAGCGGCATCAGAGGCACGAAGAAGCGCCACAGCCACATGTGATCGCCGCCTGTCACCGTCGCCGTCAGGCCGTTCACGGCCAGCAGGGGGGCCGCCCACCTGATCAGCGAGCGCTCCTCGGCGGCGAGGAGAACGAGCAGCGCGGCCAGGACCAGCGCGCCGTGGCCCCCGCTCACGTAGCCCGACAGGTAGCTCCAGCCGCCAGCGAGATCAGACGCCAGCGGTGCACGTTTGTCGGTAAACGTGTTGGGCAATAGGTGCCCGTAGTAGGAGTACCGCCACCCCAGGTACACGCCGTATCCCACCGCCGTTGCCAGGGGCGGCCGGCAGATCCGGAACACGTGTCGCCACGAACCGTGCTCGCGCAGGGCACCAATCGCCATGATCCCGACCATGGTGACGAAGTACGCCGCTGCCTCCGGCCTGGCCAACATCGCCAGCAGGAACAGGGCTGCGGACCGCCAACCGACGCGAAGCGTCGGCCCGGTCGAGGTCGCCAGAGCGGCGGTGAGCAGGAAGGCGACCATCGGCGTCTCGAGGCCGACCAGGCTGTTGTAGGCAAACGGGTGTGACAGGCCCAGAAAAACCGCCGCAAGGCCGCCCCACACAGCAGCGTTCCCCGACCAACGGCGGTCCGGCGGGTCCCGGCTCAGGCGGAACGGCCACCAAGCCACCAGCACCACACTCGCGCAGCCGAAACCGATACCGAGGGCTCTCGCGGCCGCCGGGATGCTTCCCCCCAGACTCGCCACCAGCGCCAGCAGTGCAACCCAGAGAAAGTTCGTGTACCCCTCGACCCTGTCGCCAGCGTTAAAGACCAACCCGTGGCCCTCGGCCGCGTTGCGAGCGTACCGGTAGGAAATGAAGGCGTCGTCGTTGGTGAACGGCGCCGGGTACAGGCTCGTCTGCCAGATGAGGACACCGATCGCCGCCGCAACGGTGGCGGCGATTGCCGCAACCCTCCAGCGGACACCGCTGCTGCCTCTGTCAAGCCGTCCCCTGTCGATCGCCTTCCGCCTCCTGCCCACCCTATGGTAGCGTGGCTGTGGAGCACGACATGGATGAGCCGCGCGTCACCGTTGCCGTATGCCAAGGCGAACTCGAGGCTCAGCAGCTGCGCGGGTTCCTCGAGGCGAACGGGATCCCGGTCACCTTCCGTGGCGAGGCGCTGCGGGTCACCCACGGCCTGACCCTCGACGGCCTCGGCCAGGTTGAGATCCAGGTCCCCGCGGAGCGTGAAGCGGAGGCGCAAGCTCTGCTCGAGGCGGTGGAGCGGGGCGAGCTCCGGATCGACGAGGACGACGAGGTCGAGCCCAACGGATGAGCTCGCAGTCCGCAGGAGTGGCTTGGCGTGTTCACGTGGGCTTGCTGTTCGTTCAGCTGACGTTCGGCGCCTTTCACGTCGTGGCGAAGGCGGTTCTCGCCTACCTCCACCCGCTGGCGCTGGCGGGGCTCCGCGTTCTGGTCGCGACGCCGCTGCTGCTGCTCTTGGCCTGGCAGCACGACCGCATCCTTCCCGGTCGCCGCGACCTGCCGTGGCTGGCGTTGCTCGGCCTGCTCGGTGTTTTCGCGAACCAGCTCCTGTTCATCCTCGGCCTGCGGCTGACGACCGCCACCAGCGCTGCCCTCCTCATGCCCTCGATCCCGGTGTTCGCGGCTGCCGTGGCGATCATCGGCCGCATCGAACGTGCCAGCGCCGGACGTGCACTCGGCATCGCGCTGTCGGTGCTCGGTGCGCTCGTGATGCTCGACCCCAGGAGCTTCCGGATGGCCGACAGGGCCCTTGCCGGCGACCTCCTGGTGCTCGCCAACTGCATGAGCTACGCGACATTCCTGGTTGTCATGCGGCCGGTCCTACGTCGCCTGCCGGTGGCCACTGTCATCGCTTGGAGCTTCCTCTTCGGCGGGGCCGGGGTCACCGCCGTCTCCTGGCCCCACCTGATCGACCTGAATCTCGCAGCGGCACCCCTGGCGGTTTGGGCCGGTGTAGCCTACGTGGTGCTGGTACCGACAACTCTCAACTACCTGATCAACGCCTGGGCCGTTGCCCGTTCGACGCCATCGTTGGTGGCCGCCTACACGACCCTGCAGCCACTTTCTGCCGGCCTGCTCGCGGCGCTGTTCCTGGCCGAGCGGCCCGGCTGGCCACAGCTGGCCGGGGGCCTCCTCATAGCAGCCGGCCTGTGGCGGGTCTCGGCTGCCACCCCTGGCAAGAGGGTCAAGGCACCGGCCCGAGCCTAGGCGCTGCCTGCCGGTTTTCCACGCTCGAGAAGGCCAACCCCGAGCTCGCGCAGCTGGTCGTCGTCGACTGCCGACGGTGCCTCGGTCATCAGGCAGGATCCGGACGTGGTCTTGGGAAACGCGATGACGTCGCGGATCGAGCTCCGGCCCGCCATCAGCATCACCAACCGGTCCAGCCCGAGCGCGATCCCGCCGTGTGGCGGCACCCCGTAGCGGAACGCCTCGAGCAGGAAGCCGAAGCGCGCGCGCGCTTCTTCTGCTCCGATGCCGAGCGCTGCGAACATCCGCCGCTGCAGCTCGGGTTCATGGATCCGGATCGAGCCGCCGCCCAGCTCCACCCCGTCCATCACCACGTCGTAGGCGCGTGCACGCACCCTGGCCGGATCGCCCTCGAGGAGGCCCTCGTCCCCTGCCTGAGGCGCCGTGAAAGGATGGTGCTTGGCGTAGAAGCGGCCATCGTCGGCATCCCACTCCAGGAGCGGGAAGCCGGTCACCCAAAGGAAATCGTGGCGTCCGGCAGGAATCAGTCGCTGGCTCTCGGCGAGGTGCAGTCGCAGCGCCCCGAGCGCCGCCAGGACCACGCTCTCCGGCCCACCGACAACCAGCAACAGGTCCCCATCGGCGGCACCGGCAGCCTCGAGAAAACGGACGACGCCGTCGTCGCCCAGGGCCTTCTTGGCCGGCGAGGCGACCCCCTCCGCGGTGCGCTTGAACCACAACACGCCGGCCGCTCCGTATGGTTTCACCGGTTCGGAGAGCTCGTCGAGCTGCTTGCGCGACAACGCCGCACCGCCCGCTAACACGATCCCCTTGACGCGTCCTTCAGCAGCCGCGCTCGCGAGGACCCTGTAGCCGCAGCCCTCGCACAGCGGTCCGAGCTCGACCAGCTCGAGGCCGAAGCGGGTGTCGGGGCGGTCGCTGCCGAAACGCTCCATGGCCTCCTCGTAGGAGAGGCGGTCGAAGCGGGCCGGCGGCGTGATCCCCACGAGCGGAAACAGGCGCCCGAACAGCCCCTCGACGAGAGTGAAGATGTCCTCTTCGGTGACGAAGGAGGCCTCGACGTCGATCTGTGTAAACTCGGGCTGTCGGTCGGCCCGCATGTCCTCGTCCCGGAAGCAGCGCGCCACCTGCAGGTAGCGGCCGATGCCGGCCACCTGCAGCAACTGCTTGAACAGCTGCGGCGACTGGGGCAGTGCATAGAAGGTGCCCCTGTGCAGGCGCGACGGCACCAGGAAGTCGCGCGCACCCTCCGGCGTCGAGCGAGTCAGGATCGGCGTCTCGATCTCGACGAACCCTCGCTCATCGAAGTAACGGCGGGCCTCGGCGACCACGCGATGGCGGAGCAGGAGGTTGGCCGCCATCTGAGGCCGTCTCAGATCCAGGTAGCGGTAGGCGAGCCGCAGCTCTTCGGAGGCGTTGGTCACGTCCTCGACCACGAACGGCGGTGTCTCGGCCTTGGTGAGCAGCTCGAGCTCGTCGACGCGAACCTCGACCTCGCCGGTGGCCAGGTCCGGGTTTGCCTGCCCGGCTGCCCGCTCCCGGACCTCGCCGCGAACCCGCAGAACGTCCTGCTGGCCAAGCTTCTCACCCTCGTTGACCATGGCGTCCTCGAACACCAGCTGCACCAGTCCGGTGCGGTCGTACAGGTCGACGAACACCAGGCCGCCGAGATCGCGCCGGCGGCGCACCCAGCCCACGAGCTCGACGGTGCCTCCGAGGTTGGCGAGGGAGAGGCTCCCGCACCACGGTCGTTCCCAGGCCGACTCTGTCATGGTTCCTCCCGCCGCCCGCAACGCTCACTCCGAGCCGGGCGGGCCGTCCAGGAGGTTATATCAGAGCCCGGGGAACGTTTAGCTCGAGATGGCGATACTGCTGACGCTGACCTGAACCGAGAGGCTCTTGACGACGTCCTGGACACTGACGGAAACGTGCGCGGTGCCCGGGATCGGCACGGTCAGGGTCGCCGAGGCAACGCCGCCCTGAGTCGCCTCCGCGACCCTCGAGCCTCCGCCAGTGAACGAGCCGTAGTCGGTCTCGAAGGTCACCAGCGTGCCGTCCGCGATCGGAGCGCCATCGCTGTCGATGTTGGCCGATATGGCCACATCCGCCGTTGTGTCTCCCTGGGTGATCTGCCCCTGGCCGCTCAGGCTCATGGAGATGGCGGCCGTCGACGCCGGGTTGTTGCTGTTGCTGCATGCCGGCAGGACAGCGACGAGCCCGGCAACCGCAAGAGCCGCCAGTGCAAAGCTGGCCTTACGCATCATGACCTCCTTCTTGCCGGAAATCTCGACATCAGTCTAGCACGTATGCAGCGCTGCTTCCCTGTGAGGACGAGCACAAACGTAAAGGCCGTTCGGCCGATCACCGCAGTTCAGTCCTGAGCGGTCAGCTCCTCGGCGACCCGTTCCAGCTCGACCCGTCGCTGCTCGCCACTGTCCATGTCGCGGACGGTGGCCTCGCCGACGGCGAGCTCGTCGGGGCCGAGGATGACCACCGCGCGGGCCCCGACCTTGGCCGCCCACTTGAGGCCGGCCCTGAGCGACCGCCCGGTGACCTCGTTGCGAACTTCGAGACCGTGCTCGACCAGCGAGCGCGCGAGTTTCATGGCCGCCGTCTCGGCACCGTCAGCTGCGGGCAGCACAACCACCGGACGGACACCAAGCACCCGGTCACGAAAACCGGACGGCAGCACGTCGATGAGGCGATCCTCGCCGATGGCGAAGCCGATCCCCGGCACCTGTGGCCCGCCGAGGTCGGAGATCAGGCGGTCGTATCGTCCGCCGCCGCCAATTGCGGTGTCCTCCCCGAGGTGCGGCGACACGATCTCGAACGCGGTTCTGAGGTAGTAGTCGAGACCTCGCACCAGCCGCGGGGCACTCTGCACCGGTATTCCAAGCGCGGTCAGGCCGGCACTGACCTCCTCGACGTGAGCCCTGGCCTCATCTGAAACGACCTCGGCCACCGGGGTGGTGTTCAGCATCAGCTCTCGGCACCTGGGGACCTTGCAGTCGAGCAGGCGCAAGGGGTTCTCATCCCACCGCCGGTGGCAGTCGGAACAGAGCTCGTCCTTGTGGGAAGCGAGCTCCCGCTTGAGGCCGGCGATGAAGCGCGGCCGGTCCTCGGGGTCACCGAGGTTGTTGAGCCGGATGACCAGGTCGTCGAAGCCGAGTGCCTCCAGGAACATGTGAAGCGCCATCAGGACCTCGACGTCCGCTTGCGGCGTGGCAGCGCCCAGCAGCTCGATACCGATCTGCGCGAACTGGCGGTAGCGCCCCCGTTGCATCTTCTCGTAGCGGAACATCGGGCCGATATACAGCAGTCGCACCGGCTGCGGACGCTGGAACAGTCCCTCCTCGATGAACGCGCGTGCGACACCCGCCGTGCCCTCGGGACGCAGGGTCAGCGACCGTCCCTTGCGGTCTGGAAAAGTGAACATCTCCTTGGAGACGATGTCGGTGCCCTCGCCTACCCCGCGCACGAACAACTCGGTGGGTTCCATCACCGGCAGCCGAATCTCCTCGTAGGAGAGGCCGCCGAAGACACTGCGCGCCTGCTCCTCGACCGCCGCCCACAGGCGCGACTCGGGCGGCAGGATGTCACGGGTGCCCTTCGCTCGCCGGATCATGGCGACTCCGGGTCCGGCACCTCGGCGGGTGCGATGTCCCGGCCGCCGGCGAGGTACCGGCTCTTGTACTCGAGGTAGCTGGTCACCGACAAGCGGATCCGTTCCTGCTCGTTCTGCGAAACCTCTCTCTTGACAACCGCCGGCACCCCCGCGAGAAGGCTGCCCGGCGGCGCCTTGAAGCCCTCGCGAACCACGGCGCCGGCGGCCACGATGGAACCCTCACCGATCTCGGCCCCGTTGAGGATGATCGCGCCCATCCCGACCAGGCTTCTCGGGCCGACGGTACAGCCGTGCAGCATCGCACCGTGGCCAACGCTGACATCCTCCCCAACCGAGGCCGGCCACAGGTCGTGCTCGACGTGCACGATCACCCCGTCCTGCAGGTTGGAGCGCGCACCGATGCGGATCCAGTGGATGTCGCCGCGTAGGACCACGTTGTACCAGACGGAGGCGTCGTCCTCGAGCGTCACGTCCCCAAGGACGACGGCGTTGGCCGCCACGAAGACCCGTCGCCCGAAGCGAGGTGATCTGCCGTCAATCGATCGTGTCAGCATCTGTCAGGCTCTCCCACCGATCCCCTGCACGGGGGTCGAAAGACGCTACCACACGGTGTATCCACCGGCAACATCGTGACATGGCTCAGAGCGAACAGTCGGCGCCTCGGACCCGGTCCCTCGTCAGCCCGCAAGCCCCGGAATGGAGCAAGTTGTGGAAGAGGGGCTGGCCCGCGAAAAGCCAAAGTGCCCGGAACACAAGAGGATATGCATAACCTATTGCAAAGAAAGTTGTTAGGTCTTTTCCACATCCTCCACCGCCGAAACCCAAACTGTTTGCTTTACACGAGCTTAACGCGAATTCCACAGCGTTTTCCACAGGGATTTCCACACCCGCTGTCGGCCTCAAGACCAGGCCGTATTGCCCTCTCGAAGGACCCTCGGTTCCGGCCCCGTGAGATCGACCAGAGTGCTCGGTGCGCCACCCGCGGCGAGGCCTCCATCGAGCACGACATCGGGGCTCTCGGCGAGACCCGCGAGCGCTGTCGAGGCTTCCCTGGCTGCATCCTGACCGTGAAGGTTGGCGGAGGTTCCGGTCAACGGACCGACCCTCTCAAGGAGCTGCCGCAGCAGCTCGTGTCCCGGAAGCCTGACCGCCACCGTGCCGCCGGGCGCCGCCGGCATCTTGACCCGCGCAGCCAGAACGACCGTCACCGCTCCCGGCCAGGCGCGCAGCAGACGCGCCCGGTAGCGCTCCGGCACCTCCGCGAGCCGCTCCAGTTGCTCCCAGTTGCCGCACAGCACCGGCAGCGCCATGCCCTGGGGGCGTCCCTTCATTCGGTATACCTTGTCGACGCCTTCGGGGGACCAAGGATCGGCGCCGAGGCCGTAGAAGGTTTCGGTCGGGAGCAGTACAACGCCGCCGGCCGCAACGGCGGGCACGACCAGGGCGGCGGCGGCCGATACATCCTCGGTGCTCTGGAATCGGACCGTCGTCATGTCTGCCGGAGAAGCGCACGGGCGTGCTCGAGAGCCGACTTCTCTACCTTCTCGCCGGCCACCATCCGCGCCAGCTCCGCCACCCGCTCCTCGCCCTCCAGTGCAACGACACGGGTCACCGCTCGCCCCTTCTCGACCGTCTTGGCGACTCGCAGCTGGGTGTCTGCCTGGGCTGCGACCTGCGGCAGGTGGGTCACGACCATCACCTGATCGACGCTGGCAAGCTCGGCCAGCACGGAACCCAGGGCAGCCGCGGTGCCGCCACCGAGACCGGTATCGACCTCATCGAAGAGCAGCGTCAGGCCGGTTGTCAGGTCGCGCCTCCTGAGTGCGGTGCGCAGCGCCAAGTGGAGGCGCGAAAGCTCGCCGCCGGAGGCGATGCGGGCCATCGGCCGCAGCTCTTCACCCGGGTTGGCTGCGATCAGCAGCTCGCACTCGCGAACTCCGTCGCCGTCGAAGCGCACGCCAACACCGTCGCGCACCAGGGGGCTCGCTGAATCCGGCCGCTCCCGCCACTCGAACTCGAGGCGGGTCCCACCCATTTCGAGCCTGCCGAGGATCTCGCTCACCGCCGCCACGAACCGCTCGCCGGCGGCCCGACGAGAGTCGTCCAGGGCTTGCGCGACCTCGGCGTACGCCGCCAGCGCCGAGTCGGCCGCGGCGATCGCCTCCTGCAGGCGGTCCTCGATGCCCTCAAGCTGCTCCCGTTCACTGATCAAAGCCTCGCGATGCTCGAGCACCGCGTCGAGAGGCGAACCGTACTTGAGCATGAGCTGCTCGAGCTGGAACAGCCGGCTCTCGGCCGCGTCCAACTCTCCGGGCCCGTCCTCGAGGCCCTCGCTCAGGCCCTGCACGTCGCGCACGGTCTCCTCGACCAAGACCCGTGCCTCCCGCAGGCGCTCGGCGAGCTCATTGATCGCCAGCCCACACTCCGCCATCTGCTCGGCCTCGCGCTGCGCCCGCGCCAGCTCCGCCGCCGCCGCCTTGTCGCCCTCGGCCAGGCGCTCCAGCAGTGACGCGGACAGCTCGTGGATCCGCGCGGCGTGGCGCAGCACTTGCCGACGCTGCCGGAGCTCCTCGTCCTCGGCGGGCCGCGGCGCTACGGCATCGATTTCACCAACCTGGAAGGCGATCACGTCCGCGCGATCCCGGCGCTGTGCCCGTGCGTGCTCGAGCTCCAGCACCTTTCCGGCAGCCTTCTCCCACCGCTCATACGCCCCCGCCACCTTCTCCAGCAGCTGACCGTGATCCGCGAACTCGTCGACCAGGCGCCGCTGCACGGCGGTCTCGCCGAGGCCGTACTGCTCGTGCTGGCCGTGGATCGCCAGCAGAAACGGGGCCAGCCGCTGAAGGGTCGCTGCAGTGACCGGCACATCATTGAGCCAGGCCCGGTTCTTGCCCTCCGCGGCGATCTCGCGCCGCACCACCAGGCCCTCGTCGCCCGGAACTCCCACCTCCTCGAGAAGAGCGGCGACTTCCTCCTCGTCCGGGGTCTTGAACCAGCCCTCGACGCGCAGCGTCGGGTCACCGCTGCGGACCAGGTCAGCCTGCGCCCGCTGGCCGGCCAGGAGCTTGAGCGACTCGACGAGCAGCGACTTGCCCGCCCCGGTCTCGCCGGTCAGGGCGACGAAACCCGCGGACGGCTCGAGAACGACCCTGTCGATGATGCCCAGGCTGCGGACCTCCAGGCGCTCCAGCATGCGCCGATCGTAGCAGAAAGGCCTGTATGGTAGCCTCGTCCGGTGGGCCGTGAACGCCCCGGGAGGCAGTATGACCAAGCACACCGAGCCCGTCATTCGCGCCATGAACGCCACCCCATCGGCTGTTGTCGACAACTCTACCGGTGCCTCCATCCAGGTCCTGTTGGGGCCCGAGGACGGCGTCCCGCACTTCGTCACCCGGCGGTTCACGCTCGAGCCAGGCGGACGCATCCCCGCCCACCGACACGACAGCATCGAGCACGAGCAGGTGGTGCTGGAGGGCGAGATGATGCTGGGGCTCGACGATCGCGAGGTGGTGGCCAAGGCGGGCGACTGCGTCTTCATCCCTGCCGGGGTAGCCCACTGGTACGAGAACCGCGGTCAGGCACCCGTGCGATTCTTGTGCATCGTCCCACGCACGGCGGACTACCAAACCGAGTGGTTGTAGCTCCAGCGGCCGCCTGAGTGCTGTCACTCCAGCGCCCGGACGCCTGCTCTGCAGACGCCCGTCGCCGCCTGCCCGAAGCGGGCGAGATGAGGGGGGCTCTCTGAAGCCCCGGCGGCCGTCCGGTCGCTTGGGCACCCGCCCGTCTCGCGTCTCCGGCGGTCGCGAGGCAGCGGGTGGGGATGGCCGACCCGGCGGCGACCGCCGGAGCCTGCTCGAGCCGCCTCCTCCAATCGTGAGGCCGATGCTCCCATCGCCAAGGGCCGAGGTTACCCCCCTTGAGGTTTCTCGCCAGAGCCTACGCCTTGTGAGCGCGCTTAAGAGAAACCTCAAGGACGGTACGCCCGTTTGAGCGCACCATGCTCTGGAGCGCGCTACACCCGCGTTCTTTGGGCGGGCGGGTGGTCTTTCTTCTAACTTCTTACCTCTATCCTCTTCCCGGGGTGGGCTGGGGTCCCCTTACTCTTTGCCCTTCACTCCTGACGGTGTTGGGTGGGCGGGGGAGCGTTTCCCGTCCTCCGTTTCCCGGGCGGGTGCGGTGCCCGGTCCTCAGCGATCGAGACGCCACTGGAGGTGGTCGAGAAACTCTGCCTGTGCAGAGGCCAGCAGCTCTTCGAGAGTGGGCTCGGCAGGAGGTGGTTAACCTTCGGCCTTCACCGCCTCGTAGACCAGAAGGTCGGGCAGCTCCGGACTGCCGCCGTACTCCTGATGCCGCTCGACGCCGCGGAGGTCGGCGTGGGGGCTCTCCCCGTAGGTTCGCCTGCAGACCCGTGCAAAATCGATGGCTCGGAGAAGTGACTCCAACAGCGGTGGGCTGAAGAGAAACCGGTGCCCCCAAGCGTAGAACGCACGGTTCAGCATGTAGGTCTGCCGGTGCTTCTCTTCACCGTCGGCGTTGACGGAGTAGTGTGTCGACCACACCCAGTCCAGGTTGGGCGTCGTCAGGCGAAGCACACCCCCCGGCCTCAGGGCCCGGAGGCAGTCCTGGAGAAACCGAACCGCGGCCTCGAAGCCCAGATGCTCGATGAAGTGCTCGCTGAAGATGTACTCGATATCCCGGAAAGGAAACTCCCGGGTGACGTCGATGACCACGTCAACGCCGGCAAGGTCCTGAATGTCGACGTTGCACCAGCCCTCCAGGATCTCGGTGCCGCAGCCCACGTGGAGCCGGCGGACCTCGATGGCTCTCCCCCCACGGCGGGCCCGCCGCACAGGCTCGCTCGACCGCGACCAGCCGAGGAAATGCAGGCCACGCCGGACCCTCCGCACGAGGGATTGCCGAACCGAAGCTGTCGAGACGCGAGGCATTGCTGGGTTCCAGGTTCACCGTTTCCGGCTACTCAACCTAGCATGGACAAACCACACCAGCGAGCCATTCCATCCGTGCGCCGACGGTTCCAGCAACCTCCGTCCGACAGCAGAAGACCAGCCCTGAGGTAGGATCCCGGTACGTGCCCTACAGTCCCCGCGAAAAAGCAGGCACCAGGAGATCCTGGTTCCGGCTGGCGAGCGCCTCCCGCAGGAGATCGAGGGCCGGTTCCCGGTCGCGCGGAAGCCGCAGCTTCAGCGGCAGCCAGTTGGACGCGTGGTTGGCGTGGAACGGACCGCGGTAGCCCTCCATCGACTCGAGCATCCAGGCCAGCTCCTGGAGGGAGCCCCAGCGGTCGACCTCCTCGAACCTGCCGGCTGCAATCGCGTCACCCAACTCTGTCCCCGGCACCGGCGTCACGACCAAAGCGGCCGCATAGGTCGGCGCGGCCTCGACCAGGAACCTGCCGGTGGCCATGGCGTGGCGACGAGAGCCCTCGACGCCAGCAAGGCCCAGCAGCACCATCACCGAGAGCTTCAGCCCGGACTCGAGGACGAGCCGGCAGGCCTCGAGCTGGCTCGCGACGGTGGCGCCTTTGAGCACTGACCGCAACGTCTCGTCGTCGCCGCTCTCGGCGCCGAAGTAGACGATGCCGAGCCCCAGCTCACGCAGCCGCGGCAGCTCCCGGGCCCGGCGACGGATCGCACGGGAGTCGGCGTAGATGCCGACCCGGGTGATCCAGGGCAGGTAGTCGCGAACTGCCTGGAGAACCTCCTCGAGAACCTCGGGTGGCGCCGCCAGGGCGTCGCCGTCGCCGAGAAAGACGCGGCGCGCCCGCGATGACAGCGGCGCCACGGCCCGCACCTCGGCGACGACCTCCTCGACGGGGCGCACCCGAAACTGCTTCATGCGGTACATCCCACAGTAGGTGCAGCGGTTCCACGAGCACCCCACGGTCAGCTGCAGGATAAGAGATCCCGCCTCCGACGGCGGCCGGAACACGGGCTCGGCGTAGGACAGCGGCCAGCTCATCGGCTGCCGCTGCGGCTCACGACAGCTCCAGCCACCTGAACCACATCGGGTGGTGCTTCTTGTACCAGGCCAGGACCTCCTGAATGAGCGCCTTCTTGTCCGGCGGCAGGACGGCATCGTCAATGTCATCGAAGCGGACCCGGATGCGGCCGTCCGGGAGGTACTCGAGCGCCTCCGAGGCCAGGGTCTGGAGCTCGTTGCGGACGCGGCCCGAGTCGGAGATCTTGACCGCGCGCGTGTGGTAATCCTGGCCGGCGTAGAAGCGGTCGAGAAGCGGCGAGAACACGAGCCGCATCTCCTCCAGCGGCTCCATCAGCCGCAGCGAAAGCGTGGCCTCGAGGGTGCCGAGACGGGTCGACGCGCGCGCCGTCACCCGGTACAGGCCGTCCCCTGCGTCCTCAACCCCCGGCATGCCGCTGTAAGGCTCGGGCACCATGGCCGCGGTGAGGGCCAGCATCTTCCACTCCTTGTTGGGAAAGAGGTCGTCGACGACCATCGTCCGCCGTCCCACCGGCATGCCGGCGTCGCGGGCGTTGCGGATGATGGCGGCGTACTCCTCAACGTCCCCGGCACTGACCTCTCTCTGCAGCGCCTCGGCCAGCCCCGCGGCGAAGTCGGCCGCTTCAGGATCCAGCAGCATCACATAGCGCTCGCGGTCGTACGAGACCTTGAACTTCGAGGAGAACAGGCACATCGACGTGTGGAGGCCGAGCGCGGGGTCAAGGCTCGCCCCCTGTATCGCCTCCGCTGACGCCGCATAGCCGTCGCACAGGAACAGGTTGGGCCGGCCCTCGGCATCTTCGAACGGGCCAACGAGCACGGTCGGCGCGTAGGTGCCCGACTCGGTGAACGCCGCAAGGCCGGTTCCGGGCAAGGTCCAACCGTCCTCCACCAGGTGAACTCCGAGCTCGCGCCAGGTCTCCCACAGCTTGCCGATCCGGCCCTCGCGGGAGGGGCCGCCGAGCGTCCACACATGCACCCTCTCAGGCGCGATGCCGGGGTAGGTCGCCCGGATCGCCTCCAGGACGCGCTCGCGCGGGCTCAGGAAATCGATCAGCACCGACCGCTCCGCCGCCTGGCGTACGACCTCCTCGGGTAGTACCAGCGTGCCCATATAGCCCTCGTAGGGCCGCGCCACCTTGAGCGGCTGGTCGAACAGGTGGAGCACCGTCATGGCCCCGGTGTCCGCACCTTTTGCGAAGCGAGACGTGTTCTCCAGAGTATCGACGGCGGCACCCCAGACCGTAATGCCGGCGGTCTGCACGTCGCGCCAAAACTCCTGCCACTCGTAGCCGGGCGTATTGATCAGAGCGTGCACACGGTGATCGAGAAAACGCGCCACCTGCGGCCTGGCATAGACACGCCCGAAGCCTAGGAGCGGGTTGGAGCCCATCTCTGGTGTTTCGCCGGCCTTCGGCATCAGACCCTCGCCGAGGCTCACCATCACCGCGTGGTTCTCGGGCAGGGCACGTGTCAAATACCAAAGGGCCTCGCTGAGCGCATAGGCCGAGACCGCGTCGGCATCCTTCTTCACGCGGTTGATCTGAGCCTTGTCACCGCCCCTGCCCTCGCCGTAGCGCCCGAACAGCCGAGTCCCGAGCGCAGTCACCGCAACGCTCATCACGAAGCCACGCTCGAGGGCCTGGCCGACGAACGACAGGCCGTCGGGAGGCCGGCCCGGTTCCCAGCGTTCCTCGACGTCCTCGAGCCAGAGGTGGAGCCTGCCGAGGATCGCCCGGGTGTCGAAGACCCACTGTGCCACCCGGTTGCGGCGTCCCATGTCCATGTGGTCACCTCCCGCTCTTGAGACTGTGCCATGAAACGCGGTGGCACTCAAGGAGGAGGTGAGGAGGGCCCACCCACCCGCCCGCTGGCGGAGTGACCGGGACACGGGACACCTCGCGGCGCGCTCCTACAGATAGGCGATCGCGAAACCGATCTGTGCCGCCATCATCATCAGGTACATGTGCGTCCAGGAAGGGTGGTTCTCAACCGTGGCGAGGGCATTGGGATCACGCGCCATGAGCCGAACGGTGTAAATCCCCCACACGCACAGCAGCATCCCGAGGACGACCAAAACCGCGCCGTGCCCGGTGAGGATCGGGTGAATGGGGTTGCCGGGATCGGGCAGCAGCGCCCCCAGCGGCATCAACAGCCAGGGAAGGACGAACGACGGCGCCATGAGCGCCACCGCGCGCCGCGGTCCGTAGATGATCGGCAGCGTGCGGCAGCCACCGCGCCGGTCGCCGTCCATGTCCGAGAAATCTTTGGTCGAGCTTGCGCCGAGAAGAAAGAGACCGAAGATGGCGCCGATCCACCACGGCTCGGCCGACCACACCGGCGCCACCATCGACCACCCGGCCACCTTCAGCAGAGTGCCTCGGGGGACGGCGATCGTCAGGTTGGCGAGCCAGCCGAGGCGCTTGGTGCGGCCGAACCGGGGCACGGAGTACACGAGGGTGAACAGCAGCCCGGCCAGGTAGATGAAGAAGCAGATGTGGGCAGGAACCGGGGCGCTCACCTTCGCGGACAGGCTGTCGTAAGGGTGGGGGACCACCAGCCACGTCGGCAGCAGGGCGAGCGCATACATCACGACGGTTGTGGTCCACGCACCGCCAACAGAGACCCGACCCGACGGCAGCGGCCGCTGTGGCTTGTTGACGCGGTCGATCTCGAGGTCGGCGATCTGGTTGAGGATGTTGGAGGCGGCGTTCATCAGCGAAGCGCATACCGAACCGAGCACGATCGTCGCGAGGACGGACCAGGTGAGCCGGTGGGTGGGGTCCGGGTTGTGGACCGAGCCGAATGCGCACACCGCGCCGGACACGATCCCGAGCAGCGGCGGCAGCAGCGTGAACGGGCGAGAGAGGTCCTTGAGGTCCTTGAGTGTCATCGCCAGTCAGTTTACGGCAACTTCCCCGCTACCGCGGATGCCGGCAGAACGCTCACAGCAGGCGCCACAGCGCAAAGGCGAGAATGACCCCGATCACGGTGTTGGCGAGGTTCGTGCCCTCGTTCGAGTGGTCCCCGAGACGGGGAAGGACCCCCTCGGCGAGCATCGCCAGGAAGCCGGCTGCCACCACCGGCAATAACCACGATCGGCTCAGGAAGCCTGTACCGACGGCGGCGACGGCGACCGCCGCTGACCCGACCAGGGCGGCCATCGTGCCTGGTAGCGACACCGCACCCTCGGTGCCGGGTGGAACCCGCCGCAACCCCGGCAGGGAGTAAGCCCTTCGGCCGTACGCCTTGCCAACCTCGGAGCCCATGGTGTCGGCGAGCGCTGCAGCAAGGCCCGCAGCGACCATCGCAGCGGCTGCCGCCTTGCCGCCAGTCACCCAGAACAGCAGCGATCCGAGCAGGCACATGAGCCCGTTGGCGAGCACGTGACGGACCCCCCGCCGGGCCTCATCCTCGAGGCCGGCGGCCCTCTTGTGGGCACGCCGGAGGCCGGTGACCGCGGTGCCGACGCCCAGGAACACCCACAGCAGCAGGTAGGCGCGCCAGCTCCCGAAACCCCAGGTCGCAACCCCCAGCACCCACGCCGCCGCGACCCCGGCGGGCTCCAGCAGGCGCACCGCGAGCGCGGCACCGGCGATCACGCTGTTGACGAGCACTGCCAGCGCCATGGTCTTGACGAAGGCGCCGGACAGCGGCAGCGCCGGGACCCCCCCGTGCAGGGTGTGAAGGGTGAAGAGGACGTAGGCGCCGAGAAGGGGCGGCAGGACGTTGTCGTCGAGCCCATGCGGCACGCCTTCGAGCACAGCGGCGGTACCGGCCGCCAGCAGGATCGCCGCCGCGTGCAGCAGCCACAGCGGCGTTGCCCGCGCGACCAGGTGCATCAACCCGGGAGCGTTCCACATCAGCAGGGCGGTCCCAATGACCGCGCCCCCGACCGTGTAGCCGGCCAGCCCTTCCCAGGTCTTCCTGGGGTTCCACGGCAGCTCGTGCCGTCCCCACTTCATTCCCACCAGCCCGGCCGTCGCATCCCCTCCGGCCAACAACCCCCAACCAAAGGCCGCGAGGTACATCCCACCTGCCGCGTGACCCGGCCTGTGAAAGAGCACGATCAGCACCAGCACGACGAGCGGGTAGAGCAGGACACCGCGGTCGGAGACGTCCTCGCGCTCGCTCCTGAGCCGATGACCGAGCACGGCTGGAAGCACCAGCAGGTTGAAGGCGAAGGCGGCCACCGCGCACATCGCCGCTTGCGGCCACGTCAGCCAGCGGAGGGCGAGCGCGAACAGGCCCATCGACAGGTGCACTGCCTTGCGCGCCAGCTCGCCTGCCGGCAGCGGTCGTCCGGCCATGGCGCGCATCAGCTCACGCCCCACACGTGCCCCCTTCGCCGAGGCGTCTGCGCCACCAGGCGAGAAGGTCCGCCAGCGTGCGTTCAAGGGGGATTGCCGGCCGCCAACCGGTATCGGCCGTGAGACGGCCGTGGTCGCCCCACACGGCCGGGATTTCCGCCGGCCGCAGTAGCTCCGGGTCCACCTCCACCTCGGCCTCGACGCCAGCCACCTCCAGCAACGTGCCGAGTAACTCACGGACGCTGACCTTGGCCCCGGAGCAGACGTTGTAGACGGCTCCCGGGCGTCCCCGCTCTGCCGCCAGCCGGTAAGCCCGGACGACGTCCCGCACGTCGGTGAAGTCACGCACGACATCGAGGTTGCCGACCCGCAGCAGCGGCGGCCTCGCACCGCGCTCAATCTCGGCAATCTGGCGCGCGAACGAGGAGGCGACGAAGCGCTCGGGCCGCCCCGGACCGGTGTGGTTGAAAAGGCGAAGGCGAATCGTGTCGAGCCCGTATGCTGCGTGGTACTGCGCCGCGATCAGGTCCTGCGCCGCCTTGCTGACTGCGTACGGCGACAGCGGCGCGAGCGGCGCGTCCTCGCTCACCGGGCAGTGCGCGGCTCGGCCATAAGCCTCGGCCGAGCAGGCGACGACCACCCTCGGTGCCAAGCCGAGCTTACGGATGCCCTCGAGGAGGTTGATCTGTCCGACCGCGTTGACCTCCATAGCCTCCGTCGGCGCGGCCCACGAAGAGGCAACCGTGGATGCAGCCGCCAGGTGGAAGACCACGTCCGGCCGCGCGGCACGCAGCACGCGCCCGAGCGAAGCGGCATCCCTCAACTCGCCGTCCTCGACGTGCATGGTCGGCGGCAAGTTCGCCAGCCCCTCGCGACCAGCACCCGGCCACACCATGCCCCAGACCTCCGCGTCCGGATCGGATTCGAGCAGATACCGGGCAAGATGAAGACCGACGAAACCGGCGGCGCCCGTGATCAGCGTGCGCACGCGCGCTCCAGGTAACGGCCCAGGGCATCGCGCCAGTCGGGCAGTCGATGCCCGAGAAGCTCCTCCAGCCGAGCCGTCGACAGCTCGGAGCACGGCGGGCGCGCCGCGGCCAGACCGAGCGCCTCGCTACGGATGGCCCGCACCGGAACGTCACTGCCCAGCCTCCTCACGATCTCTGTCGCCAGCCCGTGCCAGGTGGTCGAGCCGGCGTTGACGACGTGCACGGTCCCCCGTGCCCCACGGTCAACGAGCTCGAGCACCGCCTCGGCGAGATCGGTGCAGTAGGTGGGGTTCCCGGACTGGTCGGCGACCACGCGCAGCTCGGCCGCACCCCCGTCGAGCTGGCGCTTGATCGCCTCGACGAAGTTCCTGCCGCCGTTCCCGAACAGCCACGCGGTGCGCACCAGCAAGTGCTCACGCGCGCTGGCGGCCGCCCTCTCCCCGGCCAGCTTGCTCCGCCCGTAGGCGCTGATCGGATCCGGCACGTCGCTCTCCGCGTACGGCCGCCCCGCGCTTCCCGAGAACACATAGTCGGTCGACATCTGCACCAACAACGCACCGACCAGATCACTCGCCGCCGCTAGGTGGGCCACCGCCCTGCCGTTGACGGCGGCCGCCTCAGCCTCCCGCTCCTCACAGGCGTCCACCGCCGTGAACGCGGCGCAGTTAACCACCACCCGCGGTTTCAGCCACGAGACGACCTCACGCACCGCGCCCGCATCGGTGACATCCAGGGTATCGACGTCGTGACCCTCGGCCTCGATCCCGCACGCCGCCGCAACCTCCAGCAGTGCCCGCCCGAGCTGGCCTTCCGAGCCGGTGACCATCAGATCTGTCACGGCACCGGGTCCTCCAAGCGCTCGCCGTACTGGCGAGCGTAGTAGGCCGCGAACTCGGCATCGGCCTCGCGGATCGGCCGCCACCACCACGGGTTGTCCACGTACCAGCGAACGGTCTCCTCGAGCGCGCGCTCGAAGTCGGCCCCGGGGTTGAAGCCGAGGCGGGCGAGCTTGGAGGCGTCGAGCGAGTAGCGCCGGTCGTGGCCCGGTCGGTCGGTCACGAAGCGGACCAGATCGTGGGGCTTGCCGAGGACGTCGAGCAGCAGGCGCGTGACCTCGAGGTTGGGGCGCTCGTTACCACCGGCAATGTTGTAGACCTCGCCGGGCTCGCCGCGATCGAGGAGAAAGTCGATCGCACGGCAGTGGTCGGCGACGAAAAGCCAGTCGCGCACGTTGCCGCCGTCGCCATACAGCGGCAACGGACGGTCGGCAAGCGCGTTGGTCACGAACAGCGGAACCAGTTTCTCCGGGAACTGGTATGGCCCGAAGTTGTTCGACGCCCGAGTGATGATCACGGGCAGGCCGAAGGAGGCCCAAAACGAGTAGGCGATCCGGTCGCCGCCCGCCTTCGAAGCGGAGTAGGGGTTGCGCGGCATGAGGGGGGCAGCCTCGTCGAACGATCCAGCCTCGATGCTGCCGTAGACCTCATCGGTCGAGATCTGGATAAACCGGCTGACCTCCCTGCGGCGGGCCTCCTCCAGCAACACCCAGACGCCGTAGCAGTCGGTCTGGATGAAGTGGCCGGCGCCGAGCAGGGAGCGGTCGACATGGGTCTCGGCCGCGAAGTTGACCACCGCGTCGCACCCCTTCATCGCCGCCGCCACGACCTCGGCGTCGCAGATGTCACCGCGGACAAACGTGTAACGCGAGTCGCGCTCGACGTCGCGCAGGTTCTCGAGACGCCCGGCGTAGGTCAGGACGTCGAGGTTCACCACCTCGACATCGGGACGGCTCACCAGCAGGTGACGGACGAAGTTGGACCCGATGAAGCCGCAGCCCCCAGTTACCAAGACGCGTTGCACGGTATGGACCTCCTGAGCGGCCGGCCGCCCGACGGTGATGGTAACAGACCTGGAATACCACGCTCCGTGCGAGTATTCTGAAAGCTGGGCCGCGACAGGAGGTCACTGCGCATGAGACAGATACAGCCCGTTGACGGGCCGAAGACGGAGTCGCTCGAAGAGCGCAACGGCAACCTTGTTCCCAAGGGCAACGAGGAGGCGCTCGTGGAGCGCATCTCGCACCACATAGCGGGCCTGATGAGTGAGCTGAACTTGGATCTTGCCGATCCCAACTTCCGCCACACACCGCAGCGGGTGGCCAAGATGTACCTCGAGATGTTCCACGGGATCTTCGAGGGCGCCGAGCCCAAGATCACCTGCTTCCCCAACGAGGAGGGGTACCGCCACATGGTGATCGAGCGGGAGATTCCTTTCTACTCGATGTGCGCTCACCACTTCGTTCCGTTCTACGGCCACGCTCACATCGCCTACATCCCCGACGCCCGCATCGTCGGGCTGTCGAAGCTGCCGCGCATCCTCGAGTTCTACGCCAAGCGGCCGCAATTGCAAGAGCGTCTGACCGAGCAGGTGGCCGAGTTCCTGTGGCATAAGCTCGAGCCGCTCGGGGTCATGGTCGTGATCGAAGCACGCCACCTGTGCGTCGAGATGCGCGGGGTCAAGAAGCCGGGCGCGTTGACCGCCACCTCCGCGCTGCGCGGTTGCTTCTCCGACCGTAAGGTACGCGAGGAGTTCCTGGCCCTCGTCCGTCGCCAGCAGAGCTGGTAGGGCGTTCCCCGACCCGAACAGCTGAGAGACCGGGAAGAACCCTACGGCCTGGGCATCGGGAAGGTGTCGCGGGTGCGAACCCAGTCGTTTCCGCCCATGCGGCCTACGGCGCGCAGGTGCTCCGAGCGAACCTTCCCCTCCCCGTCGAGAAGCGCCTGGTCGACGTGAAGAAGTAGGATCCGGCCGACGATGAGGTTGCCGGCGCCGCCCTCGGATCCGTAGCGGTGGATCTCGACCAGCTCACACTCCATGTTGACCGGCGACTCCGCTACCAGGCTCGCCGCCACACGCTCTGCCGGGAGCGGCGTCAGACCGCTGTGAGCGAACTCGCTCTCCCCGGGGGCCAAGGCCGCCGCACAGGCGTTGGCCCTGTCGGCAATCGCCTCCGTCACGGTCGCGACCACGAACTGGCCGACCTGCTCGATGTTGCGCAGGGTGTCCTTCTTGGCGCCGGTCCGCCCGGCGAGGGCGGGCGAGAAGGCGATCAGGGGCGGGTTCGCCGACACCGCGTTGAAGAACGAGAACGGGGCCAGGTTGGTGCGGCCCTCGGCATCCACCGTTGACGCCAGGGCGATCGGACGCGGTACCACGATCTCTACCAGGCGGCGGTAGACGTCGACCCAGGGGGTTTCGGCGGTGTCGATGGTCAGTGGGCTCTGGGGCATGTGACCTCCTCACAGGTAGGGAGACAAAGACCGCTAGACGCTAGACGCTAGACGCTAGACGCTAGACGCTAGACGCTAGACGCTAGACGCTAGATGTTATGGGTTGCAGAACGGGAGTCAAGAGTCGGCCCCGGCTCCGTTCACTTCCCACCCGTCACCCAGCTCAGGTTGTAGCCGGGATCCTCGATCTCGGCCGCGTGGCGGGTCGGCAGCAGCCGCTTGAAGGTGTCGATCATCACCGCCAGCTCATCGGTCCTGGTGGTTCCGATTGAGCCCTCATAGGTTCCAGGATGGGGACCATGGGGCAGCCCTGTCGGGTGCAAGCTGATCGACCCGGGTCCGATCCCCTTGCGGCTCGTGAAGTTGCCCTCGACGTAGAACAGCACCTCGTCGCAGTCCGGCGAGGAGTGGACGTATGGGCACGGGATCGCCTGCTCGTCCCAGTCGACGACGCGCGGTACGAACGAGCACACGACGAACCCTCCGCCAGCGAACGTGGTGTGGATCGTGGGCGGCAGGTGGACCCGGCCGGTATGCGGCTTGAAAGCGCGGATCGGAAAGG
>JAJDNH010000218.1 GCA_022340775.1 Acidobacteriota bacterium
CCGGTCACCTGGACCTCTCGGCTCCCTTGCGGCTGAACAAGGGGCTGATTGCGACCTCATGAAGGACGGGATCGCGGCCCACCGGCCGATCGGCATCTTCGACTCCGGGGTCGGCGGCCTGACCGTGCTCCGTGCGCTGCACCGCCGGATGCCGGGTGAGTCGTTCCTCTACCTCGGCGACACCGCCCGTCTACCGTACGGCACCAAGTCCGCGGCCACGGTGCGGCACTACGCCCTCAACGCGGCCGGCTATCTCGTCGAGCATGGGGTCAAGCTGCTGGTGATCGCCTGCAACACCGCGACCTCGTACGCTCTGGACGATGTCATCTCGTCGTCTCCGGTGCCGGTGGTGGGGGTGGTCGAGCCGGGGGTGCGCGCGGCGCTGGGAATCGGCGCGCCGCGGCTCGCCGTCGTGGGGACGGAAGGGACCATCCGCTCCGGATCCTATCAGCGGGCGCTGACCCGCCTCGACGGCAGCGTCGAGATCCGAGCTGCAGCGTGTCCCCTGTTCGTTCCGCTCGCCGAGGAGGGCTGGGGCGATCATCCGGTGACCGATCAGGTTGCACGGCACTACCTGGGCCCGTTGCTCGAGTGGGGCGCCGAGGCGTTGATCCTAGGCTGTACGCACTACCCACTCCTGCGTCCGTCGCTCGAGCGCGTGGTGGGTCCGCGGGTCCGGCTCATCGACTCCGCCACCTCGGTTGCCGATGCCGTCGTTGCCGATCACGGCGGGCGCCTTGACACCACGGCTGCGACCGGAGAGGTCTTCGTCCATCTGACCGATGCCTCCGAGAACTTCCTGCGCGTGGCGCGTGCGATTCTCGGGTATTCGCCGGAGCACCTCGAGCTGGTAGACGTCCGCGACACCCGCCCCTGACGACAGACCGAACTACGGACTGGATCAAAGACCAACCACGGATTACACGGATGACACGGATTCAAGGAAGAAGATAAACCGCCTGTGTGCGGCCCCCGGGCCACCAGCCTCGTGCCGGACGGCTCAGACAGACTCGTGCCCGACAGGAGTTCTTGCCGCGATCTTAGAGAATCCGTGAAATCCGTGGTTACCTTCTTTTCTTATCCGTGGTTGGGCTTGGTCACGTTATACTGACGGGCCCGCGGGCCGGTGCCGGGGGCTGAGGAGGAGCGATGCGACCGGACGGAAGGGCGGCGGAGGCGATCCGCCCCGTAACCATCGAGACCGGGTTCATCCGGTACCCAGAAGGAAGCGTGCTGTACCGCGCGGGCGACACGGTCGTGCTGTGCAACGTCTCGCTGCTGGACCGGACCGCGCCGTTCCTGCGCGGCACCGGCGAAGGCTGGGTGACGGCGGAGTACGCGATGCTGCCGCGGGCGACCGCGGACCGCAGCGAGCGTGAGGTAACTCGGGGCCGGCAGTCCGGCCGCAGCCAGGAGATCCAGCGCCTGATCGGCCGTGCGTTGCGAGCCGCGGTGCGCCGCGAGCTGCTCGGCGAGCGGACGCTGCAGGTCGACTGTGACGTGCTGCAGGCCGACGGCTCGACGAGGACGGCGTCGATCTCCGGAGCCTGGGTGGCGCTCGTCCTCGCCCTGGGACGGATGTGGGAGCAGGGGATGCTCGTCGAGTGGCCCCTCGTGCGCCAGATTGCGGGTGTCTCGCTCGGTCTGACCGGCGGTGAGGTTCGGGTGGATCTCGACTACGGCGAGGACTTCGAGTGCGACGTGGACCTGAGCCTCGTCTTCACCGGCCAGGGGGACCTGGTCGAAGTGCAGGGTACTGCGGAAGGAACACCGTTCTCCCAGGCGCAGCTAGGTCACATGGTGGCCGCGGGCTGGCAGGGCGCGCAACAGGTGATCGGGGCGCAGCGGTCTGCGTTGCACGAGCGGCTAGAGGAGCTCGGCGTGGCGCTGCCGTGAACGCCGTGCAGGGGCAACTCGGGACCGGCCCCGTCCGTACCTCAGCCGCGGTGCTTCGTCTTTCTTGACACCCTGTCGAAACGCTCCGTATACTCATCCTTCGCCAAACGGCGGCGGATCTTTGCAAACGGTCTGTGGGAACTGAAATCGGGGTGTAGCGCAGCCTGGTAGCGCACCTGCCTTGGGCGCAGGGGGTCGGAGGTTCAAATCCTCTCGCCCCGACCATCCCGAGGCCGGGCCCGAACCACCCGCCTGTAGCTCAGCGGGATAGAGCAACGGACTTCTAATCCGTGGGTCAGAGGTTCGAGTCCTCTCAGGCGGACCAACCCTGGCAATATGGTGGGCGTAGCTCAGCTGGTAGAGCACAGGATTGTGGCTCCTGTGGCCGTGGGTTCGAGTCCCATCGCCCACCCCATACATGCGCCCGTGGCTCAGTTGGATAGAGCGTCAGACTCCGGATCTGAAGGTCGCGCGTTCGAATCGCGCCGGGCGCACCATTCTCTTCAATAGGTTGGACCACCCTTCGGGGTGGTCTTTGTTTTTTCCACCCACCCGCCCGGTGGCGGAGTGACGGAGCCCCCGCCCGGCCGGGGAGAGGATAGAGGTTAGAAGAAAGACCCCCACCCACCCAGAGAGCGACAGGCCATCGCGCTCCAGAGCATGTGACGTTCAAACGGGCGTGCGGTCCTTGAGGTTTCTCTGAAGAGTGCTCACGAGCCGTAGGCGCCCGCGAGAAACCTCAAGGGGGCAACCTCGGTCCTTGGCGTTGGGAGTACTGGCCCCACGATTGGAAGAGGCGGCCCGAGTGGCTTCCGGCGGTCGCCACGAAGCCGCTCATCCTCTCTTGTGGCCGTGCGACCGCCGGAAACGCGAGGCGGGCGGTCGCTTTGGGCCGCACGGCCGCCGAAGTCTCGCAGTATCCTCTCCACCCTGCCCGCTCCGAGGCAGGCGACGCCGGCCACCTGCTGACCGCCGACAACCCCCACGCCTCGCTGGCCTTCACCTGGGACAGCGCCGGCAACCAGCTGACCGAGAGCCAGCAGCTGCTGGACAGCGGTTTCGCAGACCTGGGCGCCAAGGACCTAACCCGCACCTACGACATGGCAAACCGGCCCGAGACCCTCGTATATCCCGACGCGCTCGGGACCCTGCACCGCGGCTATGAC
>JAJDNH010000187.1 GCA_022340775.1 Acidobacteriota bacterium
GACGCCACCTCTAGGACCGCGAGCTAGTTACTGCAGGGTCTTCAAGTACCGGAACAGCTCGGAGTCCGTACTCAGCAGCAGCACCCCGCGATCGTCCAGGCTCCCCTTGTAGGTCTTCAGCGTCTCGAGCAGACGGTAGAACTCTGGATCCTGCTGGTAGGCCTCGGCATAGATGCGCGTCGCCTCACCTTCACCTGCTCCGAGGATCTCCTGCGCCTTCCGGTACGCTTCCGACTGGATGCGTTTCGACTCCTCGGTCACCTGACCAGCAATCTCCGCCTTTTTCCCCTGCCCCTGGGCCCGGTACTTCTCCGCGATCCTCAGCTGCTGCGAGATCATTCGGTCGTAGACCTTCTGCAGCACCTTGTCGGTGTACGCGAGCCGCTTGATCTCGAGGTCGACAAGCTGGATCCCGAGGTTGAGGTCCGCGAGCTTCTTCTGAGCCTCTTGGGTAATCTGCTCCGTCAGCTGATCACGCAGCCCGGGCACGTCGGTCTCAGCCTGCCCGCCTTCGACCATGACCGGCGAATCGGCCGCCGAGATTGCCTCCTCGCCGAGCTCCATCTTGCGATCCGAGGAACGCACGATCTCCGGCAGGCTGTGCTCCGACAGGGTGTCGCGTACCAGGCCGTCGAGGATGTCGTCGAGGCGTCCCTGCGCTCCCGACTCATCGACCACCTTCTTGTACATGGTCAGCGCGTCCGACACCCGCCAACGGGCGAACGTATCGACGTAGATGAACTTGGAGTCCTTGGTGGGAATGACCTCAGGCTCGCCGTCCCACTGCAGCACCCGCTTGTCGAACAGGTGCACCTTCTGAATCAGGGGCAGCTTGAAGTGGAGGCCGGCCTGGGTCACCGGTGCCCCGACGGGGGAACCGAGCTGGACCACGATCGCCTGCTGCCACTCTGGCACGGTGTACGTCGCACCCGCAAAGGCCAGCAGCGCGAGAATCAGGACAACGACAACGACGGCGCCGCGGCTCATTTTCCACCTCCCGAGCCGGCCCCGCGGAGATCGAGCAACGGCACCATGCCCTTCATGCTCTGGTCGACCACGTACACCTGGCGCAACTTGGGCAGCACGCTACGCATCGTCTCCAGGAACAGCCGGCGGCGGGTCACTCGCGGCGCCCTGCGGTACTGGTTGAGCTGTTTGAGGAAAAGTACGGCGTCACCCTTGGCCTGGTTGATGCGCTCGATCTTCCGGCCCTCGGCTTCCTTGATGGTCTGCTCGGCTTCGCCCTTGACCCTGTAGATCACCTTGTTGTACTGCTGGTAGGCCTGGTTGATCGCCTGGTCCATCTCCTGTCGGGCGCGGTTGACGTCGTCGAACGAGTCCTTGACGGGGTCCGGCGGGTGCACGTCCTGGAGCTGCACCAGCCGCACCGATACACCGCAGCCGAACTGATCAAGCAGGCGCTGCATCCGTTTCTTGACCTCGATCTCGATCTCCTGCCGCTTGAGCTGGATGACCTCGTTGAACGACATGTCGCCAACCGTTGCTCGCATCATGGCCTCGGAGACGTCTCGCAGGGTCCCAACGACATCTCGGACGTTGAAGAGGTACGCCTTGGGATCGACAATGCGGTACTGCACAACCCACGTCACGGTGGCGATGTTGAGGTCACCCGTCAGCATGTCCGACTCGTTCGTGTACGAGCCCTTGGTGTACTGGGTGCGGATTCCCGCATGAGCGGTACGGAAACCGAACTCCTCCTTGAACTGGTAGTCGGTCTTGACCTTGTACACACGGTCGATACCGAACGGCATCTTGAGGTGCGGCCCCGGTGCCGCCTTGCCGATGTACTTCCCGAACCGCAGGATGACACCCGTCTCGTTCGGTTCCACCTGGTAGTAGCCGGTGAGAACCAGAGCCAGGACGATGATCACGATGACGATCAGCCCGCCTCGGCCCTTGAAAGGCAGCTTGGGCAGCTTACTCCTTTGCTTCTTCATCTCTATAATGATGTCGTCAAAGCTGTCGGGCATGAGTCCTCCTCCGCCGGCCCTGGGTCACGTGCCTACTCGAGTCCGTACGCAGGCATTGTAGCGTCACTTCGCGCTTCGGTCCGCGAGCGGCCTCATCCTTGCGGAGTGGTACCCGCGAGCGCCTTCAGTTTCGAACCGACCAGCTTCAGGTCGTCCCAGACTGCCCGTTTGTCCCGCGGGTTACGAAGCAGGTAGGCGGGGTGATAGGTGGCGAGCACCGGAACGCCCCGGTAGGCAGCCCAGTTGCGCCGTAACGCCTTCATCGGCTTGGCAGTCCCCGTCAACCGGCGGGCCGCTACAAGGCCCAGGGCGACGATCACCCTTGGGCGCAGCAGCTCGATCTGGCGGTCCAGAAAAGCGGCGCAGGCGGCCATCTCGGGCTCCGCCGGGTTGCGGTTCCCAGGCGGACGGCACTTGACTACGTTCGCGATGTAGACGTCGGTACGGGCCAGCCCAAGAGCAGCAATCATTCCGTCGAGGAGCTTCCCGGCCTGGCCTACGAATGGACGACCGGTGCGGTCCTCCTCGCTGCCCGGAGCCTCGCCGATGAACATGAGTTCGGGATCATCGGCGCCTTCGCCGAACACGACGGTGTTTCGCTTCTCGGCCAGAGCGCAACGCGTACAGCCCTCGACGGACTTTGCTAATGCTGCCAGACCACCGCCCCGCTCATTCAAGCTCTCGTCACCATCGGCAGCCTGTGCCGAGATCAGCGAAGCCGCCGGTTCCCTCCATCCCAGATCACCGAGGTACCGAACGAGGTCGCGCTTCTTCATCGGCGAGCCCGATGGGCGAGAAGCTCACCGCTCAACCCGAGCAGGATCCCGCGCGCGATCTCCTCCTTGTCGGCACGCGGGAGGTGGTGCTCGCTCCCCGACGCCGCTATCAGCCAGGCCTCGTTGTCAGCCGCTTCCATCCCGATACCCGCTGCCGATACGTCGTTGAGCACCACAGCGTCGGCGCCCTTGGCGTGCATCTTGGCACGAGCCCGATCGGCCAGAAGACCGGCCTCCGCAGCAAAGATGACGAGGTAGGGCCGCCGCGGGCGAGCTCCCACAGCAGCCGCGAGATCCGGTACGGGCGCCAGCGCCAGGCTCATGTCCCCGTCCCTCCTGTCCAGCTTCCCCGGGACGATCTCGGCTGGACGAAGATCGGCGACCGCCGCCGCAAGCAAGGCGACATCGACTCCGTCGAGCCGCCGCTCCAGCTCGTCGCCCATGTCAGCGGCGCTCTCGACCCTGACGGACTCCACGCCCAGAGGCAGAGGAGCCTGCATGGGGCCGTGGATGAGCGTGACATCGGCGCCGAGCCCAAAGGCGACACTCGCGAGCGCCGTACCCATCCGCCCCGAGGAGCGGTTTGTCAGCACACGCACCAGGTCGACCGCCTCCCGCGTTGGCCCGGCGGTCACCAGAACCCGGACACCGGCCAAAGGGCCGCGTCGTGGCAGCATGGAGAGCACGCGGTGGACGATGGCCTCCGGCGTGGCCAGGCGCCCCTCTCCCTCGTCACCGCAGGCGAGCTCTCCAGTGCCCGGTTCCACCACCTCGGCACTGCGTTCCTTCAGGGTCGCCACCGCCTGCCTGACCGCCGGCTGCCGCCACATGATCGTGTTCATGGCGGGAGCGACGAGCAGTTGCCTCCGGTGGGCCAGGTGGTAGGTGGTCAGAGCGTCGTCCGCCACCCCAGCGGCCATCTTGCTGAGGATGTTGGCGGTCGCCGGCGCCACCAGCAGCAGGTCGGCCCAGTGCGAGAGCTCGACGTGATCCACCCCGGGCTCCGCACCTCGCTGCCACTGATCAACTTCGACGGCGTGGCCGGATAGGACGGCAAAGGTCCGCGGATGTACGAACTCGGCGGCATGACGGGTCATGATGACCCGGACCGAGCAGCCGTGCCTCTGGAGCAGGCGCAGGACCTCGACTGACTTGTAGGCGGCGATGCCCCCGCTGACGCCGAGGACGACGCGGCCGCTCACGAGGCGTCAGTCCTCCGAGTCGTCGTCGTCCAGGTCGGAGGCATCGACGTCCTCCAAACCCTCGACATCCTGGTCCTCATCCTCGTCCCGCTCCTCGTTCTCGGCCCCGATCTCCTCCGCGGAGTCGACGCCGATCAGGCCCAGCAGCCGCTGCAAGCGAGACACCTCGTCGTCAGCGACCTCGTCGTCGCTTTCTATCTCCGCGACGGCAGTCGCCGCAGGAGCGGTCGGCAGCACGTCCGGGAGCGCCCGGCCCTCCTCGCCGCCTTCTCCCCCAACCTCGGCTCGGAACTGCTCGACCATGGCCTGGCGCTGTGCTTCGAGCTCCTCCGGGGTCAGGATCCGCCAGGTCACGAGACCCGAGTCGACCTCGTCCTTGGCGGTCAACGTCGGCTTGCTACGTTGGCTGTCCTGGCGCGCCCGTGCCCCGCCGATGAGCTGCTCTGCTCGCTGCGACACAACGATGATATAGCGGAAGATCGAGTCGAATCCCTCGGGAAGTACGTTCATTCGGTGAGGTCCTCCTCGAGAGACCTCTGGAAGGCCTCCCGGATGGCATCTAGGCTTGGCTTCATGCGCGTCAGGCGCTGGTGCTCGGCGAGACAAACGCCCAGCATCGCTTCGACCGCCCGCTCAATGCGGTCGTTGATAATAGCATAGTCAAACTCGCCGGCAACGCCGAGCTCGCGTAGCGCCAGCTGGAGCCTGTGTCGAATGGCCTCCGGTGGGTCCTGCCGCCGCTGTTTGAGGCGCTCCTTCAGCACCGTGTAGGAGGGGGGGTAGATGAAAATCTTCACCGCTTCTGGAACCGAGGTCTTGACCTGCTGCGCCCCCTGCACGTCGATGTCCAAGAAGACATCGATACCCCGCTCCAGCCGTCTCCAAACCTCCGCCCGCGAGGTGCCGTAGAGGTTATCCGCATACTCTGCCCACTCCAGGAACTGGCCGGCGTGCACCATCTCCTCGAACATCGGCCGGTCGACGAAGTGGTAGTCACGCCCGTCAGCTTCCCCGGGGCGCGGTGCGCGGGTGGTGTGCGAAACCGAGAAGTAGGCCTTCAGATCACGTTCAGCGAGCTTCTCCATCGTGCGATGGATGAGGGTTGTCTTCCCGCCGCCGGAGGGAGACGACACGATGAACAGGACGCCTTTCACTCAGGCCACCTCACGGAACCTCTCGAGATCCTCGCGCGCCCCCAGCATGACCAGGACGTCCGAGTCCTTGAGCACGTAGTCCGCCTGGGGGATGAGGTTGAGAGTGTCAGTGAGAGCGTCACGGATTGCAACCACCTGCACCTGGTAACGGTTGCGGATGCGCAGGTCCTTGAGGTTGCGCCCGATGAAGGAGGCGGGCACCGCGAGCTCCATCACGGAGTACTCCGGACCGAGTGCCACGTAGTCGAGGAGGTTCGGATGGGTCAAGCGGTCGGCCAGCCGGAGCGCCATGTCGCGCTCCGGGTAGATGACCTCGTTGACGCCGATCGCCTCGAGGATTCGTCCGTGATCCCCGGACACCGCCCGCGCGACGACCTTCACGCCCATTTCCTTGAGATAGAACGCCGCCAGCGTCGAGGCCTCGAGGTGCTCCCCAACCGAGATCACCGCCACGTCCACGTCCTTCAGGCCGAGGGCCCGCAGGCGGCCCTTGTCGCGAACGTCAACCACAACCGCCTGCGAAGCGTCGTCGCGCATCGCCTGCACCAGCTCGGCCTGGTGGTCGATGGCAAGAACCTCGTGGCCCTCGCGGTACAGGCGCCGTGCCAGCGTCGATCCAAAGCGGCCGAGACCGATGACGGCGAAGCGCCCCATAGCTAGGCCTCCCGTGGATACCTGATCTGGGCTTGGGCCGCCGCCAGGCGTGCGATCGGCACGCGGTACGGGGAACAGCTCACGTAGTCCATGCCGACCAGATGGCAGAACTCGACCGAGTTGGGCTCGCCCCCGTGCTCGCCGCAAATGCCCACCTTGAGCTTCGGCCTCACACTCCGGCCCTTGCCAATGGCCATCTCCACCAGTCGGCCCACGCTGTCACGATCGAGCACCTGGAAAGGGTCCACACTCAGGATCTTCTGCTCGAGGTAGGCTGGCATGAAGCTGCCAATGTCGTCGCGCGAGAAGCCGAACGTCATCTGCGTGAGGTCGTTGGTGCCGAAGCTGAAGAACTCGGCAACCTCGGCGATCTCGTCAGCGGTCAGCGCGGCGCGCGGGATCTCGATCATCGTTCCGTACAGGTGATCGATGGCATCCAAGCCGTACTTCTCACAAACCTCATGGTAGACCTTCTTCGCCACCGTGAGCTGCCGGCCGAGCTCTGCCTTCACACAGACCACCGGAACCATGATCTCGGGCAGGACCTCTTTGCCTTCCCCCAGCAGCTCCGCTGTGGCCTCGAAAACGGCGCGGAACTGCATCTCGGAGATCTCCGGGAACGTCACCCCGAGCCGAACCCCCCGGTGGCCCATCATCGGGTTGGATTCGTGCAGATCCTCGGCACGCCGATCAAGATCCTCCTTCGAGATCCCGAGAGCAGTTGCCAGCTTGGCCCGCTCGTCGGCAGAGCTCGGCACGAACTCGTGCAGCGGTGGATCGAGCAGGCGCACCGTCACCGGGAGCCCGTCCATGACCTCGAGGGTGGCCTTGATGTCCTTCTTGACGAACGGGTAAAGCTCGTCGAGGGCGGCTCGGCGCGCGGCCTCCGAACCGGCCATGATCATCTTGCGGAGCATGAACAGGGGCTCCTCGGAGCCGGCGCCGTAGAACATGTGCTCGGTGCGGAACAGGCCGATGCCCTCGGCACCAAACTCGCGCGCCGTCTGCGCATCTTCGCGAGTCTCGGCGTTGGTCCGCACCTTCATCACGCGGATGTCGTCGGCAAGCCTCATGAAATCGACGAAGCGGGGGTTCTCGGTCGCGTCGATCATGTCCAGCCGGCCGGGGTAGACGGTCCCGCGGGTGCCGTTGAGCGTGAGCACATCGCCCTCGCGAAAGACTTGGCCGTCAACGCTGATGGTCTTGGCGTCGGCATCGATCTCGAGCGCACCCGCACCGACGATGCAGCACTTGCCCCAGCCGCGTGCCACCAGTGCCGCGTGCGAAGTCATCCCGCCCCGCGCCGTGAGAATACCGACCGCGGCTCGCATGCCCTCCACATCCTCGGGGTTGGTCTCCTCGCGGACCAGCAACACACTCTTGCCGGCCTTGGTCCACGCCACCGCATCCGCGGCCGTGAAGACGACCATGCCACTGGCTCCGCCCGGTCCTGCCGGCAGGCCCTTGGCGATCGCCTCGACGGCCGCCTCCGCGGACGGATCCACGATCGGATGGAGAAGCTCGTCCAACTGCCCCGGTCTGACCCTGAGAACTGCCGTGGGTGCATCGATCAGCCCCTCCGACAGCATGTCCATGGCCATGTTCAAAGCCGCCGTCCCGGTCCGCTTCCCAACGCGGGTCTGCAGCATCCACAGGCTGCCGTCCTGGATCGTGAACTCGATGTCCTGCATGTCGTGGTAGTGCTGCTCGAGCTTGTTGCGGATCTGGACCAGCTGACCGTACACCTCAGGCATCGCGGTCTGGAGCGACGGCAGGTGCTCGTTCTGCTCGTTCTTGGTCTCCTCGTTGAGGGGATTCGGGGTGCGGATGCCCGCGACCACGTCCTCGCCCTGAGCGTTCGGCAGCCATTCACCGTAGAACCTGTTGTCGCCGGTGGCCGGGTTCCGGGTAAAGGCTACCCCGGTGGCCGACGTCTGACCCATGTTCCCGAATACCATCGACTGGACCGTGACTGCGGTGCCCCACTCGTCGGGAATACCCTCGATGCGGCGGTAGGCGATCGCCCGCCTACCGTTCCACGAGGCGAAGACGGCGCCGATGCCACCCCACAGCTGATCTCGCGGGTCGTCCGGAAACTCCTTGCCCAGCACCTCGCGAACACGAACCTTGAAGCGCTCTGCGAGCTCTCGGAGCTCCGCCTCCGTGAGCTCGGCGTCCGAGGCGTAGCCCTTGGCTCGCTTGACCTCGTCCAGCATCCGATCGAGCTGCTGGCGGATCCCCTGACCTTCCTTGGGCTCGATGCCCGCCCCCTTCTCCATCACGACGTCGGCGTACATCATGATCAGCCGGCGGTAGGCGTCGTAGACGAAGCGGGGATTAGCCGTCTTGGCGACCAGGCCGGGAATCGTCTCCGAGCACAGGCCGACGTTGAGAACCGTCTCCATCATCCCCGGCATCGACTGTCTGGCGCCGGAGCGCACCGACACCAGGAGCGGGTTGTCGGAGCTGCCGAACTCGGCGCCCATGATCGCCTCGACCTTGGCGAGCGCCGAGTCGACCTCGGACCGCAGGGCTTCGGGATACTGCTGCCCGTGCTCGTAGTAGTGCGTACACACGTCAGTCGTGATCGTGAACCCGGCCGGCACCGGGATACCTAAGCCCGCCATCTCGGCGAGGTTGGCACCCTTGCCCCCGAGCAGGTTCTTCAGCCCGGCGTTGCCGTCGGCGGCGCCGCCACCGAAGGAGTAGACGTTCTTGTCAGCGCTCATTTCTCGCCTCCCTCAACTTGCAGCTTGGACAGGTCAGCCAGGGTCAGAAAGTCCCGGCCCAGGCCTTTCAACAGCGCAATCCGGTTGAGGCGGATTCGCTCGTCTTCGGTCATGACCAGCACCTCGATGAAGAACCGGTCCAGGGTCTCGGCCACGTCGCCCATGGCGGCAAACGCCTCCTCAACGCGACCGGCTGCGACGTGCTTTTCGAGGACGTCGTGGAAGGCCGTCGCCTCACGTTGCAGGTCGGCCTCCGCCGGCTCCTTCAGCAGGACCGGATCGACGGCGGCCTCCGGCTGCCCATCCGTGATGTTGCGGACCCTTTTGAATGCCAGTGCGAGCGCCCTGACTTCCGGCGCCGCACGTACCTCCTCGAGAGCGGCGGCACGCGCCAGCAGCGACGGCAGGCGTGTCCAGCCCGCCTCCATCACGGCGTCCGCGGTGTCCCCGCTCACTCGTGCGGCGTCCGTCAGATAGCGGCGAACGCGCTCCGAGAGAAACTCGATTACGGCTCGCGAGATATCCTGCAGATCGCCGTCCACGACCTCGGCCGCAAGCTCGACCGCATACTGAACGGCGCTCGCCAGGTCGAGGTTCCATCCCGCAGCGACCACGATCCGGACCAGAGCCTGTGCTGCACGCCTGAGCCCGAAAGGATCACGCGAACCCGATGGGATCTCACCCGCCGCGAACAGGCCGGCCAGGGTGTCCAGCCGATCGGCGGCCGCGATCAGCCGCCCAAGCTCGGACGCCGGGACTTCGCCGTCGAAACCGTGGGGCAAGTAGTGATCCCGCGCTGCGATCCACACCTCCTCGGGCTCCCCATCGAGCCGGAGGTAGTGGCCTCCCATGACCCCCTGGAGCTCCGGGAACTCCCCCACCATGTGGGTGAGCAGATCGGCCTTGACAAGGCCTGCGGCGCGCCGCAGCTGCTGCGGCTCAGCCACCGCGCCGGACAGCTCGGACAGCCGGCAAGCCAGCCTCCCAACCCGCTCGCTCTTGGCTGCCAGCGAACCGAGGGTGCGGTGATACTCGAGGCGCTCCAGCCCGGGGACCAGCTCGGCCAGCGGCCGCTTGCGATCCTCTGCGAAGAAGAAGGCCGCGTCCGCCAGCCGCGCGCCGATCACCCACTCGTTGCCTTGCTGGATCAGCCCCTGCGGGTCGTCCTCGCGGTCGATCACGGCCAGGAAGTAGGGCGCCAAGCCTCCGTCCCCGTGCTCCAGGACCAGACACTTCTGGTGATGACGCAAGGTGGTGATGACAACCTCGCGGGGAAGCTCGAGATACGTACCGCTAATCTCGCCCCGGATCAGCCCCGGATACTCGACCAGCTCGACGTGCTCGGCCACGAGTTCGGGATCGGAGTGCGGGCGGCAGCCGACCTCCTCCGCCAAAACCCGTGCCCGCTCCTGGAGGGCAGTCAGACGCACCGCCGGGTCGAGAATCACCTTGCGATGTTCCAGCTCACCGCGGTACGCGGCGGGAGCAGGCACCAGCACCTCTCCAGGCGCATGGACGCGGTGCCCAACGGTCCGCCGCCCGGCACGGATGCCGAACAGCTCCAGCGGCACGACCTCCTCGTCCAGCAGGGCTATGACCCCGTGCGCGGGGCGGACGAAAACATGCTGCCCGGTTCCCCAGCGCATCGTCTTCGGGAAGCGGAGGGCGGCAACTACCGACGGCACTGCATCGCCCAGGATCTCCGCAGCAGTTCGTCCTTCTTGCCGCACCTGGGCGGCGACATACTCCCCCTTCGGCGTCGCGACCCGCTCGAGAGCCCCGACCTCGAGCCCTACCTTGCGCGCGAAACCCTCGGCCGCCGGAGTCGGCCGACCCTCGGCATCGAAAGCAACCGAAGCCGGTGGTCCCGTGACCGTCTCGACTCGATCAGGTTGCCGCTCAGGAACTCCCGACACCTGTACCACCAGACGGCGACTGGTCGACGCCACCGCCACCGCCGCACCCGTAAAGCCGGCGGCGTCGAGCTCCGCGCGGAACCCATCCGCGAGCTGGCCTCGCGTCTGCGAGAGCGCGGCGGCCGGGATCTCCTCGGTACGTATCTCGAGCAGAAAGTCGGCCATCACGCCTCCTCGCCGGTCGCCTGGAGACCGAGCGGATGGCCGAGAGCCTCACGCTGCTCGACGTACGCCTTAGCAACCCGCACCGCGTTGTGCCGGACGCGGCTGATCAGGCCGACCCTCTCCGTAACCGACACCGCGCCGCGTGAATCGAGGAGGTTGAACAAGTGCGAGGTCTTGAGGGTCGCTTCGAGCGCCGCGACCACCAGCGGTGGGTCGTGATCGAGACAGCGGGTGGCCTCCCGCTCCCAGTCCGCGAAGTGTCGACGCAGCATCTCGACATCTGCGACGCTGAAACCGTAGACAGATGACTCCCACTCCTCCTTGAGCCGGATCTCACCGTAACGCCGGCCTCCGCCCCACTCGATATCGTAGATCGAGTCCTTGCGCTGCAGGAACATCGCGATCCGCTCGAGGCCGTACGTCAGCTCGGCGGAGATGGGTGCCAGGTCGATGCCGCCCGCCTGCTGAAAGTAGGTGAACTGCGTGATCTCCATCCCGTCCAGTAGGACCTGCCAGCCGACGCCCCACGCGCCGAGCGTCGGGGACTCCCAGTTGTCCTCTTCGAACCGGATGTCATGCACATCGGGATCGATACCCAAGGCCGCCAACGACCGCAGGTACAGCTCCTGGACGTCGTCTGGCGACGGTTTCAAAATCACCTGCAGCTGCAGGTGTTTGCCGAGGCGGAAGGGGTTCTCGCCGTATCTGGCATCCGCCGGGCGACGAGAGGGCTGAACGTAGGCAACACGGTACGGCTCCGGACCGAGAACGCGCAGGAAGCTCTCGGGGTGCATCGTCCCGGCGCCCACCTCGACGTCGTACGGCTGTTGCACGATGCACCCGTTGTCCGCCCAGTAGCGCGAAAGCGACAGGATGAGTGACTGCAGGTCCACGAAGCCTCCCGGACCCTGTTCGCAGCGCCCCCTAAAGGGCGCCGCCGGCCCGTGACAGCGAAGAATACCATGGAGCCGCGGCCTACCCGCCCGGGTCAAGCCGAGGCAGGCGTCTCAGCGCCCGCAAACCGGCAGGTGACCGCCCGACGCGCCGCCGCTACAGGTCACGCGGCCTGTAGCTTCTTCAGCTCCTCGACCATGGCCGGGACGACATCGAACAGGTCGCCGACCACACCGTAATCCGCGACCTTGAAGATCGGCGCATCGGGGTCCTTGTTGACCGCGACAATGATCTTCGACGAGCTCATTCCCGCCAGATGCTGGATGGCGCCAGAGATCCCGCACGCGATGTAGAGCGTGGGGCTGACGACCTTCCCGGTCTGGCCCACCTGGTGAGAGTGATCGATCCATCCCGCATCGACGGCGGCGCGGGAAGCGCCGACCGCGGCACCGAGAAGGCCGGCCAGCTCGCGCATCAGCGCGAAGTTCTCCGGTCCCTTGAGGCCGCGACCACCCGACACGATGATGTTGGCCTCGGCCACGTCGACCTCGCCCCCTGCGGACTCGAGCAGCTCCTTCACCACCGCACGGATGGAATACGAGAGTCCATCGAGGCTCACGACCTCCGCCGTGCCACCAGCCTGCTCCGCTGCGAATACGTTGGGCCGCAAGCCGATCACCTGTGGCTTCTTGCCCGCGCAGTCCACGGTGGCGAACGCCTTGGCCGAGTAGACGGGGCGTCTTGCCACGAAGGTACCGTTCTCGAGGCTCAACGCGGTCACGTCCGCGAGACCGCCGACGCCGAGCCGCGCAGCGACCCTCGGCGCGAGATCTCGACCCATGGCGGTCGCCGAAAAGAAGACCGCGTCCGGCTCCATCTTCTCGACCGCCGCCACCACCGCCTGGGCATATCCCTCGGCCGAGTAGAGCTTGAGGGCAGCATCGTCGGCAACGAAAACCCTGGACGCTCCGTAGCCACCGAGATCGCCGGCTGCTGAGGCAACTCCCGATCCGGGCAGTACGGCCGCGACCTCCCAGCCGGCACCCGCCGCCTGCCGGCGGGCCTCACTCAGGGCCTCGAACGACCCCTTGCGGATCGCACCGTCACGCTGCTCGATAAAGACCAGAATCCCAGCCATGGTCGCCTCCCCTAAAAAGCCTTGGCTTCGTCATGGAGGAGCTTCACCAGCTCCGCCGCTGCCGCCCGCGGGTCGTCCTCGCCCTGGATGATCTTGCCGGCCTGCTTGGCAGGCGGCAGCTCGAGGCTGCGAACGTGGTAGGTCGCCTCGGGCCCGGCGAGGGCCTCTGCGTCGAGGCCGATGTCCGTCGGAGCGACGCTCTCGATCGGCTTGCGCTTGGCCGCCATGATGCCCTTCAACGAGGCGTAGCGTGGCTCGTTCAAGCCCTTCTGGGCCGTGATCACGGCCGGCAGGGGCGAGGACAGCACCTCGTGTCCTCCCTCGATCTCGCGTTCGGCCGTGACCGACCCTTCGCCCCACTCCGCCTTGATGACATCAGTGACGTGGGGCAGGTCCAGGAGCTCTGCGAGCATCTGCCCCACCTGAGCGTTGTCGGTCCCGACGCCCTTGGTGCCGCACAGGATGACGTCGTACTCCCGGTCCTTGACCGCCGCCGCGAGCACCTTTGCGATCGCCAGGCTGTCACCCAACGTCCCTTCTCCGCCGACGATGTGCACCGCGTTGTGCGCACCTCGCGCCAGGCATTCCCGGAGCCCACCCTCGGCCCGTTGCGGGCCGTAGGTGACGACCGTGACCTCGCCCCCCTTGTCCTCGGTCAGCTTGAGCGCCTCCTCGAGGGCGTACTCGTCGTAGGGGGAGACGATCCACTTGATCCCCGCCTCATCGATGTGCTTCCCGTCGGAGTCGATCTTGATCACCGACGCCGTGTCCGGGACGTGCGTCATGCACACAATACACTTCACGGCGAACCTCCTGTTTCATGTAATCGAGGGTACATCGCGATGACTGAGTCCTCATTCATCCCCTAGAGTGTACCAAACTGAATGGCCATTCACCACCGGCCGGCCGACCCTGATTCCAGACGTCACGTGCCTCCGGTAGCATCCTGCATCGTGCGCACGGTCCGATCGTAGGCAGCCATCACCCGGTGATGGCTGAGCATGCCGAGCAGCCGCGACGGCGGGGGACCGTCGAGCACCGGCAGCACCCCGACGTCGGCGGCCATGAAGCGGCGCACCGCGGTGTGAAGGTCGTCGTCCGGCTCCAGGTACACCAGGCCCTGGGCGTCCACGCCGAGATCGTCCGCCAGGAGCAGAGGCCACACCTCCGGTGCCGACACCACGCGGCGGACGTCGTCCATCGAGAAGACGCCGACCAGCAACCCGTCGCCACCGACGACGGGGAAGTAGTCCTGTGCGCTCTCGGATGCCAGCTCCAGAATCCGGGAGAACGGCGTCCCCGGCCCGACCGTGGTGAACGGGCGCTCGCCCTCCACGACCTCGGCCACCCGGAGCTGCTGCAGGACGTCGACCTGGAACTCGCCCAGGTGAGCCGGCGAGTCGATGCGGCCCGGAACCTGCTGCTCGTAGATGGTCACGCCGCGTGTCAACAGGAACGCGACCGACCCGACGAGCATCATGGGCACCAGCAGCTGGTACGAGCCGCTCATCTCCGCCACCATGATCAACGCCGCGATCGGCACGTTGGCCACGCCGGCGAAGAAACCGCCCATGCCAACTAGGACACAGGCGACCACCGGGGGAGCTGCGGAGGGTGCAACCTGCGCCGCCAACGCTGCGAAGGCGGCGCCGGTGATCCCACCGATGATGAGCGAGGGCGCGAAGACGCCTCCTGAGCCCCCCGACGAGATGGTGAGCGATGTCGCGAGGATCTTGGCCGGCAGCAGGATCAGCAGGAGCTTGAGCGGCAGCTGCTCATGCAGCGTGAGCTGCAGCCAGCCGTAGCCGGTGCCGAGCACCTCGGGAAGCTGGACCGCGATCAACGCCAGGAGCAGCGCGCCAATCCCCGGCTTGACCCAGGCAGGAACGGGCAGGCGAGCGAAGAAGAGGTCGCGCACGCCGTAGAAGACCTTGACGTAGACAATGCCGACGAGAGCCAAGACCATGCCGAGCACCAAGTAGGACAGGAGCTCGAGCGGCCGGCTGAAGCCGACTGTGGGGGTATGGAACACCACCCCCCAGCCGGTAATCGACGCGTTGACCACGTACGCGACGATCGAGGCGATGATCGCAGGGATCAGCGCCTCAGACTCGTACTCGTTCTCGGAGTACAGCACCTCGATGGCGAACAGCGCGCCGCCCAGCGGGGCGCGAAACATGCCGCCGATCCCGGCCGCGACTCCGGCGACAACGAGCACTCGCCGGTCGCCGGCGGACAGCCCCAGCAGGCCCGACAGGTAGCTCGCAAAGCCGGCGCCCACCTGTGCCACCGGCCCCTCGCGGCCAGCCGATCCGCCGGACCCAATGGTGAGCATTGAGGCGATGAGCTTGATCGGCGCCACTCGCTTGCGCACCATTGCGCGCTCACGATGAAACGAGTGGATGACCGCGTCGGTCCCGTGACCCTCCGCTTCCGGCGCGAACGTCTGTACCAGCCAGCCGACGATCAGTCCGGCCGCCGGCAGCACCAGGAGCAGCGCCCAGGGATGGGTGGGGGCGTGCGGGGGAGCGACCGAGAGGTGTCCGTGGCCGGGGGGCGAGAACCCGGTGGCCCGTCCCAACACCTCCGTTGCCACGAACCCAACGCCCCAGGTCAGCACGACCGCACCGAGACCGGCGACGATCCCGATGAGAACGGCGAACAGCAGCCAGCGACCGAAATCGTAAAACTGCAGACGACCGACAAACCGAAGAACAGAGCGGCGCACCTCGCCGACCAGCGCCGCAGCCCCTCCCCTTCCTTCAGTCAGACGGTCCTCCCTCGGTGCCGGTCGCCAGCTTCAGCAGCCGCCAGGCCACGCCGTCAGCGCACCTTCCCCACCACCAGACAGGCGTTGGTCCCGCCGAAGCCGAACGAGTTCGTCAGGGCCACCCGAACCGGCAGCTCCCGTGCCTCGTGAGGCACGTAGTCGAGATCGTTCTCGTCATCGGGCTGGTCGAGGTTGATCGTCGGCGGGATCACGTCGTTGGCCACTGACAGCGTCACCACCGCGAACTCCAGGCCGCCCGCAGCGCCCAGGAGGTGGCCCGTCATCGACTTGGTTGAAGAGACCGCCAGCCGATGCGCGTGGTCACCAAAAACCGCCTTGACGGCCAGTGTCTCGATCCGGTCGCCCGGGGGTGTCGAGGTGCCGTGGGCGTTGATGTAGTCGACCTGCTCGGGGTTGAGGCCGGCATCGTCGAGCGCCGACCGCATGACCCGTGCGCCACCGTTGCCGTCCTCGGCCGGCGCCGAGATGTGGTAGGCATCCGAGCTCATGCCGAAGCCGAGTACCTCGGCTAGGATCGGGGCCCCACGCCGGCGGGCGTGCTCCAACTCCTCGAGCACGACCACCCCAGCACCCTCGCCCATCACAAAACCGTCACGGTCCTTGTCCCACGGCCGAGACGCGCGTTGAGGCTCCTCGTTGCGGGTAGACAGTGCCCGCATCGAGGCAAAGCCGGCAACGGCCAACGGCGTGATCACAGCTTCCGAGCCGCCGGCGATGATGGCGTCGGCATAGCCGTGGCGAATGTAGAGGAAGGCGTCACCGATAGCGTGGGCCGAGGTCGAGCAGGCGGTGCAGGTGGCGGTGTTCGGTCCCTTGGCGCCGGTTCGGATGCTGATGACCCCTGAGCTCATGTTGATGATGGCGCCGGGAATGAAGAACGGCGACACCCTCCGTTGCCCGCGCTCGATGAGAGTGGCGTACGTCCTCTCGATCAGCGGCAAGCCGCCGATGCCGGAGCCGATGACAACCCCAACGCGATCGGCATTTCCGTCGTTGATCTCGAGGCCCGAAGCGGACAGGGCCATGTCGGAAGCGGCAACGGCGTAGTGAACGAAGAGGTCGAACTTCTTGACCTCTTTCGGATCGATCCAGTCCTCGGAATTGAAGCCCTTGACCTCTGCCGCAATCCGCACGGCATATCCATCCGCGTCGAAGCGGGATATGGGACCAGCGCCGCTACGGCCTTCGAGTAGACCGCTCCACGTGGCGTCGGTGGTGTTCCCCAGCGGGGACACCAGCCCCACGCCGGTCACGACCACCCGGCGCGCCATGGTTACTCCTCCACGTTGGCTTTGAGGTACTCCACGGCATCCTTGACCTTGGCGATCTTCTCTGCCGCCTCGTCCGGGATTTCGACCCCGAACTCCTCCTCGAAGGCCATCACGAGCTCAACAGTGTCCAGAGAATCCGCGCCCAAGTCGTCGACGAACGACGCTTCCAGCGTCACCTTCTCCGCATCGACTCCCAGCTGCTGAACGATGATCTCCTTCACCTTGGCCTCGATATCCATGCCCTAGTCCTCCCCGTGATCGTTGGCTCTGACGAGCCTGTACGTGATAACACAGGGCCGTCGCCCGCGCAAGCTCCGCGCTGGACGAACGGCAAAATCACGTTCCCAATCAGCCAAAGTTCCCTTGACACTCGCCAAAGGAAGGAGTATTCAGCCAATAGGGACCGCAATCGGTCTCACTCGGGAGGTCGACGATGGAAGCGTACATGACCGCCAAAGAAGCTGCAGAGTACCTCAAGCTGGCCGAGCGGACGCTGGTCCGCCTCGCGCACGAGGGCCGCATACCCGGGGTGAAGATTGGCGGCCAGTGGCGTTTCCGTCGCGCCCTTCTCGACGAGTACCTGGACACGATGGCGTCTGCCTCGGTGACCTCGGCGGAGTCTCACGCCAACCAGGTCATCGACGCCCCGCTCGCCGAGATCTTCACCGTCGACAACATCATCCCTGATCTCACCGCACAGGACCGCGGCGATGTGATCCACGTGATCGTCGAGGAGGTGACTCGACTGGGGCTGGTCAACGATCCGCAGTGGCTCGAGGCTGCGCTGGCCGCGCGCGAGCGGCTCGTGCCGACCGCGGTGCCCGAGGGTGTCGCCTTCCTGCACGCGCGCCGACGGTCTCCGGACAAGTTCCCGCGCCAGTTCATCGCTCTCGCTCGCTCATCCGAAGGCGTCGAGTTCGGGTCCCCCGACATGGGGCGCACGCGACTGTTTTTCCTCCTCGCCCTCCGCAACGACGCGCTGCACCTGCGGTGGCTGTCCCGCTTGGCCTGGATCGTGCGCAACTCTACCCGCATGGCTCGCCTGCTCGAGGCTGCGACCACAGACGAAATCTACCGCGCCATGCTCGATGCCGCCGAGGCGCTCCCGGGCTCGCTGCGACCGACCGGCCGCGCCGCCGGCCGCTGAGCCGAGACTCCGCCAGCGGACTCGGCGCTGACGGGACCGGCACGGCCGTCTGAGCATCACACGCCCTGGAACGCGCTGCGGCCGCGTTCTCCGAACGGGCGGGGGCCTCCGTCACTTCATCACTCCGTCACTCCGTCACCCCGTCACCGGGCGGGCGGGCGGGACATCCCCACTTCCTCACCTCCTCACCTTCCTTGTTCCTCCCTTACAATGCACACATGAAAATCGCTCTTATCGGCAGCCACGGTGTTGGCAAGACGACCCTGTGCTTCGAGCTCGCAGCCCGGTTCAAACGGCGGGGCCTGGATGTGGACATCGTGCGCGAGGTCGCCCGCAGCTGCCCGCTCCCAATCAACCAGGAAACAACCCGCGAGGCGCAGGAGTGGATCCTCCACTCGCAGATGTCGCTCGAGATCGAGGCCTGCGCCCGGCACGAGATCGTGCTGTGCGACCGCTCGGTGCTGGACAACTACTGCTACCTCGTGCACGCGACAGGCGCCGCTCAGGAGTGGGAGAAGATGCTCGACCGCTGGCTGCCGACCTACGACATGTTGGTCCACGTTCCGATCTGGGGACGGCCATCCTTCGACGGAGTCCGTGCCGTCGAGTCGGGCTTCCAGCGTCAGATCGAGCTCCTCCTCGAGGGAATGATCGCCGCCCGTGGGCTGAAACCGCTGCGCCTGGATGCCCAAGACCATGACAGCTGGGGACGCATGAT
>JAJDNH010000196.1 GCA_022340775.1 Acidobacteriota bacterium
TATCCTTGGGAAAGCGGGAGATGTTCGATCTGAACCCCTCAGTGTCCCCGTTGTGCGCCACCATCTTTCGCCCGAACAGGTCAACGATGCCCCAGCCGTAGCCGTAATGGTCCATGTACGGCGTGAACATCCGCTCCAGAGAGCCCTTGGACAGTATCTTGTCCGTATAGAGCGCACGGTCCCAGCGATACAGATCCTCTGTCGTGGAGTAGAGCGCTCCCGACGCGTGAGCGTTGGTGATATTCCGATAGGCGGCTTTGACAACCATGTCGTCGCGGTAATCGTAGCCGGAGGCCATTCCCGGGATGACCTGGTCAGCGTGCTCGAATCCGGAGCCCTCCATCCCCAGAGGAGTGAAGATATGCCGGTCGAGGTAATCGCCGTACGGCATCCCGGTGACCTGCTCGATGATGTATCCCAGCAGGATATATCCTGAGCTGCTGTAGCTGAACTTCTCCCCCGGGGCGAATTCCAGCGGCAGATTCTTGAATCGAGCAATGGTCTCAGTGAGCTTGAATGGATAGACTCTGCGGTCCTTGTAGAAACCCGGCAGCTTCGTATGATCCGGAATCCCGGAGGTGTGAGTCAGCAGGTGCACGAGTTGGATCTTGTCCCCATTCGGATAGTCCGGAATGTACTTGCTCAGCGGATCATTGACACTCAGTTTCCCTTGCTCCTGCAGCATCATGATGGCGGCGGCGGTGAACGACTTGGTCAGGGAACCAATCCGGAACGTTGTCCGTGACGTGTTGGGGATACCGTGTTCGTAGTTCGCCATTCCGTACCCCTTGTTGACGAGGATCTCGCCATCTCTGGCAAGAAGGATGGCTCCTGAGAACCGGTTGATCTCCATCCAGGCGTGAACGTACTCATCTGTCTTGGCTTGGATTCCGGTTCCGGCGTACACCGAGGTGAGGCTCGTCATCATGACACAGCTGACGACGACTATCAGGGTGATCACTCTAGCGTTTCGGCGGTCCATAAGCTCCTCCCTTTCGTGGGCCGTGAGTACGGCAGTTGTCTGATCTGTTGTTCTTTCGCCCTCTCCGATGGGGCACGGATGCGTAGGCGAGGCGCAGCCGAAAGCACCTCTAGTCTGGATTCTCACAAGACGATGGCATGAGCCTTCGAGCTCCGCGTCGCCACTGATCAAGCCCCAGCCCTCGGAACACCGGTACTCTGCGCCGGCTGAACCGATCAACCCCGCCCCGGGCCGAGGCGAGGAGGAACGTCGGGATGACGATGGGCATGGTCAGGTCTTCGTTCACTGAATGCCTCCTTGTCGCACTACGCCACCTACTACGCAGACAGCCCGGCCGCAGTTAGCAGCGAGAAAAGGTCCCGGTTGTGTGTGTGCCCTCGCCATTCGGGGGGATCACCACCAGGAGCGGAATGATGATCCTCCGGCACTCCGGCGGCCGGACGTTCGCGGGCAACCGCACGCCTCGCGTCTCCGGCGATCGCACGGCCACAAGAAGGGTGAGCGACTCCGTGGCGACCGCCGGAGAACACTCGGGCCGCCTCGGTCAATCGTGGGGCCGATGCTCCGCGGCTCCAGGAAACCGCGATTTCATCGGGTTCACCCCACGGTGTTGGAGCACACGGGCGGGGGGTTGTCTTCCCAAGAACGGTTCCGCGGCGGGGGGCGAGAGGGCGCTCCTGCGCGATCCCTCCCCTATCAAAGGGGAGGGGGCCCACAACCTCTCAGAGAACTCGGGAGGCAGATCCGAGCGCAACGGCCCCTCGGGGCCGGCAGGACGGACCGAGGCTTGCCTCGAGGACGGACTGACGGTCCCCGAGGGGTGCGACCGCAGGCCGCGGATCTGCCGTGGCGGGGGAACCAGAGACGCCACCCGAGTGGGTGGCGTAAGTGATTGAAAACCCTGGAGCCAACGCCCGGACTCGAACCGGGGACCTGCTGATTACGAATCAGCTGCTCTACCAGCTGAGCTACGTTGGCGCGGGGCGCAATCTACCACCGCATTCCGCGCTTCGCAAGAGCCCGCCGGCGCCGGCCGCTCAGCCATCCTGCGGCCGCGCCCTGAGTGTGACGCGGATGATCTCCGAGGGCGCGAAGAGACGCATCGGGGGTCCCCAGCGGCCGGTGCCACGGCTCACGACCTGAATCATGCCTCCGACGTGGAACACACCCGCGAGATGGGGGTACACCCTCTTCACGAGGTAGTGAAACGGCCAGATCTGGCCGCCGTGGGTGTGGCCGTCGAGCATCAGGTCGACGCCTGCGGCTGCAGCTGCGTTCTCGTCCTGTGGGGCGTGTTGGAGGAGAACGACCGCCGCATCGGCAGGAGCTCCGGCCAGCGCTCGTTGAAGATCGGCCCCCGGGTGGCCGGTCTGACGGGCGCCGCGGTCGTCGGGGACGCCGACGATCACCAATCCCGGCTCGACCTCGGCCCACGAGTTGTCGAGCACCCGGAAGCCGGCCTGAGACATCAGCCGCACGCACCTTTCCACGCCGGCGTAGTACTCGTGGTTGCCGGTGACCGCAAAGACGCCGTGTGGCGCCGTCAGCCGGGACAGCTCGGGAAGCAGACGTTCGACCGAGTCCGCCTCACTGTCGAACAGGTCGCCGGTGATGACGACGACGTCGGGGTGGAGGGCCCCCGTCTGAGCGATCACGTGTGACAGGAACCGTGGTCCCAAGAGCGATCCCAGATGGAGGTCCGTGAGCTGCACCACGGTCGTGCCGTCGAGTGACGGCCGCAGGCTGGGGATGTCGGCTTCGACGTCGACCACCCGCGGAGCCCGCATCCCGCCGACCAGTGCCAGCGCAGCACCGGCGAGGGCCACGGAGACGAGAACAGTGCGGACTCCCACTGTCCATGGCTGCCAGGCATGCCCGCCGAGGGTCAGGACCTCGGCGGCCAGCAGGGCCATGACCAGCATGAACAGCGTCCCCATCCAGGCGGCGCCGGTCCACTCGAAGGCCACCCCGGTCCGCAGCCAGCCCCAGTGCCACAGCAGCCGCCCCAGCGGGTAGGCAACGAAGCCCACCGCCAGGACCGCGAGCACGACGCGGCGGGCCGTTGTCCCCGCGGCCAGCCAGGGCAGGCCGAGCAGGCGCCAGCCCACGTACAGGTGCTGCAGCAGCCAGATCCCGAGAACAACTGAAAGGAAGACGACGAAACGAGCGGTCGGCGACATGAGCGGATTGTACCCGGCGCCGCCTTGCGCCGCCCGGGGGTGTGGGCTAGCGTTGGTGACGTGAACGGGGACATACCCCCTTTCGGTTCGCGCTCTGAGGTCCTGCGGGAGCTCGCGCGCACCCTGCAGCGTCGAGCCACCGTCGGCTCGCCCCTGCACACCTTCCTGCGCGAAGTCACCGAGCTGCTGTCGAGGGCCCTGGGTTGCGGCGGGGTCGAGCTCGCCGTGCGCAGCGGCAGCCGGTGGACCGCCTGCCGCCTCCCCGACTGGCGCTACGACGTGCTGCCTTCCCAGCGCGGCGATGAACCGACGCTCCCCGGCGACGAGCTGGCGGCCCGCGGCTTCCTCATCGGCAGCGGCGCCTCCTCGGCACAGCTGCTCCAGCTTCCTCTCGTGGTCGGCAGCGAGACGGTCGGGCTCATCGGGTTCGTCGCCCGCAACAGCGACCTGCCTCGGGAGTCGTACGACTGGATCTCGGACCGTCTGGCCGGCGCCATCGCGACCCAGAGAGCGCAGGCCGCGCTGCGCGAGCGTGTGAAGGAGCTGACCTGCCTGTACCAGCTCGGGCAGCTCACGCAGCGGCCCGATCTGACGCTGCAGGAGGTCCTGGAAAGAGTGGCTGCGCTGTTGCCGCCGGCCTGGCAGTACCCGGAGATTACGGTCGGGCGAGTGGTTCTGGACAGTCAGGAGTGGTGGAGCCCGGAGCGCCGTCAAGCGAGGTCGTGGCAGCGGGCAGAGATCGTGGTTCGCGGCCAGCAGCGTGGCGTCGTCGAGGTCGGCTACGCCGACGCGGCTCCGGACCTCGACGAAGGGCCGTTCCTTGCCGAGGAGCGAAAGCTGATCGAGGCGATCGCCCTGCAGGTGGCCATCTTCACCGAGCAGCGCGAGGCCGAGCGGGAGCGCTCGAAGCTGGCAGAGCAACTGCGCCACGCCGACCGCCTGGCCACGATCGGACAGCTGGCCGCAGGCGTGGCGCACGAGCTCAACGAGCCTCTCGGCAACATTCTCGGCTTGGCCGAGCTGGTTCTCGAAGTCAAGGAGACACCGCAGGCGGCCCGGGGCGATCTGCAGAAGATCGTCGACGCCACGCTGTTCGCGCGGGAGATCATCAGGAAGCTGATGCTGTTCTCGCGCCAGACGCCGCCGCGGACCGGCCGTGTGTCGGTCAACTCGATCGTGCGGGACGGCCTGTTCTTTCTGCAGGCGCGGTGTGCTCGGGCCGGCATCACCGTCGAGCGCCGTCTCGACGAGGAGCTGCCCGAGATCGTCGCCGACGCCGGCCAGATTCACCAGGTCTTGGTCAACCTGGTCGTCAACGCGATCCAGGCCATGCCGGAAGGCGGCAGGCTGATCCTCGAGACCCGTACCGACAACGGGGACGTTCTACTCGCCGTGGAAGACAATGGTGTCGGCATGACACGTGACGTGGTCGGTCGCATCTTCTACCCGTTCTTCACCACCAAGGAGATCGACCAGGGAACCGGACTCGGCCTGGCCGTCGTGCACGGCATCGTGACATCGCACAAGGGAACGATCGAGGTCCAGACGACGCCCGGCGAGGGGACGAGGTTCGAGGTCCGGCTCCCGATCGCCGGTCCCGATACGACCGGCCAAGGGGGTGATGATGGTTGAGGCCCTGAACGCCAGGGTTCTGGTCGTCGACGATGCCCCAACGACTCTCGAGGTTCTACGGCGGGTTCTCGAGGGAAAGGGCTGCTCGGTGGTTACCGCGGCGAGCGTCGCACAGGCTCTGACGAAGCTCGAGGACGGGGTATTCGACCTCGTGGTCACCGACCTCAAGATGCCGGGGGCCAGTGGCATGGAGCTGGTCCGCCACGTCCACGACAACCTGCGCGCAACGGCGGTCATGATGATCACCGGCTACGCCACCGTCGAGGGCGCCGTCGAGGCCGTCAAGCGGGGCGCCATCGAGTACCTCTCCAAGCCCTTCACCAACGACGAGTTCGTCGACGCCGTGCTGCGCGCTCTCGAGACCGCACGGGCTCGGAAGGTTGTGGACCGGGAGGAGGAGACCGTCAGCTTTCAGGGCCTGATCGGCAGGAGCCCCGCGATGCGCCGGCTGTACCGGGATGTTCAGAAGGCGGCCCAAAGTGAAGCAACCGCGCTGGTGACGGGAGAGAGCGGAACCGGCAAGGAGCTGGTGGCTCGTGCAATCCACTACACCGGCGCACGGTCAAAGGCGCCGTTCGTCCCCGTCAACTGCGGCGCCATTCCCGAGGGTCTCATGGAGAGCGAGCTCTTCGGGTACGTCAAGGGCGCGTTCACGGGCGCCTCCAACTCGCGGGCCGGCTTCTTCCAGACGGCAGACGGCGGCACCATCTTCCTCGACGAGATTGGAGAGATGAGCGCCGACATGCAGGTCCGGTTGCTGCGGGTGCTCCAGGACCGGACGGTCTACATGGTCGGCTCGAGCCGGCCGCGAGAGGTCAACGTCCGCATCGTTGCCGCCAGCAATAAGGACCTGGCGCAGCTGGTGAGCAAGGGGCGGTTTCGCGAGGATCTCTACTTCCGGCTCAATGTCCTGCACATCCACCTGCCGCCGTTGCGGGACCGGGGGGACGACATTCTCCTGCTCATCGGTCATTTCGCGGAGAAGTTCTCGCGCGAGCTCGGCCGATCCGCGCCGGAGATGTCCTCGGAGGTTCTCGAGTCGCTCAGTCACTATGGATGGCCCGGCAACGTGCGCGAGCTGGAGAACGTCGTCCAGCGGCTGATCGTGATGTGCGACGGCGACCGCATCGACACTCCGGACCTTCCGGCCACGATGCGGTTCCAGGCCGCCGCCGGCGAGCGCGTCCTGCGGACCCTGGCGGAGGTCGAGCAGGAGCACGTCCAGCGCGTGCTGGCGGCGGTCGGCGGCAACAAGACACGCGCCGCAGAGGTGCTCGGCATCGACCGCAAGACCCTCCGCAGCAAGCTCCAAACTCCCGACGAATAGAGAAGCAGGAGAACCACCGAGGCAGAGAGAGAGAAAGAGACCTCAACCACGGATTTCACGGATTTCACAGATTCTCAAAAAGCGCGGCATGGGCTCCTGTCGGGCTCGAAGTGGGCTGAGCCGGCTAAAATCGGTTGGCCTCTCGGGGAACCGAACAGCCTGTCGGTCCTCTTCTTCTCATCAGTGTAATCCGTGGTTCAACTCTATGTTCCGTGGTTGAGCTCCTTCTTCCGTGGTGAGGATCTCAGGCCTCCGTGCACTCCCTCCCTTCTCTGTGACTCTCTGTGTTCTCTGAGTCTCTGTGGTCTTGTTCTCTTCGGGTGGGGAGTTTCTCCTCACCCGGGGAGAGGTACCCCGGCTCGAATCCCGATAGCGGTCACGAGCCACAGGCTCGTCCAGGTAATCCATATCACTGCATCTAAGTAACTTGATGCAACGATCGAGGTTGCAGTAGGCGGTGGATCGACCCTGGTACGCGCCTTGCGACAACGGAGGGCGAGCGGACAACGAGAGCCGCCCGAGTTTGGAGGCAAACCATGGCCGAGTCCATCAAGACCCTGATCGAGACCGAAACAAGGACCCACGAAGCCGAGCCGGAGAGGCCGCAGCAGACACTGGCCGGCCTGTGCGCCACCTGCGTCGAGGCGCCCCATTGTGTCTGGCTGCGCGAGCGCGGACCCGCAATGGTGGCCTGTGAGGAGTTCCGGGCCGTGCGTGGACCACGCTTGTCCCTCGCCGCCGCCGCGGATTCGACCTCGGCGCCCGAGGTCGATACCGCCCTGGGACTCTGCGCCACCTGCGCACACGCCGAGAGCTGCGTGCTGCGTCGAGAGGGCGGCGTTTGGTTCTGCGAGGAGTACGAGTAACACGCGATCGATCCTTCACTTCGCGGCGCCCGGCGCTCACCGGGCGCCGCCTTTTTCCTTCCCCATGGATACCGGCCGCTGCGAACGTCCCGAGAGCAGATAACGACAGAGGGTCACAGAGAGAACCGCCTGACCCCTGGCTTGCAACGTAACCACCGATCTGAAAGAGAGAAGAACCACGGACTACACCGATTACACCGATTGGAAGAAAAGGACCTACAGGCCGTTCGCTCCCCCGAGAGGCCAACCGATGTCAGCCGACTCAGACCGACCCGCGCCCGACAAGAGCCTCTACCATCCTTCCTTTCAATCCGTGAAGTCCGTGAAATCCGTGGTTAGGCTCTTCCTCTGTGGTTTTCTCCCGTGAGCCTCAGCGGCCGTAGACGCGGATCAGCTCCGCCAGGCGGTCGCGGATCGCCTCGTCGAGCATCCACGGCGCCAGCCGGAAGGTCCAGTTTCCGACCCCGACGCCGGGCGTGTTCATCCGGCCCTCCGAGCCGACGCCGGCGAGGTCCTGGTGCGGCAGCACGGCGAGGTCGCAGACGCTGGCAAGGGCGAGGCGGGCCAAGTCCCAGTTGATCTCGGCGCCGTCGGTGACCGCGTACCGGCGCAGGAGGTCCTTCTCCTCCTCCGACGCCTCGTCCCGGTACCAGCCGAGGGTGGTGTTGTTGTCGTGGGTGCCGGTGTAGACGACCAGGTCCCGCGACAGCCGGTACGGGATATAGGTGCTGCGCGGCTCGGGCGCGAAGGCGAACTGGAGGATCGCCATGCCGTGCAGCCCGAGACCACGCCTCAGCTCGTGGACGTCCTCGGTGATGGTACCGAGATCCTCGGCGACGAACGGAAGACGTCCCAGCTTCCGCCGTACGGCCTCGAACAGCGCCTTGCCAGGACCGGCCACCCACACACCCCGCGCCGCCGTGGTCTCGCCTGCCGGCACCTGCCAGTGGGCGGCGAAGCCGCGGAAGTGGTCCAGGCGAACGGCATCGAGCAAGCCGAGCGCATGCTCCAGACGGGCGATCCACCACGCATAGCCGTCGGCCGCGTGCCGGTTCCAGTCGTACAGCGGGTTGCCCCACAGCTGACCGGTCGAGGAGAAGTAGTCCGGCGGCACCCCGGCGACCGCCGTCGGCCGTCCCTCATCGTCGAGGAGGAACAGCTCGCGGTGCGCCCACACCTCGGCAGAGTCAGCGGCAACGAAGATTGGCACGTCGCCGAGGAGGCTGATGCCGCGCTCCACCGCAGCGTCCTTGAGCGCGCGCCACTGGCGCAGGAACAGGAACTGGCAGAACCGTGAGAAGGCGACGTCGTCCCGGTGCTCTGCAGCCCATCGGGCAACCGCATCCCCTCTCCGCAGCCGCAGCTCCTCCGGCCACCGGAGCCACGACCTGCCGCCGTAGGATGCCTTGAGCGCCTCGAACGCTGCAAAGTCGTCCACCCACGGGGCGTGAACCGCGACGAACCGCTCGAGCTCGGCGGCAAGAGCGGGCGGAGGGTCGGAGCAAAAACCCGCCCATGCGGCTCTCAGGAGCTCACCCTTGGATGCTGCAACCTGTTCGTAGGCGACGTGGCTCTCCGGCAGCCGCGGGTAGCGATCCAGCTGCGCGGGCGTCAGCAAGCCATCCTCGAGCAGGCGCTCGGGGCTGATCAGCAACGCGTTGCCGGCAAAGGTAGACAGGGCCGAGTACGGCGAGCGCCCGGGCCCCGGGGGGTTGAGGGGCAGGACCTGCCACCAACGCACGCCGGCGGACGCCAGCCAGTCCAGGTAGCCAATCGCCTCCGGTCCCAGGTCGCCGACACCGAAACGCGAGGGCAGGCTCGTGGGATGGAGCAGCACGCCGGCAGAGCGCTCGATCTTCATCTCGGCCGACATGGTACCCCCTCTCGTGCTGGAAAAAGAGCTGCGCTACGATGCAGAGAGGACACGGCGGCATGACCGAAACCAACCAGTCCCAAGGCGGAGACAGCCGCGGCAGACGCCGGCGCGCGTGGGAGGACTGAGTGGACCTAGCCGTCCAGCGGGTGCTGCGCCCCGGCTCATTTGAGGAGGCTGTCCGGGTCATGGCCGAGCATCCGCACGCGCTGCCAATCGCCGGCGGGACGGATCTCGTGGTTCAGCTGCGTGACGGGAGGCGTGCCGCCGATGTCCTGGTCGACTTGTCCGGCGCCGGCCTCGCTTTCATCACTGCCAGGAACGGAGTTGTAGAGATCGGTGGCGCCACGACGATGGACGCCATCGCAAACAGCCGCGAGATCCGTGACGCCTGCCCCGCTCTGGCCGCGGCCTCCCGCCTGGTTGGAGCATGGCCGATCCAGTGCCGCGCCACTCTCGGAGGCAACCTCGCCAACGCCTCGCCGGCCGCCGACACCGCTCCTCCCCTGCTCGTCGCCGAGGCGTCGGTCCATCTGGTTTCCGCCGACGGCGACCGTCGGATCCAGCTGTCCGAGCTGTTCAGCGGTCCCGGGGAAACCTGTCTGCGGCCTGGGGAGCTGATCCGCAGCATCATGATCCCCACGCAGCATCTACAGCGAACGGTCCGCGAGGGCTTCGCCAAGGTCGGACCTCGCTGGGAGCAGATCATCTCGGTGGCGAGCCTCGCTCACCGCTTCGAGCTGGACGCGGACGGCTCGATCCGTGAGGCACGGGTGGCTGTTGGCTCGGTTGCGCCAACGCCGGTGCGAGCGCGCGCCGCCGAGCAGTTCCTGGCCGGAAAGCCGCCGACTGCCGCCGTTCGGCGGGAGGCCGCCCGCCACCTCCAAGATGACATCTCGCCGATAGACGATGTACGCGCTCCGGCCTGGTATCGGCGAGTGGCTGTCTCGGTACTGCTCGACCGCGCGCTGACGGAGGCCGCCGATGGGTAGTGTGACGGTCAGCCTCGTCCTCAACGGTGAGCAGCGAACGTTCGAAGTACCGGCAGGACGGCGCCTGCTCGATCTGCTGCGTGACGACGCCGGCCTCACCGGAACCAAGGAAGGTTGCGGCGCGGGCGAGTGCGGCGCCTGCACGGTGCTGCTGAACGGCCTGCCCGTCCCATCGTGCCTGGTTCTTGCCGCCTCGTGCGAGGGCGCGGATGTGGTCACGGTCGAGGGCTTGGGCGGCGATCGCCCGCTACACCCTCTGCAACGGGCCATGGTGGAGCGCGGCGGCGTCCAGTGCGGGTTCTGCACGCCAGGAGTCGTCACGACCGGCGCCGCTCTGCTCGAGCACGGCATCACCGAGCCCCTGGAGCAGGGCCGCCGCTTGGCCGGCAACCTGTGCCGGTGCACGGGCTACAGCAAGATCTTCGAGGCACTGCAGGCAGCCGCCCGGGAGCCCGGCGATGACTGACGGTGGGACCCCGCTCGGCGGCAGCCACGCGCGCCCCGATGCCCTGGCCAAGGTCACCGGACAGACGCGCTACGTTGGCGATATCGCCCTGCCGGGAATGCTGCACGCCGCGGTTGCCGCGGCGGACGTGTCGTCTGCCCGCGTCGGCTCCGTCGACACCAGTCGCGCCCTGGAGATTCCCGGCGTCGAAGCGGTGATGACGGCCCAGGACGTTCCCGGCGCCAATCTCATCGGCGTCATCTTCCCCGACCAGCCACTGCTGGTCGAGGATCGCGTGCGAATGGTGGGAGACCGCTTCGCGGTCGTCGCCGCACGCTCCCCGGAGGCCGCCTGGCGCAGCGCCACGGCCGTATCCGCCCAGCTCGAGCCGCTGGCCGGCGTCCACGATCCCGTTGAGGCATTGAAGGCCGGTGCCGACGCGGTGCACGATTCAGGCAACCTGGTCCACACTTTCCGGGTCGAGCGCGGCGACATCAAGAAGGCGGAGGCGCGCGCCACGGTCGTGGTCGAGGCCGAGTACCGGATCGGTGGACAAGAGCACGCCTACCTGGAGCCGCAGGCGTGCCTGGCCATCCCCGAGGCCGGCCGCGTCACCGTCCTCGCTTCGTGCCAGTGCCCCTTCTACATTCAGCAAGGCGTGGCGCGCGTTCTCGGCCTGCCGCTGAGCGCGGTGCGGGTCGAGCAGGCGCCGACCGGCGGCGCCTTCGGCGGCAAAGAGGATTACCCGTCGGAACCGGCCGCCTGTGCTGCCCTGCTCGCCTGGCGTACGCGGCGCCCGGTGCGCCTGCTCTACCCCCGCGAGCACGACCTTCAGGCAACCACCAAGCGCCACGCGATGCGGGTCCATCATCGGTGGGGCGCCGACCGGGCCGGCCGCCTGCGGTTCGCCGAGGTCGACGTCCTCCTCGACGCCGGCGCCTACGCCGGCCTCTCCACCGTGGTGGCCGAGCGCGCCAACGCATCGGCGATTGGCCCCTACGACGTCGCAGCCGTGCGCGTTCGCACCAGGGTCGCGTATACCAACAACCTGTTCGGCGGCGCGTTCCGCGGCTTCGGCGCGCCACAGGTAACCTGGGCGCATGAGGCCACAATGGACAGGCTCGCGCGCGAGCTCGGTCTCCATCCGGTCGAGCTTCGGCGCCGCAACGTGCTTGGCGAGCGTCGGCGGGTCACCTCTACCGGCCAGCGGCTGCCGGCGCCAGTGATGGCCAAAGCCTGTCTCGAAAAGGCGGTAGCGGCCTCCTCCGCGGGGCAACCGGCGAGGGCGCTGCCACCGGGCCGCTGGCTCCACGGAACCGGCACCGCGCTGGTGCTTTACGGCTGCAACCTCCACCACGGCGGCCAGCACCTCGACCGCTCGTCGGCGGTGGTCATTCTGCAGGCCGACGGCTCGGCAGTGGTCCGCGTCGGCCTCACCGAGATGGGCCAGGGCAACCTCGTTGCGGCCCAGACCGTGGCCGCCACGGCACTCGGCATCGACCCGGTCAAGGTCGAGGTCTGGCAGCCCGACACGACTACGGTCGCTGACTCGGGGCCGACGGTCGCCTCGCGCGGTGCCCACGCCTCCGGGCTCGCGATTCTCGAGGCGGTGCGCCGGCTGCGCCGGCGGCTCGACCCGGTCGCCGCCGAGCTGCTGGGCTGCGAGCCGTCGCAGGTCATGCTCGGGGGTGACGCCGCCCGGGTGTTCGGCGAGCCCGAGCAGACGATAGCCATGGAACAGGTCGTACAGGAGATGGTACGGCGACGGATCGAAACCATCGCCACCGGCTGGTACCGGTCCCGGCGGCGCCGCTTCGACCCCGCCACCGGCCTCGGCTCACCGTATGAGTTCTACGCCATGGCATGCCATGTCGCCCGAGTCGCCGTCGATCCGGACTTGGGCTTGGTCCGAGTCGAGCACGTGGCGGCGGCGCACGACGTCGGTAAGGTCCTGCATCGCGACGCCCTCGAGGGCCAGATCCAGGGCGGCATCGTACAGGCGATGGGCTGGGCGCTGACCGAGGAGCTGAAGCTATCGCGCGGCCGACTGCTCAATCCCGGTTTTACCGACTACCTGATCCCGACCTCCGACGATGCACCTGCGATCAGCATCGCGCTCCTCGAGGATGCTCCTGGCAGCGGTCCGTTCGGATCCAAGGGCATCGGCGAACCCTCGTTCATTCCGACCGCGGCCGCCATCCGCAACGCCGTGTGCGACGCGATCGGGGCGGAGGTCGACCGTCTACCGCTGACCCCACCGGTGATCGTGGAAGCCGTCGCCGCCCGCCACCCGTTCTCCTTTCTCCTCCCCTAGCCCGGAGACAGAGCCGGAAGGAAATCACCACGGATTTCACGGATTCAAGAGGGGGATGTGAACTCCTGCAGGCCACAGGTTGGTCCGAACGGCCACCATGCGGCTGGACGCTGGAAGAGACAAACAGCCTGTACATCCTCTTGTTCTAGTCAGCGTAATCCGTGGTTAAACTCTTCGTCCCGTGGTTGAGCTCCCTCTTCCCTGGTGAACAGCTCGTGTCTCCGTGGGTCCTTCTTCTCTTCTCTGTGAATCTCTGTGGTCTCTGTGTCTCCGTGGTTCACTCGGTGCCTTCAGCAGGTGGTCAACCCCCCGGCTCCGGGTGGCGGGGCTCGTGCTACCCTGATCCGGGAGCGCCTGCGGGGCGCTTTCGGCATTCAGGACCGCGGTTTCCTGCCGTCGGCGACGGGCGCGGCCCGCGGGGGGTGTTGGTGAACGAGAAGAGCATGACCGCCGGGGCGTTCGCCGAGCGGTTTCTCCACTATCTCCGCTACACGCGCGGTCTCGAGCTGGCCGATGCCGGCCCCGCCGACCACGTCGCAGCGCTCGCGCTCGCAGTCCGCGAAGCGCTCGTCGATCGTGCCGTTGCCAGCCGTAAGGCCTGGACAGAGTTCCAAGCCAAGACTGTCCACTACCTGTCGATGGAGTACCTGCTCGGACGCCTCCTGATCAACAACCTGATCGCGACCGGGCTGCTGGAGCCCGCCCGGGAGGCGATGCAAAGCCTCGGTCTCAACCTCGACACCATCGCCGACGAGGAGATCGACCCCGGCCTCGGCAACGGGGGCCTCGGCCGCCTGGCGGCCTGCTTCCTCGACTCGCTGGCAACCCTCAACTACCCGGCCTACGGCTACGGCCTACGCTACGAGTATGGGATGTTCCGCCAGGAGCTGCGCGACGGCTGGCAGGTGGAACGGCCCGACAGGTGGCTCAAAGGAGGATATGCGTGGGAGATCCAGCGGCCCGATCTGACCGTGCCGGTCAAGGTCGGCGGTCGGGTCGAGTGGCGCCAGGGGAGGCACGGCAAGAACCGCCCGGTATGGGTCGACTGGAGAGTGCTCTACGGGGTGCCCCACGATGTCCTGATCGCAGGCTATGGAACGCCCAACGTATCGGTGCTGCGCCTGTGGGCGGCCGAGGCGCCGCGCGAGTTCGACTTCCAGATTTTCTCGCAGGGCGACTTCTTGCGTGCCGTCGCCGAACGCGAGCGTACCGAGGCGATTACCCGGGTTCTCTACCCGGCCGACTATGTGGCAGCAGGCCGCCGGCTGCGCCTGCTCCAGGAGTACCTCCTGGTTGCCGCCTCGGTGCACGACGTTGTCAGCCGCTTCCGCCTCCGCTACGGCGAAGCGTGGGAGCTGTTTCCGACCAAGGTCGCCTTCCAGCTCAACGATACACACCCAGCCCTCACCATCGTGGAGCTGATGCGGTTCTTCCTCGACGACGCCGAGCTCAGGTGGGCGCAAGCTTGGGACCTGACCCGGGCCTCGTGCTCCTACACCAACCACACGCTGCTTCCCGAGGCCCTGGAGACGTGGCCCGTAGCCCTGATGGAGTCGGTCATCCCGCGCCATGTGCAGATCATCTACGAGATCAATCGTCGCATGCTCGACGAGGTCGGCTCGGCGAACCCGAGGGACCTCGATCGCCTCGAACGGCTGTCCCTGGTGCATGAAGATGGAGAGAAGCGGTTCCGCATGGCCAACCTGGCGATCGCCGGCAGCCACCGCATCAACGGCGTCGCCAAGCTCCACACCGAGCTGCTACGGACCCGGGTTGCACGTGACTTCGCCGAGCTATGGCCGGAGCGCTTCGTGGCCATCACCAACGGCATCACGCCGCGGCGCTGGCTGCTGAGCTGCAACCCTCGTCTCGCCGACCTTGTCACCTCGCGCATCGGTGAGGGCTGGGAACGAGACCTCGACCGGCTGTCCGAGCTTGCTCACCTTGCCGACGAGGCGGAGTTCCAGCAACGGTTCATGGCCGTCAAGCGAGAAAACAAGGGGGACCTGGTCGAGTCCATCCGTACACTGTGTGGCATCGCGGTCGACCCGGGCTCGATGTTCGACGTGCAGATCAAGCGCCTGCACGAGTACAAGCGCCAGCTGCTCAACGCCATGCACATCATCGCCCTGTACCGGAGAATCAAGGACGACCCATCGAGAGCGGTGACACCACGCACGTTCATCTTCGGCGCCAAGGCGGCACCCTCCTACCACATGGCCAAGCTCGTGATCCGCCTCATCAACGGCATCGCCGCCATCGTCAACAGCGACCCGGATGTGGGTGGGAGGCTCAAGGTAGCGTTCCTCCCAGACTACCGGGTGACTCTCGCCGAACAGATCATCCCCGCTGCCGACCTGTCGGAGCAGATCTCGACCGCCGGCTGGGAGGCCTCGGGCACCGGCAACATGAAGCTGGCCCTGAACGGCGCTCTCACGATCGGAACGCTGGACGGCGCCAACATCGAGATCCGAGACGCGGTCGGCGAGGACAACATCTTCATCTTCGGGCTGACGGCCGAGCAGGGAGCGGTGCTGACGATATCCGGTCACTACGACCCCTGGAGCTACTACCGCGCTGATCCGGAGCTTGCGGCGATCATCGACACCTTGCGGAAGGGAACCTTCACTCCGGGAGATGAGTCGGCATCGCACGAGATCTGGTCGGTGCTGATGGAGCACGGCGACCGCTATCTCCACCTCGCAGACTTCCGGTCCTACGTCGAGGCGCAGTCGCGGGTCGGCGCGCTCTACCCCGACCAGCGTGCCTGGGCGGCGAAGGCGATTCGCAACGTCGCCGCGATGGGCTGGTTCTCTTCCGACCGCGCGATCCGCCGCTACGTCGAGGAAATCTGGCACCTCGACCAGGTCAAGATCGGGGCCGGAGAGGCGTAGCCGTAAGGCCGGTCTTCCCGCTCCTCGGGCGCCGCTGCAAGACTCTCCGAGACCCCGGCGGCCGCGCAGTCACAGGGTGACCGCACGCCTCGTCCAATCTTGAGGCCGATGCTCCCGGCGCCAAGGGCCGTGGGGACGCGACTCTTTGTGTGACTCCGGCGCCCGGACGTCTGCTCCGCAGACGCCCGTCGTCACCCGCCTCCGAGCGGGCAAGGATCTCCAGTGGTTCATGGCTCTCACGGCCCGCTCCGGGCAGGCAACTCGGCGCCTCCCTCGTCTCTGTGTCCACACGGGCGAACGCCCTCCCCGTGAATTACTCGTCGCCTTCGGCGCCGGTGACGCTTGGGAAAGCGAGATGGCCGTAAGGCCAGCCCCCGCCCTCTTCGACCCCCCTGGCCACGGCCAGAGGCTCGCTTTCCTGCAGCGGTGCCACCTATGA
>JAJDNH010000207.1 GCA_022340775.1 Acidobacteriota bacterium
CGCTGGACAGGAACCCGAGGATCCGTTCCGGCGCGCCGAGGAAGTCGAGCGCCTGGCGCGTCGGTGGGGTGTCGAGCACGATCGTGTCGTACCGCGAATCCGCGGCGGCCTCGAAGAGGCGCTCAACGGCCATGTACTCGAGGACTCCGGCCAGGTTCCCGGCCAGGTGGTCGTAGAAACGGTTGTGAAGGATGCGATCGCGGCTGGCCTGGTCGGGGGCGTAGCGGTCGACCAGTCGGTCAAAGGTGCTGCGGGCGTCGAGCAGGCTCGCCGACAGCGTGCCCGGTGCCTTGACCGGGACACGGGCCTCGAGATCTCCCACGGCACCATCGACACCAAGGGCGTCCTTGAGGCGCAACGAGGGGTCGAAGGTCATCACCAAAGCGTGGCGCCCGGCGCGTGCTGCGCCGACGCCGAGGGCGGCGGCGATGGTCGTCTTGCCGACGCCTCCGGCGCCAACGACGATGGTCAGCCGGTGCGCGGGCATCACTCCGCTCCCGAGGTGGCGGCGCGAAGCGCGGTCCTCAGCTCGAGCTCGGCGGCTTCCAGCAGCTGCGGCCCCCCGTCGATCGGCAGCAGGGGTACCCGCGCGAGCGGGCCACCCCATTCCCGGCCGAGTCGGGCGAGCTGGTTTTCGTTGATTCGGCGCCTGTGCTTCCACAGCTCGAGTGCGGGACTCTGCCGGGTTGGTTTGCGGGCATCACTGTACGGCGGGTACAGGGCGTTGGCGATCACCAGCTCCGGACGCCGCCCGAGCGTGGAGTCGAGATCTTGGACCAGCTCCACGGTTTCCTGGATCGGCATCTCCTCGGCCGACGTGACGAGGACGATTCCCGTCCGCTGGGAGTCGGCGACGAAGGCCGCTATCTGCCGCGCGAGATGACCGACGGGACCCGATCGTACGACCTCGGCGACCAGGCTCGGCGCCCGCAGGAGCGAGACTCCATGACCGGTGGCGGGTGCATCGAGAATGATCGCATCCGGGCGACGCAGGACCCGCGGCCCATGACCATCGACGAGTCGCAAGGTGCGGCCGAGGACACCAGTCTCCTTGAGGCCGGGCGCCCCCTCCGCGAACTGCTGGTAGATCGGGCTGCCAAGAACACGGCGGGACAGCGCGCCGACTTTGAGGCGCTCGTGGACGAGCTCGTCGAGCACCTGGCGTGGCTGCAGGTTCTGGAGGAAGAGGCCGGAACCGGCGGGAACGATCTCGCCGCCCGAGGGAGCGACGTCGAGCAGGTGGTGAAGACTCTCCCGCGGGTCGAGCTCCATCAACAGAACGGTTCTGCCTCGGAATGCCAGCAGCCGGCCGAGAGTGGCGGTGATGAGCGTCTTGCCGACGCCACCTTTGCCGGTCACTACGATCAGCTGCAGCGAGGCCAGGCGCTCGAGGAGGGAGCCAGCTTCTCCCGCAGGCTCGGGGCGCGGCTCAGAGCTCACGGCTCGCAACTCCCGGGCTCACTCCTGGTACAGCCTTTCGACATACGTTGCGAACTGCTGCTCCACGACCCGCCGCTTCACCTTCAGGGTCGGCGTCAGCTGTCCTTCCTCAACCGACAGGCTCGTGGGCAGGAGCGCAAACTTCTTGATTTGCTCATGGCGTGCCAGGCCGGCGTTGGTGCGGTCCACGATCCCCTGGAACAGCTGTCGGACTTGCTCTCGGCCCACCAGGTCCGAGCGCCCCGCGTGCTCGAGGTCGTGCTCCGCTGCCCACGGCTCGAGCGCCTCGAAGCTGGGAGAGACGAGGGCAACAATGTATGGACGTCGGTCGCCGATGAGCACCGCCGCGTCCACGAAGCGCGAGCTGGCGAGGGCGGACTCGATCGGCAGCGGGGCAACGTTCTTGCCGCCGGCGGTGACGATGAGGTCCTTCTTTCGGTCGACGATCAGAAGGAAGCCATCGTCGTCGATCTCGGCGATGTCGCCGGTGTAGAAGAAGCCTTCCTGGTCGAGAACCTCCGCTGTCATCTCCGGCTTGTTCCAGTAGCCGCGCATCACACTCGGGCCCTTGACCAGCAGCTCGCCGTCGTCGGCGATCCGGAGCTTGAGGTTTCGCAGTGGCTTGCCGACGGTCCCGAGGCGCAGCTGGCCCGGCTTGGCGCCGTTGACCGCGATGACCGGCGAGGTCTCGGTCAGGCCGTACCCTTCCAGTACCGGCACACCGAGTGCGTGGAAAAAGACGGCGAGGTGGAGGGGCAACTCAGCGCCGCCTGAGATCGCATAGTGGACTCGGCCGCCGAGACCCTGGCGGACCTTCGATAGCACCAGACGGTCTGCAAGCCGGAGGCGTTGCGCGAGCAGACCGGCGACCTGGCGGCCGCCGTTGCGACGGTGCGCCGCCTCGCGGCCGACATCCAGTGCCCATCGGAACAAGGCGCGCCGTGCCGGCGAGGCCGCGGCCACCTTAGCCATGATCGTCTGGTACACCTTCTCATAGAAGCGCGGCACTGCAGCAAACAGGTGGGGACGGATGTCGGCGATCAGCTCGCCGACGTGGTAGATCGAGCAGTAGGCGCGGTAGGTCGAGTGCCACATGTAGATGTAGCCGACCATCCTCTCGAAGACGTGGCACAGCGGCAGGAACTCGAGAGCGAGGTCCCGTCGTCTCACCGGCACCCTGGGAGCGGAGGCGAGGACGTTCTGGACCAGGTTGCGATGGCTGAGCATGACGCCTTTCGGCTCACCGGTCGTGCCCGAAGTGTAGATGATGGTCATGAGGTCGTCCTCGCTGACCTTGCGGGACCGCTTCCAGAATCGGTCCTCGACACCGCCCACCTGGCCGGAGAGGACAACCTGCTCGAGGGAGCTGACACCGGGCTCCGTGTCGCCTTCGATCTGGATGAGGTGAGCCAGGTCCGGGCAGCGGTTGCGGATCTCGAGAATCTTCGCCATCTGCTCGGAAGTCTCTGCCACAGCAACCTTGGCTCCCGAGTCTCTCATCTGGTAGGCGAGCTGCTCCGGCGTCAGGGTGCCGTAGACCGGGACGTCGACGGCCCCGAGGTCGAGGACGGCGAGGTCGACCAGGTGCCACTCGGGTCGATCGTCCGAAAGCAACAGGACGCGGTCGCCGGCGCCGACGCCGAGCTCGGAGAGCGCCTGCGCCAGAGCCGATGTCCGTGCCAGGAACTCCTCGGTGGACAGCGTTCTCGAGCCGCCGGGGAAGAAGTGTGTGTAGTGGTCCGGGCGGGGGGAGGCGACGTCCCGGTGGTACAGGTCGAGAACCGTTCTTTCGCTCACACGGGCTCCTCCTCGTACAGCAGATGGTAGCACCTCGGGCCGAAGCTGAACGCGGGAAACCGCCGGCATGGACGGGGCAGATTGACGCGCTATAGTGGCGACCCTGGGGGTGACGATGTGCGGCATCGTGGGCGTCATCAGTGAGAGCGGCGAGCCGGTCGTGAAGGACCTCGCGAACGGCTCCCACTTCCTGCAGCATCGTGGCCCGGCTTATGCCGGACTGCTGGTGCTGGACCCGGTGACCCGGCGCGTCCGGCTGGAAAAGGGTGAGGGGCTCGCCGACGATATCTTCAAGCCGCTGGGGGCGATCCCGGGCGACCTGGGGCTCGCCCACACCCGTTACAAAACCCATGGCGGGGGTGGGGTGAACAACGCGCAGCCGTTCTACGATGCGTTCTCAGGCATTGCGCTCGCCCACAATGGGCACATCACAAACGTGCTGCAGATCGCGCGCGAGCTCCAGGAGCGGGGCCAGGAGTTGGGCGCCGAGTGCGACGCCGAGGCGCTGCTGAGGGTCCTTGCGCTGTGGTTCTGCCACTTCCGGGAGGAGGATCCCGGGGCCGCGGAGCGAGAGCTGATGTTCCGGGCGATTGCCGAGGTACAAGAACGAGTCACGGGTGCCTTCTCGACAGTTGCCGCCACCCCGAACGCACTCTATGCGTTCCGCGACGCCGCCGGCTTTCGCCCGATGGTGAGGGGCAGCAAGGGAGCGGCGGGGCGGCGCAAGCTGATGATTGCCTCGGAGACCATTGCGCTCGAGCAGAACGGATATGACGTCGACGAGGAGGTCCCTCGCGGCGCTGCGCTGTGCGTCGATCGCGGCCTCGAGCTCGAGGAACGGGTCCTCAAGCAGCTTTCCCCGCACCCGTGTGCCTTTGAGCTCATCTACTTCGCCGACGTCGAGTCGGCGATGCTGGGCGAGAACATCCGCACCTACCGTTGGCGCGCCGGCCGAGCGCTGGCGCTGATGGTACTCGACCGGGCGCCCGAGATTGTGTCCGAGATCGACCTCGTGGTACCGATCCCCCATAGCCCGATTCCGGGCGCGGAGGCGTTCGCCCAGAAGCTCGAGAAGGAGCTCGATGGGACTGCCCTGCAATACGCCACACCGGTCTCGAAGTACCGCTACGGCGGACGGATCTTCATGGAAGAAACCCAGGAGGAGCGGGACGAGGCGGCAATGCTCGACTTCCGGGTCGACGAAAAGGCCGTCGAGGGGAAGGACATCTTTCTTGTCGATGACAGCATCGTGCGCGGCACTAACGCGAGTCGGATCGTCCGCGCCCTTCGCGCCGCCGGCGCCGGTCGGATCTTCTTCGGTACGTTGTGGCCGATGGTGATCGATTCTTGTTTCCAGGGGATCAACACTCCGACCCAGGCCGAGCTGATCGGGGCGAGGTTCAACGGCGATGTCGAGGAGGTACGGCGCGAGCTCGGCGTCGATGCTCTCTTCTACCTCCCGGTCGACCGCTTCCAAGAGCTGGTGCTCAAAGGCGCGGGAGCGTGCATGGCTTGCGCCACCGGGCGTCGCGAGGTCAAGTTCGAGTACTCGGGAAATGTGCTGCCCCCACTCACCCGGAAGTGAGAAGGTAAGAAGGTGAGGAGGTGAGGAGGTGAGGAGAGCCCCCTCCCACCCGGGGCACGCAAGACGTGAGACGGAAGACGCGAGACGTGCCCCACCACCCCATGAGGGCAGCTGAACCGCGTTTCAGATGGGCGCGTCAGCCGCTGCCCCCGGCTTCGCCGGGAGGTTGCCTCCGGCGGCTTCCCGCGTACAGGTCATAGCGGAAGAACCGGCACTCGATCGGGCCGTTGAAGACCACGATCCGGCGTGAGGCATGGAGGCCGATCTCCTTCGCGAGCTCGCGCGCACCGACCAGCAGCCACGCCGTGCACCCCGCTGCGCGCTGTTTCAGCGCGTCGCCCAGCTCCCGGTACAGGGGTCGTAGCTTCTCCAGCTCCCCCAGGCGGTGGCCGTACGGCGGGTTGGTGACGATCAGCGACCCGGGCCCCGGCGGGTCCAGATCGTGGATGTCGGCCCGAGACACAGTCACGAACCGCAGCATGTGCGCCCGTCGCAAGTTCTTCTTGGTTGCGGCAACAGTCTTGGGATCGATGTCATTGGCGGCGATCTTTGCGGGGGGGGTGCGTGAGCGGGAGCGTGCCTGCCGTAGCTCGTCCTCGAGGACGCCCGCATCGTGGAAAGGCCAGCGCTCAGCCGCGAAGTTTCGCTCGAGGCCCGGTGCGCTGCGGCTGGCGATGAGGGCTGCCTCAGCGGCGAGAGTCCCGCTGCCGCACATCGGATCCAGGAACGGGCGGCTCCCGTCGTAGCCGGCCATCAGCAGCAGTCCTGCGGCCAGGCTCTCGGTCAGCGGAGCTTCGGCGCCTTGCAAGCGATAGCCGCGTCGTGAGAGCGGCTCGCCGCTGGAGTCGAGAGAGATTGCGGTTTCATCTACGCCGAGGTGGACGTGCACCCGCAGGTCGGGGTCGGCGCGGTCGACGTTGGGGCGTCGCCGACGGTGGGCGCGGATCCGGTCGACGATGGCGTCCTTGACAACCAGTGCCGCGAACCCGCTGTGAGGCAGCTCCGGTGTTCTTCCGACCGCTTCGACGGCCAAACTCTGGTCGGGCCCCGTGAGCCGTTCCCAGCCAACGGTGGAGGCGAGGCGGTAGAGGCTGTCACGGTCGGTCGCGTTTCCCGAGGCCAACGGCAGCAGCACCCGGATGGCGGTGCGCAAACCGAGATTGGCGCGGTACACCGCCCGCAGGTCGCCGGCAAAGCGCACGCTGCCGCGCCCGATCTCCGCCTCTCCGAGGCCGAGCGATCGCAGCTCCTCGGCCAGCACATCCTCGAGCCCGCGGGTGCACGTCGCGACCAGCGGCCAGGGAGGCTTGGGGACCCGTTCAGTCGATGGCACGGCGAATCGCCTCGGCAAGGGAAGGAACGCGGAATGCGTAACCCGATGCCTCGAGGACGGCGGGCTTTGCCCGCGCGCTCGCGAGCAGAAGGCCATCCGCCATCTCACCCAGGAGCAGACGAAGCACCGGTGCCGGTGCTTGCAGGAAGGCCGGCCTTCGGAGAACGCCGCCCAGCGTGCCGACGAACTCCCGGCACCGCACCTGGAGCGGAGAGACGACGTTGGCCGGCCCGGACAAACCCTGCGAATCGAGAGCGTGTCCGATCACCCCAAGAACGTCCTCCATGGCGATCCAGGGCCACCACTGGCGGCCGCTGCCGATCGGACCGCCCAGCCCGAGACGAAAAGCCGGGAGCATCCGCGCCAGGGCACCGCCGCGAGCGATCACCATTCCCAGCCTCAGGAGGACAACGCGCACACCGGCTTGGCCGGCTCTCTCCGCCTCGCGCTCCCAGGAGGCGGCCAGCTCGGCCAGGAAGCCGTGGCCGGCTGCCGACGACTCGTCGAGGGCCTCGTCGCCTCGGTCACCGTAGTAGCCGACCGCGGAAGCGCTGATCAGCAGGCGTGGAGCGGCCTCGCACCGTTGCAGGGCACGCACCAGAGTGTTGGTCGAGTCGAGACGGCTGGAGGAAAGAAGGGCCTTGGTCCGTGCAGTCCACCTGCCGGCGCCCACGCTGTGACCGGCCAGGTTGACGACTGCATCCGCTCCCTCGAGGATGCCCGGATCAAGCCTCCCGGCGGCTGGGTCCCAGCTGGCCTCAGCGTCCGATGCGGCCGGCTGCGGTCGTCTGACGAGGCGTACGACCTCCATTCCCCGGCTCTCAAGGTCGGGCGCCAGCCAGCTCCCAATCAAACCGCTTCCCCCGGCAATCACCACTCGCATCATGCTCAGCGTAGCACCGTCGTCACGCCCAGGGGCGGCCGAGATCCCCGGACGGGAAGGCAGTTCGAACCTGGTCTGTGGCCGGGCTTTTTGAGGGCGTTCGGACGAGGGGCTGGGACGGCGTCATGTGCGGGGGCGATGTCGGGGTGTGGTTTCCATCGGTCAGTGGCGCCGTTGTGCGTTCCGTCACTTCGGATCCACGGCCAGTGCCCGTCTCTGCCTGGCCCGGTCACGTCTGTGTGCTTGACGCCGGCTGGGGGGTGGGAGAGGATCGCCGCATGAAAGTTGACGGGACGGACAGCGGCACGCGTCGCAGGCGCGCGGCGAGCGGGACCTTCTTTGTCCTGCTGGCGGTGGCAACGCTGCTCGTTTTGAGGATCCTGGCACCGTTCGTGTGGATCATCCTGCTGGCGCTGGTTGCCGCCGGCCTGATCGGTCCCTGGTACCGAAAGCTGGTCATGGCGCTACGAGGCCACCGTCGGACGGCTGCACTGATCGTCTGCTTCGTGTTGATGGCGGCGATTCTGGTGCCAATGTTCGTCACCGTGCAGGCGGTGTCACAGGAGGCCGTCGGCTTCTACGAGATGACGACGTTACAGCTGTCCCAGCGCAGCCTGCTCGACCTTCTCAAGGAACGGCGGGAGTCGATCGACAGGCTGGACCGGTTGCTGGCACCCTTCGGGTTCAGGGTCACGCCCGAGGAGGTGTATCGTCAGCTGGCCACGGTGGGCGTCAAGCTGGGCGGGTTCTTCTACCGCCAGGGAGTGTCGCTGGCCAAGGGTCTGGTACGGCTCGGATTCGGGTTTCTCTTCTGGTTGTTGATCCTGTTCTACACGCTGGTGGACGGTGACGCCCTGCGCGAGTGGTTCAACGACGTCTTGCCGCTTCCCGCCGCGCACCAAACGCTGGTTTCGCAGCGCTTCACCGACATGGCCGGATCACTGGTCATTGGCAACGGCCTCGCCGGGATCATCCAGGGAGTCGTGGGTGGCCTGGTGTTCGCGGCCACCGGAATACCGGGTCCGGTGCTGTGGGGGGTGGTGATGGGCGTGCTCGCCTTCATCCCGATTGTCGGCACCTCACTCGTCTACGTGCCGACGGCGGCCGTGCTGCTGCTGGCGGGCGATACGCATCGTGCTCTGGCGGTGCTTGTGCCGCTGGCGGTAGTCGGCACCGTCGTCGAGTACTGGCTCAAGCCGGCGCTGGTCGGACGCCGGATGAAGATGCACACGCTGCTCGTGTTCCTGTCGCTGATCGGTGGTCTGGATGCCTTCGGCCCGGTGGGCCTGATTGTCGGGCCGTTGATCATGACTGCCTTCATTACCCTCATCGAGCTCTACTGCGAGGGCTACAATCCTAAGTGCGCCCCCCTTCCCATGGCGGCAGCGGAGCCCCCCGGCACCCCTCCGTCGGCATGAGCTCACCCTGTCGTCCAGGCTGCGGGCCTTGGCCATTCTGTGGCCGGGTCGTTGGCAGATGCGGGGAGGGTCCCGGCGCTGTTGGCGCCCGCATGGTTTCCCCGTCGTCCCGCTGTGGGCCTACCGGACTCCGAGCAGCTCCTCGGCCGGTGTGTACGGCTTCTGCTGGCTGGAGGCCACCGCTGCGCAGGTCAGCTTGCCGTCGAACGTGTTGAGGCCAGCGCGCAGGTGAACATCGTCGCGGAGAGCGTCGAGCCCCTTGTTGGCGAGTGCGAGGGCGAACGGGATGGTCGCGTTGTTGAGGGCGAAGGTGGAGGTTCGCGGTACCGCGCCGGGCATGTTCGCTACGCAGTAGTGGATAACGCCGTCGACCTCGAAGGTCGGCTCGGAGTGAGTCGTCGGGTGGGTCGTCTCGACGCAACCTCCCTGGTCCACGGCAACGTCGACGATCACGGCGCCGTTCTTCATGCCGTCGAGCAGGTCACGGGTGACGATCTTCGGTGCCGAGGCCCCGGGTACGAGAACTCCGCCGACCAGCAAATCGGCACGGGCGGTGAGGATCTCGACGTTGTGACGGTTGGATGCCACTGTGACGAGGCGCCCGCCAAACACGTCGTCGAGGTAGCGCATGCGGTCGAGGTTGGTTTCGAGGATGGTCACCCTGGCGCCGAGCCCGAGCGCCATCTTGGCGGCGTTGATGCCGACCACGCCGCCGCCGATGATGACGACATCTGATGGTGGCACGCCCGGCACCCCGCCCAGGAGCACTCCGCGACCGCCGTTCGGGCGCTGCAGGAAGTAGGCACCGACCTGGATCGCCAGCCGTCCCGCCACCTCCGACATCGGCGTGAGGAGGGGCAGGTGACCATGGCAGTCCGTGACGGTCTCGTAGGCGATGCCGGTCACACCGCGCTCGAGGAGGATGTCAGTCAGGTGAGGCTCGGGGGCCAGGTGCAGGTAGGTATACAGGATCTGTCCGGCACGCATGCGCGCGTACTCGGGACCGACCGGCTCCTTGACCTTGATGATCATGTCGGCGGTGGCCCACACCTCGTCAGCCGTTGGGAGGATGGTCGCACCGGCTGCAACGTACTCGGCATCGTCGATTCCTGAGCCGAGCCCGGCGCCGGCCTCTACGAACACCTCGTGACCGTCGTCCGTGAGGGCCCGGACCCCTGCTGGGATCATGCCGATCCGGTACTCGCTGTCCTTGATTTCCTTCGGAATCCCGACTCGCATCTCGACCTCCTCCTGGACCTCGCCGACGCCCTGGGCAGCCCCGGTCGCCGGGGAATCGTAGCCCCTCGCGTTCAGCAGGTCAATGCCGCGTTGTGAAATCCTTCACGACTTCTTCTCGACGACGTTTGGAACGTGTCTCGGTCGAACCTGGGTAGCTCGCAATCGTATTGGGCAAGGCCCGCGGACCCGAGCAACTCGCTGGGTTGGCCGTACAGGATCACGGGCGAACAGCCGCGTTACTTCCCGTTCTTGGGACGGCGCGCGCTCGAAATCTCGGGCTGTTCCTTTTCCTCCGCCGGTGCCGGCTCGGAGGAGACGGTGCCCGCCTTCGGAGCCGAGGGCGACTGCATGTGGACCTGGCCCTCGAACGCGGCGCCCTCCTCGATCAGAATCCGCGGTGCGGTGATGTTGCCGGTCAGCTTTGCCGACGGTTTGAGCTCGATCCGCTCTTCGGCCGACACATCGCCCTCCACCGACCCGGACACGATCACGGTTCGGGCATGCAACGATGCCTTGACCCGGCCGCTAGCGGCGATCATGAGGTTGCCCGACGAGTCGATCTTGCCCTGGAAGCGGCCGCAGATGTGAATGTCGCCGGAGCCACCCAGGGTGCCGTCGAACCGTGCCGACTCGGCGACGATGGTGACCTCGCGTCCAGGGCCCTGTGCGGCGTGCTGGGGCTGAGGCTGTGAGGGTTGAGGCGATTGCGCCGTTCTGCTGGGGGCGATCCCCTGGCCTCCGGCGGTTGGCTTGTCATCACGTGCGAAGAGACCCATGGCGCTCACTCCCGGCAGCGGGTTACAGAAGGTGGAGCGGGCAACGGGAATCGAACCCGCGACTTTCAGCTTGGGAAGCTGACACTCTACCAGCTGAGTTATGCCCGCCCAAGCGGAGATGAACTGTACCACAGGGATTTGAGGCGCCGCAACAGCGGAGGCGGCTCCCGAACCGGGGGAGGTGTCTTGGGTCACCGTGATCCCCTGGTGGCGCGGACCCGTCAGTTGATGTCGCCCTCGTCCTCGTTCTCAGCCTCGTCATCCTGGGAGAGGAAATCGGGCAACCGGTAGCGGCCTCCGGCCTCCAGCTCGGGAAGCCCGGAGGTCCCCAGCTCCTGGTGGACAACCCGCTGCTCCGAGAGCTCCGGAGGCAGCTCGAGCAGGAAGGCCGAAGGATCGAGGAGAACGTCGACCCGGTAGCGGTCACGGGCTATCTCCGGGTGGACCAGGTAAAGGTCCTCCTTGGCTCGGGTGACCGCGACATAGAAGAGCCGTCTCTCCTCCTCCATGTCCTCCGCCCGTACAGTCGGGAACCGGCCCTCGGCGAGCCAGATCAGGAAGACCGCACGCCACTCCAGCCCCTTCGCTTGGTGGATCGTGGACAGAGTCAGCGACTCATCCGGCGGGCCCGCCGCGAGGTCCTCACCGGAGAGCTCGTTGAGGAGTGTAATCTCGGCCAGGAAGGCCTCGGTGTCAGCGTAGCCGTCGGCGAACAAGGCGAGCTGCTCGAGATCGTCGAGGCGTGAGCCGGCGTTGTCCAGGTTCTCCCGCGCCCAATCGCGGTAGAACGCCTCCACCACGGCGCGGATCGCTTCCCCGGGCTGGCCGGTTCGCCGGGGTGATGCAAGGTCCTCGACGAGCGCCCGGACCTCACCGAGAGAGCGCTGCGCCGCTCGCGGCGCATCGAAGTTTCCGTTGGCGAGGTCGAGCAGCGCGCGCAGCGGGTTGCCGCCCGCGACACGGCTCCAGAGGCGGGCGGCCAGACGGGCACCGAAGCCGCGCCGCAGCTTGATCAGCCGGGTGAAGGAGACCTCGTCGCGCGGGTTTGCGACGAAACGGAGGTGGGCAAGTACATCCTTGACATGACGTTGCTCGAAGAAACGCACGCCCGACCTCACGCGGTAGGGAATGTTGCGGCGGGTGAGCTCGACCTGAAGCTCGAGGGAATGTGCATGGTTACGGTAGAGGACAGCCATCTGTTCCAGTTCCTCGCCCTCTTCCCGCAGCGCCAGCACCTCGTCGGCGACGAACGTTGCCTGAGCCTCCGGCGTCGGCACCGAGACTCTCGACGGCAGCTCCTCTCCGCGTCGGGTGGGTCGCAGCTCCTTCTGGAACTGGTGCTCGTTGTGGCTGATCGAGGCGTTGGCGAGAGCGAGGATTGGAGGGGTCGAGCGGTAGTTGATCTCGAGCCGGAACACCGCGCAGTCCCGGTGACGCTCCTGGAAGCTGAGGATATTGGCGTAGTCGGCGCCACGGAAGGCGTAGATCGACTGGGCATCGTCCCCGACGACCATCAGGTTTCTGTCCGCTCCGAGCATGGCGTCGACGATGTCGGCCTGCAGGCGATTGGTGTCCTGGTACTCGTCGACCAGGACATGTCGGAACCGTTCCGCCAGCTCGGCACGTGCCTCCGGGAAGCGCTTGAGCAGCAGGAGCCAGTTGAGCAGCAGGTCGTCGAAGTCCATGAGGTCGGCGTCGCGCTTGCGCTCCAGGTAGCGCTTGAAAACCGCCGCAATCAGCTCGCTCTGGTCGAGGTACTGTGGCGCCCGCGCCAGGAGGACGTCGTCGAGTGAGTGTCCGGTGTTGATGACGTAGCTGTAGACGTCGACCAGCAGCTTGGGGCGCGGAAGCCGCCGCCGCGGAAGGTCGGGGCTGACGTCTGCGAGGGCAGCCCCCATCAGGTCCGTGGCGTCCTCTCGGTCGAGGATGGAGAAGCGCGGGGAGTAGCCGAGGAGCTCCGCGTAGCGCCGCAGTATCCGGTTCCCGGCGGAGTGGAAGGTCCCGCCCATCACCCGTCCAGCGCCACGCTCAACCAGCTGCTCGACCCTGTCCAGCATCTCGCGGGCTGCCTTGTTGGTGAAGGTGAGAAGGAGGATCGTCCCGGGTGGTACACCGTCCTCTATGAGCCGGCAGACGCGGTACACCAGCGTCCGCGTCTTGCCTGTCCCGGCGCCGGCCAGAACCAGCATCGGCCCGCCGGGGTGCTGGACGACCTCGAGTTGCTGCGGGTTGAGCTCGCTCGGGTAGTCGACGTGACGGTGGCGACGTCGTCGAGGCGCAGCGTCGGCGAGCTTGTCGTTCACGGAAGGCTCTGGCTTCCCAACACGCATCGATCGAAGCTCGGGAGGGAGCCGCGGCCGTACACCAAGAGTGTGGCGCAGAGACGGGCATCGGCCTCCAGCAACGCGTCCACAGCGGGGCTGAACGGGGCCGGAACGAGAAGCTCGATGGGGCGCCGGTGTTCCCCGCGTCTGGCAAACTGGATCGACCACCCGAGGGCCGCCAACGCTGCGTCCTGAGTATTCCCGGCTACCGGACCGGCTTGCTCGGCTCCGCCGTAGGCATAGGCGGCCACGCGGTTGGCCTGGCGGACGAAGGCGGCGTTCATCCGGTACTGCTTCAGCCAGAACACATGATCCGCTTCTCGGGTCATCCCGCGGACCAGCCGGTCGATCCGGTCCAGATCACTCTGCCCTCGCCGTTCCAGCAGATCGCGAGAGACCTCCTGTCCCGGTAGCAGCCGGGCCAGTGACGCGGCCAAGGGCTCGGCGGTGTCGGGGCGCAGACGGAACAGGTAGACGGGCGGGCCGGGTCGGAAGTCGTGGCGGAGTAACAGGGACTGGATCCGTCCCCCCGCGGGGACGACTGCCAGGTAGCTGCGGGCCCCGGAGCGCTCGCCGTAGGTGAGGACCCTCTTCAGCAAAGCCTCGCCGGCGCCGCGGCCTTGGTGCTGCTGGAGCACCCACAGGTCGGAGAGCACCCACTGACGAGAGCGCATGTGGGCTGCGGCAAAACCGAGCGTCTCTTCGTTGTCGAGGGCGGAGAAAAAGCCGTCGGGATCGTGGGTCATCAGGTGCTCGAGCGTCGGATCGATCGCCATGTCGAGGTCGAGCATGGCGGCCTCGACGGGTGTCTCTGCAGAGACGGCGGACCTCAGCAGCGCCACCCCAGGCAGCTCCTCGCGGTTGGTTCGCCGAACCTTGATCTTCGCCATCGATCCTCCCAGACGAGCCGACGTACGAGCCTGCAGGAAGAGAAAGAGCAGGGCAGGGGAGGGCAGTGTAGCATTGCGGATCCCCGGAGGATCCAGCTCCTTTCGGGGCAGGGAGTGGCAATGACCGAGGAGGTCGTTCGCCTGCAAGATGAGATTGCACGACAGGACCGAGCGCTCCTGGAGCTGCTCGCGCGTCGTTTCGACCTCGCCGCCCAGGTCGGTCGCCTGAAGGCGGAGCGCGGCCAGCCGGTGATCGTCCGCGAGGTCGAGCAACAGGTGCTGTTGCAGGCGCGAGAGCATGCCGAGAGCTGCGGCGTTGACGGCGGTCCTGGGTGAGCTCACCGGAGCCGTAGAACGAGGGGATCGAGAAGCGTTCGCGGAGGCCATGGAGCGAGCGGCAACAGCCATCCCGAACCTCGAGGGCAGTTGAGGCTCGCCGGGGGTACGGCGGCGGCTCCACCTGATAGGCCGAGAAGACGCTGAAGAGGTTCGTTGCCGATGACACCGGGAAGGCTATACTCCGGCCTGGAGGTCCCATGCCGAGGAAGCTGACGGGGCGGGTCAACCACGACGTCGATTTTGAAACCAACAGGGACCACTGGCTGAACCAGCTGCGAGTCTTGCATGCCCAGAGATCGGTGATCGCGGCCGGCGGCGGTGAGGAGGCGGCCGAGAAACAAAGGGCGAAGGGCAAGATGCTCGCACGGGAGCGGGTGGTGGCCCTGATCGATCCCGAGACCGAGCTGCTCGAGCTCGGGAGCTTCACGGCGTGGGGGTTTTACGAAGAGTGGGGAGGCGCGCCGGCCGCAGGCGTCGTGATCGGCCTCGGCCAGGTCAGTGGTCGGGAGTGCGTGATCGTCTCCAACGACGCCACGGTCAAGGCCGGTGCCTGGTTTCCGCTGACCTGCAAGAAGGTCCTCCGGGCCCAGGAGATTGCACTGGAGAACCGGCTTCCCATCATCTACCTGGTCGACTCGGCGGGCGTCTTCCTGCCGATGCAGGATGAGATCTTCCCGGACCGCGAGCACTTCGGTCGCGCGTTCTACAACAACGCGCGCCTCTCCGCCGCAGGGGTGTATCAGATCGCCGCCATTATGGGTTCGTGCGTGGCCGGGGGCGCCTACCTGCCGATCATGTCCGACGAGGCGCTCATCGTCGAGGGAACCGGGACCATCTTTCTGGCCGGAGCGCACTTGGTCAAAGCCGCCATCGGCGAGGGGATCGACAATCAGTCGCTGGGCGGGGCCGAGGTTCAGGTCGACATCTCAGGAGTGGTCGACGACCGTTTCCCGGACGACGCTGCAGCCATCGAGCACATTCGCGCCAGGATCGGCGAGCTGGCACGGCCGCCGGCGCCGATCTTCGACGTCGTCGAGGCCAGGGACCCCGGGTCGGATCCCGCCGATCTCCTGGGATTGATGCCCGTTGACAGGTCTCGGCCTTACGACACCTACCAGGTGCTGGCATGTTTGCTCGACGGCTCCGAGTTCACGGAGTACAAGGCGACCTACGGCCAGACCCTGATCTGTGGGACGGGGCGGATTCACGGCTGGGCGGTGGGCATCGTCGCCAACCAGCGCCAGATCGTGCACCGCCGGCGCGGTCTCGAGGCCAAGGACCGTGAGATGCAGATCGGCGGCGTGATCTATCCGGACGCCGCGGACAAGGCGGCGCGGTTCGTCGAGCTCATGAACCAGAAGGGGGTTCCTCTACTTTTCCTGCAGGACGTCACGGGCTTCATGGTGGGCTCGAAGGCCGAGCGCGAGGGAATCATCAAGGACGGCGCGAAGCTCGTCAATGTGGTCGCGAACTCGGTCGTGCCGAAGATCACGATCTTCGTTGGCAACTCGTTTGGGGCCGGCAACTACGCGATGTGCGGGAGGGCCTACGGGGCTCGCTTCTTCTATGCCTGGCCGTCGGCCTCGATCTCGGTCATGGGTGGCGAGCAGGCCTCAAACACCCTGCTGGCGATCCAGCTCAAGAACCGGGGCGACGAGGTCAGCGAGGAGGAGAGGGAGCAGCTGCTGGCAGAGATCCGGGAGCGCTACCATGCGGCAATGGATCCGCGGTACGCCGCGGCCCGGTTGTGGGTGGATGAGATCATCGACCCTCGCGACTCCCGGGAGGTCGTGGCCCGTAGCCTTGCCGCGGCGGCTCACAACAGCGAGCTTGCACCTTTCCGGCAAGGTGTCTTGCAGACCTGAAGCTGTCCGTGCGGTTGAAACGCGGCCTCAGCTATGTACAGCCGTCAGCCCCGGGGCGATTGTGGCGAGATGGCGGTCGAGCTCTGGTGGGGGGGCCGCGAACTGGAGGGCGAAACCGGAGTGGTGCTCGCGTCCGGCTCGAGTGTGACGCACGACCCGTGATGGCAGCGACAGACAGTCCGGCAGATCCGAGTAGCTGATCTCAGCGACGCATTCCGAGCCCAGCGGCGGCCTCTCTTCGGACTCCAACAACAACCCCGAAGCGGAGATGTTGGCAACCGCGTTGACCGGAATCGAAACCCCGCCCGAGGAGTAAAGGCGGATCAGGGTGCCTTGGCGCGGGAGGTATCGCCGGGGAGCCTCCAGGAGCCGCCGTGCGGCATCCGTAAGGGCCGATGCCGGCGCCCAGCGGGGGATGACGGCGTTGGCCCCTTCGCCGACGAAACGAGTGGCGCCCGAGAGGAGCTCGGGGATCGACAGCACGATGATCCCGCAGTGCCGGCTCTCACATACCGGGTTGCGGATCAGCTGCAGGAAGTGGCGAAGGAGCAGGTGCGGCAGCGGATAGCCGCACCACACCAGCTGGACAGGCTGTGACCTCAGCGCGCTCAGTGCGGCATCCGAGTTGGATACGCTCTGCAGCGAGACATCCATCTCCTTCATCGCCTCCCGCACCCTGCCATCGGTCGTTGGATCCAGCGCGACCAGTAGGGCTCTCCCAGGCAGGCCGCCGTGAGAGGCCGGTTGAGACGTTTGAGGCACGTCCACTACCGCCCCCCTTCGGGCGTCTGGGGCCGCAGGGCGGAGGCTGATGCCAGTGCGCACGCCTCTCATCGTGACACGCTGTGAGTCAACGTTCTGTGATCCAGGTCATCGAGTCGCGCGTGGGAGACCGGTGTTTCCGCAACGGTGCTCGGAACCGGCCGCATGCCGCGGGCGCGGTCGGCCGAACGGCGTGGCAGAATGGAGCGGAGGGCGACCACGTGGGGCGCTGCGCCAGCGCCGCCTTCGGTTACCGTCCTCCCGGGAGTGACACGTGATGCAGCAAGGCATGTACGAGCGGCTCGCACGGCTGTTTGAATCCGCGATCCCGTTCTCCAGGTTCCTCGGAATGCGGGTGGCTCACATCGAGGGCGGCTTGGCCGTCGTGGAGATTCCGTTTCGACCCGAGCTCATCGGCAACCCGTTGCTTCCGTCGCTGCACGGAGGGGTGGTCTCGTCCCTCCTCGACACCTGCGGCGGTGTGGCGGTCTGGTCCCAGATTGGCAGAAGCGACCGCATTTCCACCGTCGACCTGCGTGTGGATTACCTGCGTCCCGGCCAGCCCGAGCTGCTGATCGGACGCGGCCGTGTCCTCCGGCTCGGGAACCGAGTTGGTGTCGCCGAGCTCACGGCCTACCATCCGGGCGCCGAGGATGAGCCGATCGCCGTCGGTACCGGCGTCTACAACATCCGGCGCGCTCAGGCTGACGAGGCCGATCGCCTGTGGGAGCTTACCAACAAACGGAGAAGGAAGACCTGAAACCACCTGCCCTGGCAGATCCACGGCCTGCGGCCGCCGGAGCTGCGCACAGGCGAGTGACCCGAGGCCAATGCGTACGGTTCTAGGCCATCTGTCTCTTCGCGAGGATCGCGAACTTGCCGTCGAGCTTCATCAGCTCGTCGTAAGAGCCCTGTTCGATGACCTTGCCGCCCTCCAGGTAGCAGATCCGATCGGCGTTGATGATCGTGCTCAGGCGGTGGGCGATGACGATCCGCGTCGCCTGCAGTCGCTCCATGCTCTGCGTGACCACGGCCTGCGAGCGGTTGTCGAGCGCGCTTGTGGCCTCGTCGAAGATGAGGATCCGTGGCTTGCGGACGAGAGCCCGGGCGACCAGGATCTTCTGCTTCTGCCCTCCCGAGAAGCCGCCGCCGCCCTCGGCGATGTACGTGTGCATGCCCATCGGCAGGGCCTTGATGTCCTCGACCAGGCCCGCGAGCTCGGCCGCCTCCCAGGCGTTGCCGAGTCCGAGCCCGGTCGAGCCGACGATGTTCCGGAAGATGTCGGTCGGCAGCAGAGAGCTGGTCTGCAGGACCACGCCGATCTGCTGGCGAACCTCCCTCAGATCGAGGTTCGCGAGGTCCTGACCGTCGAAGTAAACAGAGCCCTTCTGGGCAATCTCGAACCCGAGCAAGAGCCTCATGAGCGTCGACTTCCCGCAGCCGGAGCCACCGACGAAGGCGACCATCTCCCCGGCCTCGATCTTGACCGAGAGGTCGTCGATCACCCACGGTCCCTCTTCGCTATAGCGGAATGAGGCGTGCTTGACGTCGATCTCGCCGCGCAGGCGACCGGGGTAGGCGCGGGTCTCGTCGAGCTCCGCGGGGGTCGTGATGATCGGCTTGAGGCGCTGGAAGATCGGGACCACCCGCAGCATGTCGAGCGAGGCGTTTCCCAGAGACTGGGTTGCCGCGAGGAAAGCGGTGAAGGCCGCGTTGAAGGCGATGAAGTCGCCGGTGGTCATCGACGGCGGCTGTCCCTTGGCCAGCGCCTGCTCCTGGATCAGCATGAGTACGTAGAAGATCGCCATTGACGAGATCACGGGGAAGCCGGAGCCGAAGATCTGAACTGCGTTCTGGATCCTACCGATGGTGAACTCGAGGCGTCGCTGGTGCGAGTAGTCCGATGCCCAGACCCGGAAGGCGTGGTTCTCGGCACCGGCTACGCGCAGCTTGCCGACCCCTGAGATGAACTGCAGCACCATGCCGGTGATCTTGCCCCTGACCGCCATCTGTACCCGCTCGTGGCGCAGCTGCAGGTAGTTGGCGGTGGTCGTGAAGCCGACGTAGATGAACGTGAGCACCATCGCCAGCGCTCCGAGCGCCAGGGAGTACTTGAACATCAGGAAAATGTAGAAAACCGAGCTGAGCGAGCCGAGGATCGCTCCGATACCAGCCCCGGCGACCAGACGCCGGATGGCGTCGACGCCGCCTGCGCGGTCGGCCAGGTCACCGGACGAGTACGCCCGGAACGCGGTCGAGGGGAGGTTCATCAGGCGGTCCCAGAGGGCTGCCTGGATCGTGTAGTCCATTTTCCCTTGGATGCGCAGAACCGCGATGCTTTGCGTGATCTTGTACGCGCCCGCTACGAACGCGGCCATGAAGAGGCCACCCGTGAACTGGGCGAGAAGTCCTTTATCGGCCTGAGGGATGGCGCTGTCGAATAGCTTGCCGGTGAAGATCGGGGTCAGCGCGCCGAGTGCACCCAGCGCGAGACCCATGCCGATCAACATCAGTACGTCCCTCTTGAGTCCGCGAGCGCCGAACTTGATCAGGTCCTTGGCCGACAGGGGGCCGTCGGGGAACGGGCGGTAGAGGACGACGCCCATCGGCGACAGCTTCTCCGCCAGCTCCTCGTTAACCCTCGACCGGGTGCCGGTCTTCGGGTCGACGCACTCGTACGAGCGCGAGCCGACGGGGAGGAGGGCGACCGGCTCGTCGCTGTCCTCCCATCGCCCGACCACCGGGCCCTGGTCGCGCCGCCACCAATCATCACGGAGAACAATAGGGCGGGTGCGGCAGCGCGAGGCCTTGGCGACGGCGCCGATGCGTGTGTTGAAGCCGGCCTGCTTGTCGGCCTCCGGGTGGTTCTTGATCTCCATTCCAAGGAACTCGCCGACAGCGCGGCAGGCTTCGAGCACCAGATCACCGCCCGCTCCCACGGCCGGAGCTGCCGCCCTTCCCGGCTCCTCCAGAACCGCAGCGATGTCCCGGTAGGCCGCCTCGCGCGCGGCTTCCGAGTACTCCGCCTTCGACTTGAGACGGTTGAACTCGTCGACAACCGCGAAACGCTTGTTGATGAACTCGCACTGGCAGAGGACGCGGTGGAAGGCCTCGAGGCCGGTCCACAGTGCGGGGTCTGAAACGGCCGTTGCGCTGCCCAGGATGCGAAGCCGGGTCGTGAGGTCGCCAGGGTTCGATGCCTCGATCCAGGAGTCCGGAGTCAAGGGATACAGCGTGCGCCGTCGCTTCGCCTTTTCGAAGAGGTCGGCCAGACCGACGCTGCTGGTTCCCCCCGCAGCCTGGTCGGCCTCCGAGCTCAGCTCCTCCATGTCGACGAAGAGCACGGACCCATCCAGGATCTCCATCCAGACTACGGCCTTCGGCGGACGCCCCGTCTGCCGGTTCTCGAGCGTGATGTCCTCCCCGGGGGCCAGACCCTTGTCGGCCACTGGCCCGGGCGAGATCTCCCGGGTCAAGCTGCGCGATATGGAGGCGACCCAGCTATCGACCAGCTGGGCCAGCGGACCGGCACGCCGCTCGTCCTGCGCCATGACGCGCAGGTCCGAAACGCGGAGCTGGAGCAGGTGGCTCCCCATCTTGCCGACGGCCAGCAGGCCCGAGCCCATCCCGAAACCGGCGAAGTCCATGCCGAACATGATCTGCCCCGGTTCGACGGTGACGAAGTGGGTCCGGGCACCGGTCGGCTGGTTGTTGCTGTCGAGGGCCACCGTGAAAACTTCGACCTTGCCGTCCTCGACGTACCAGGCAACCTCGTTGTCGCTGAGAAGGAATGGCTTGTTGCCACTGGCGGTCATCCGCTCACCCCACCGCTCGAGAACCTGGCCTAAGTCGGAGGGTTCGGCGGCTTCCGCCGCCGTGGGCGCCGGACGCGGTGGTGCCTTGACAGGGGCTTCGGGTGGAGCGGGGGGAGCGGCCGTCCCCGATGCAGGCGGGCCGCCAGCGGACGGACGAGCTGCTGGAGGTGAGGCCGTGGGCGGCTGCTTCGCCGCGGGCGGAGGCTGCGACGCAGGTGCAGCGGGCGGCGCCTCGAGTGGGGGCTTGGGCACCTTGGGCGGCGCCGGGGCCGCCACAGCCGAAGGCTCGGGGGCCTGTGGATGAGCCTGATCCTGTTCCGGGGGCGACGGTGGAGGTGCCGCCTGAGCCGGGGGCGCCGGAGGCCGGGCGGGCGCGACGGGTTTGGCGGGCGCTGGTTCGTCGGCCGGCTTTGCTGCTGGCGCAACGGGGTGTTGCACCGGCTCGGGCGCCGAGAACCGAACCACTGTGCCGCCGATACGGAACTCGTCGCCATCTTTGAGCAGCCGCTCGGAGATCTTCGAATCTCCGAACCAGGTGCCGTTGGAGCTTCCCAGGTCGGCCAGCAGGTAGCCGTCTTCGGTGAGCCGGATCTCGGCGTGGTGCCGCGACATGGCCGGATCCGCGAGCGTGATGTCGCAGTCCGGGTTGCGGCCGAGCCGTACCGGGGCGTGGAGCGTGAGCTGCTCCCCGCTGCGCGCGCCGTCCGCCGTGCTGACGAGCTCCAGCTTGAACGGTCCGGATGGTGTCGAGGGCTTGCCAACGTTTGCCATGGCTTACCCCCTACACCTTGATCAGCTCGGCGTACGCACCGGGGATGTCTTTCATCTCCTCGTGCGTGCCCCGCTGTACGATCGAGCCCCGCTCCATGACGATGATCTCGTCGGCGTCGCGGATCGTGCTGAGACGGTGAGCGATGATGATGCAAGTGCAGCCCCGTCTCCGCAACGCCTCGTCGACCCACTGCTCTGTGGGCGGGTCGAGGGCGCTGGTGGCCTCGTCGAGGATGAGGAGGGTGGGGTTGCCGACCAGCGAGCGAGCAATCTCCAGGCGCTGGCGCTGGCCGCCGCTGAAGTTGCCACCGTGCTCCTCGACAATTGAGTCGTACTTGCCGAGCCGGGTCTGGAGATCGTCGTCGATGGCTGCATCCCGGCAGGCCTGCGTTACGGCCGTGAGCGGGATCGTGGAGTCCCACATGGTGACGTTCTCGAGCACCGTGCCGCCGAACAGGAAGATCTCCTGATCGACCACCCCCATGGAGTTGCGCAGCAGGCCGACCGGGAGCTCATCGGTTGGGATCCCGTCGAACAGGACCTGACCCTTCCAGGGCCGGTACAGGCCCGAGACCAGCCGCGCCACCGTGGACTTGCCGCTGCCGCTGGCGCCGACGATGGCGACGCGTTGGCCCGGCTTGACCCTGAGGTTGAAGCCGTCGATCAGGGGCTTGGCCAGCGGGCTGTAGCCGAAGGTAACGTCGCGGAGCTCGACCTCGCCCGAGAGCTTGACCATATCGCCGCCGGCTGCGGTGTCGGGCTGGAGCGCGGCCTTCTCTTCCCGTAGATACTGCGGATCGATGTCGTTGCGGAGCACGTCGTCGAGACGGTTCATGTCGGCCTCGAGCTCCTGCAGGCTGGCGCCGAAGCTGACGAAGGTATTGAGCGGCTGGTTGAAGCTGGTCATCAGCGTCTGGTAGGCGACCAGCATGCCGACGGTGAGATCGCCGGCCATCACCTTGAGGCTACCGAGCAGGAGGATGGTGGCGGTGGTGATGCTGGTAACCAGCGCCGGCACCGCGTTGACGAGCTCACCGAGCTGTCCGAGCTCCTGCTGCGAGCGGAGGGCCTTGGCCTGGTAGCCCGACCAGCGTGAGAAGAACTCCGACTCCGAACCGGATGCTTTCAGGGTCTCGATCATCCGCAGGCCGTTCATGGCGGTACCCGTGAGCTTGCCCTGGTCTTGCATGAGCCGGCGGGCTGCGTCCACGCGGTGCCGCGAGACGATCTTCAGGGCTACGATGTTGAGGAGCGCTATGCCGACGCAGACCACGGTCAGCGTCACGTCGTACATCAGCATCAGCACGGCGTAAAAGACCACCAGGACGCTGTCGAGAAGCGTGGTGGCGAGGCGCCCGGAGATCAGGTTTGCCACCTTGTTGTTGATGTCGACGCGCGAACCGATCTCGCCGGCGAACCGCTGCGAGAAGTAGGCGACCGGCAGGCGGAGGATGTGGTTGAAGAAGCTGCTCGAGGTCGACAGGGCCAGCTTCGACTCCATGCGCAGCAGGTAGTACTCCTGCAGGTAGGTCAGTCCCATGCGCAGTGCCGCCGTTAGGCCCATGCCGATGAGCAACGGCACGATGAGAGACTTCCGGCCGCCGATCAGGTACTCGTCGATGAAAACCCGGGAGAAGGTCGGAATCACGAGACCGGGGACGACCAGGAACAGACCGCACAGCACGGCGAACAGGAGAGCGTGTTCGGAGCCCCTGAGACGGCGCCGCAGCGCCACCTTCATACTCGGCTTCTCTCCCGCCGGCTTGAACTCCGGTCCCGGCTCGAAGGTCAGTACGACGCCTGAGAACGAGGCGTCGAGCTCCTCCATGGTCACGGTGCGCGGGCCGGCGGCCGGATCCATGAGGTACGCCTTACCCTTCTTGAACCCCTCGAGCACCACGAAGTGGTTGAAGTTCCAGAACAGGATTACCGGGAAGGTTAGGTCGTACAGGCGCTCGAGGTTCTCGTACTTGATGCCTTTGGACTCGATGCCGTACTTGCGGGCGGCCTTGACGACGTTGAGCGCCTTGCTGCCGTCACGGGAGACGCCGCACTCGGAACGCAGCTCCTCCAATGGCACGATCAGATCGTAGTAGCCGAGCACGATGGCGAGGGCAGCCGCGCCGCACTCCACCGCCTCCAGCTGGAGCACCGTCGGCGTCTTGACCCGCCGGTTGGGCGGCGGCGGGATCTTGGCCCTGGGTGTTTCCTCGGGTTGCGTGGCCATGCTCGCCTCAGCCCGCGCCGACGGTTTTCTTCACGATCGGGATGACGTAGCCGATCGGGCGTTTGGTGTCGACCACGACCGAGCCGTTGCACACGGTTCCGCTGAACACCTTCTCGGGCGGACCTTTTGAAGAGGTCCACTTGAACCCGCTCGGGGTCTCGGCATCCTTGGTCAGGGTTACCGTTACCTCGATCGGCGCTGTGTTCCCCGACAGCTCCTGGGCCAGCTTCTGGTTGCGCAGGACCCGCACCAGGCCTTCCGGGGTCAGCGGGTAGTCAGACACCGATGCGACCGTACCGACGATAAAGCCGTACTCCTCGGGTCGCACGGTCGACGGCGAAATGTCGGCGCGCATCCCGGGACGGATCTTCTTGCCTTCGGAGGCGGGAACGAAGAGCACTCCCTTGAGGGGTTCCTTGGCGTCCTCCAGGGTCAGTATCCGCGCCCCACGGTCGACCAGGTCGCCCGGGTTTGCCATGACCTCGAGCACCCGGCCGCCGTACGGGCTGCGCACCTCGGAACGGCTTTCCATGTCCGCCTGGAGCTCACGCAGCTGGCGTCGCACGTCGTCGATCCGATTGCCGCCTCCGGCGAGGTTGGAACGCGTGGTGGCGATCGCCTGCTCGGTGGAGGTCAGCTGCTCCTTGGTCTGCATCAGCTGAGTACGCGTCAGGAGGCCGCGATCGACGAGCTTCTGCTGGGTGGCGATCTTTTCCCTCAGATCCGCAGCCTGACTCCGGTAGCGGGCGAGGATTCGCGCCTGCGCCTGTGTCTGTTGGGCTCCCTGCCCCGAGAGGGAGGCCAGCTCCTCCTGCTTGTTGGCGATGCGGAGGGCGAGGTCAGGCTGATCGAGGCGCGCCACAACCTGGCCCACTTCGACTGCCTGCCCAGGCTCGACACTGATCGAGGCGATGTGGCCGGCACCGATCGAGTTGACCTCGTACACGGTGCCGCCGCGCATCAAAATCCCCCGGCCGTTGACCTTGATAGAGATGCTGCCGACGACGCTCCAGATGACGAGCGCAATGATGATGACACCGAGAGCGATCAGGGCCAGCCACCCGGTGGGCGACGTGACCCGCATCAGCACGTCGAGCCGCTCGGGCGACGACAACTTCTCGAGCGCCGCCTTGCGGAAAATGCTACCTCCGGGCATGGTCGTACCCCCCGATCAAGACCGTCATGGGCTGCCAGACGGGCGCCGCCGCAGCTCCTCCCGTTTCTGCTGTCCGTCGCACGCACCTTGTAAACAGGCGGAGGAGGATCGCACCGCTGGCATGCCTCCGTACACCTCTCGCCGATAGATCCCTGGTCACTCATGCCCCCCCGGAAGAAAGTGTCAGTGTCACGCCACCCGGCTATCCGGGCTGTGTTTCGCTCATTCCTTCCTGCGTTTGGCCGGTCGGCCAGACGTCGGTCACGACAACCTGTCCATCCTCGATCCGGTAGTCCACAAGTGTTCCCATCTCGTAGCGGAACTGCGCCATCAGCGTGGCCAGCCGCAGCCTGGCGCTGACCAGCTGGAGCCGCTCGGAGATCTCGCGTTCCTCGGTCAGGACCACGTCTACGACGGAAGACTCGCCGGCCTTGAACTTCTCGGTCTCGTCCTCCAGCGTCTGCCTATAGCTGGCTGCCGCCGCCTCGTGCCGAGCGATCGAGTCGGTGGCCCGGGCGACGGTGCCGATCAGCTCTTCGACCCGTGCCGACACCACTCGCTCCAGGTTGCCGGCAGTGATTTCGCTGCGCAGCTGGAGAGCCCGCGACTGCTCGTAGCGGCCGAGCGCGACGTTGTTGCGGAAGGGCAGGTTGAAGTTGAGCGTGATGAGGGCGCTCGGCCCCGTGAAGTTGGAGAACAGTGCGTCGTAGTAGCCGCGGCCGAAGTTGCGGGCGTCCATGGGCTCCGGCGATTCGAACAGGCCGGAGTAAAAGACCGTGAACGACAGCGTCGACTCTCTTTTCAGATCGGCGCGGGCTGCGTCAGCCAGGACCTTGGCGGCATCTGCGAGCTTGTGCGCGGCCAGCACGTCGCTGCGACGTGCGACGGCCGCACGACCCAGGGGTGCGCTCCGCCAGCTCTGGATGAGAGCTGCCGACGGCGGCGGCGGAAAGTCGCCGGAGGCCAGAGGCGTGTCGTCCAGGCGCTCGACCGACAGGCCGATTGTCTTGGCCAGGCTCACTCGCGCCTGGAGCAGCGCTTGTCGGGCTTGGGAGACGGTGCCCCGAGTCGCCTCGAGGCGGGCCCTGACGTAGACCAGGTCCGCGGGGGCGATCTCGCCGCCATCGGCGAGATCCTCGCCGATCTTCACGAGCTCGGCTTCTTGGCCCGCCGACTGTTGGAGCAACGCCAGGCTCTGCTGTGCTCCGACCACGTTCCAGTAGGCGATCAGCGTGCGCTGGACGCTGTCGGACATGGTGTGGGCCACGGTCTCGAGGCTTGAGTCATAGCTGTACCCGGCCGCGACCTCCGGCGCCCCTGTCGACACGATGCCGCGGCCCTTGCCGAGCGGGATGTCCAACGAGAGACCGAGCCGGGCGGTGTAGCTGTTGAGGTTGCCCTTGCCGCCGTAGGTCGGGTTCAGGGGTCGCCCACGATAGTTGTCCTTGACGCCCTCGAGCATGATCTGCGGCGTCAGGGAGATTCCCGTTCGGTACAGCTTGGGGAATGCAAGGTCCAGGGAGAGGGTCTCGCGATCCTGGATCGTGGGCTGGAGGCCGAGCGCCCGCAGCAGGACTCTTCCGACGTACGCGATTAGGCTTGATGAAACCTGGAGGGTTTGGAACTCGCGACGGAAAGACTGGCGCAGGCGATCCTCGATGTCCAGCTTTCCCCGGTCACGTGCGAGTTCGATCTCGGTGAGGACGTCAACCTGGCGGTCTTCGGGAGGGCAGATGACGTCGAACCGCTGGGTCCCGAACTCAATCGTGGTGTCGACGCAGTCCGTGACCGGCTTGAGGACGTCGGAAGCAAGCTGCTCCTCGAGCCCGTCCGCGATCCTCTGAAACACGGTCGCGATCGAGTTCATCAGCAGCCGCTTGCCCCACTCGTTCTTGCTCTGCCCGGGAGTCACCGGGCTACTCTGGTGCTCGAAGCTCGGTGTCAGCTCGATCCCGAGATCGAAGCTGCCCTTTGCCTGCTGCAGCGTGCCGAGGCGTTGGTAGGCCTGCTCGCGTGCCAGGTAGATGCCCGGGTCATTGTGCAGGGCGATCGACACGGCGTTCTCGAGGGTGATCGTCGAGGACGTCAGGCGAACGGGTGCAAACGGCGCCCCTGGCTCGGTGGGCGGTGTTCCGGCAGCGGCAGCGGCGGGGAGGATCAGCAGGATGGCCAGCAGGCCTCCCCCCAGGGCCGGGCACGCGGAACGACGAGAGCGATGTCGACTCATGGTGATGCTCCCAGCCGCGGTGCTCATTGTCCGGCCTCGAGACTGGGCAGGCTGGTGATGTTGGTGTAGCTCACGAACTCCCCGGCGCCGGTTCCGGAGACCAGGAATCCGGAGTCGAACCGCAGCTGGGCGAGAGAACGGGCGACCTGCTGCTCACTGGACACCAGGGCGATCCTCGCGTCGACCTCGCGCTGCTCGGTGGTGATCGCGTCGATCAGCGTCGAGCGGCCGTACCGCAGCTTCTCGAGCTCGTTGCTGACGGACTCGCGGTAGAACTGTGCCGACTTCTGGTAGAGCTCGAGCTGCCGCACCGCCTCCTCGAGCACGGCGAGGTCCTGGACCACGTCGGCCCTGATCGTCCGCGCGAGGTCCTGGGTCGAAATCGCCCGCTGCCGAAGGATGGCGGCCTTCTCCGCCAGGTTACCCCGCTGGGTGTTGTTGGCGAACGGCTTGTTGTAGGTCAGCCCGACTTTCGCGCTGGGGCCGGTCCAGTTGCCGAAGAGGGCGCCGTCGAGGCCCTCCCACAGGCTTCCCCCGTAGTGGCTTCCGGAGTAGGAGACGTTGATGTCCAACCTGGCGTCGGGCGCGAGGTCAATAACGGCTGCCCTCCAGAGCACCTTGCCGGACTCCTGGAGCTGCTGTGCCGCCTTGTAGTCGAGGCGCTGGCGGAGCGAGACGTTCTCGAGAGCGGCGGCGTCGATACCAGAAACTGCCTCGGCCGCAGGTGCCTTCGGGAATCCGTCCGCAGCCAGAGGTGCCTGGCTCTCATCCTCGACCAGAAGACCGATCGTGCGCGCCAGCGTGACCCGCGCCTGGTGGAGGCTCCGCTTGGCGTCCTCCACCTGGGCCTGGACCTCGGACTGCCGGGCCTGGGCCCGTGTCAGCTCAACCCGCGGCAGCTCGTCTGCATCGATCAGCGTTTTCGTCAGCTCGACGATCTTCTCCTGGAGGGTCGCGGACTGCTGGTAGACGTCCAGGGTCCGCTGGGCAGCAACCAGATCCCAGTAGGCGAGGATCGAGGTCAGGACGCTCGACGAGGCCTGGTGGGTAAGTGAGGAAAGGCTGGCGTCGTAGTCGATCAGCGATGACTTCTCGAGCGCGCCGGCGGACTCGATGCCGCGTCCGCGCCCAAGCGGGATGTTGACACTGAAGCCGACGGTCGTGTTGTAGGTATCGGGTGAGCCGGGCCCGCCGTGGTCCGAGTCGGCGGGCTTGCCGCGGTAGCGGAGGGCCGAGCCGCTGATATCAATCGACGGCGTCAGGATGATGCCAGTACGGTATGCCTTGGACAGCTGCAGGCTGATCGTCCCCTGCTGCTGCTGGCGAACCTGCGGGACGGTTCCCAGATCTCGCAGGGAGGTCACCGCCTCGTTGCGTGCCCTCACGGCGTCGTCGCGGGCCGACTCGGCGAGTCCCTGGCGTGACTGGAGCCATTTGATGATGTCGGTCCTGACCTGGTCCTGCAGCTCGGGCGGCGCGCTGAGCAGAGCCGAGGAGAAGACGTCGTACTCGGCCTGGATGAGGCCGTCGGTGAAGTGAATCGACGCCGGGTCGCCCCCGTTCTGCAGCGTTGTCCAGGCGTTGTAGTACTCGTTCGCCTGCTGGGCTGCCAGATCCGCAGCATCGCTGTACTGATTGAGCCCGTCACGGAGGCGGTCACGCTTCTCCTGCTCGGTGACCTTCTGGGCCGCGCTCAGCTCCTCCTGAATAAAGCTGTAGTCGATCTTGCCGACGAGAGCCAGGTCGAACTCACCCGTCGCCTGCTGCGCGATGCCCTTCTGCGAGGCAGCGGACTCCGCCTGGAGCTTGATGTTGGGCTCATGCTCGAGTGTCGTCCGGATCGCATCCATCAGGGTGATGGTGACTCCCGAGAACACCGGCGGCTGGTAGACGGCCTGGGGGGGCGTTGGCTCTGCAGCGGCCAATGGGCCTGCTCCGCAGAGACCCAGCATGAGGGCGCCGGCGGTCGCGAACGAAAGTGCATGAAGAAGTGCTCGTTGATCCATGTCCCACCTCTACAGTCTTGATGCTGGACCCTTGTGGGTCGTGTCGACGGTTGCACCGACGGCCCGATTGTCGTCGGAAGAGCTAGGTCGGCGCTGGGCCTCGTGGGAGGCGGGCACCGAGCGAAGGATCTTCTCGCTGCCCAGAGTCTGACTGACAAGGCTTGCCCACGGCTCAACCCAGCGCCGGACGAACGCGACCATCGTCGCGTGACGGATCGGTGCAACGAAAGTGCAGGCGGTGAAGCCCGCCGCCTTCATCCGTTTGATCGAGGCCGAGAACATGGGCAGGATCCTGCCCCGACGACCGAGGTCCTTGCGGATGTAGGAGCACGTGAAGCGGAGTGTGGCCTCAGCCGAACGGTGGTTGATGACCCACCCCACAACGTCCTGGTCGCAGCGCATGCCGAGGCTCGTGAACGGCTCGAAGCCGAGCACGTCGTACCGCCACGGCACGAGGTCCTTGGTAATCCACCCCTGCTGCTCTTGAGACAGGCGCAGAGCCCTGCGTTCGTCGTCGGTCAGCTCCGCCCAGGGGAAGATCTCGCAGCCGGAGCGAACCCGGTAGCGGTCGAGCCAGGGAAGGCTGAGCGCCTGGTCGACGCTGAGCCGAACCGAGAGCGTTCGCGGGGCCGGCTCGGCCCAACCTCGCTTGGCGAGCACCCGCTCGAAGGCGGCGATGGAAGGCTTGCCGGCGGTGTAGACGGTGCGGAGCTCGCCGAACCCGCGGCCTCCGACCTGCTCCTCGAGGTAGCGGAGCAGCTCGGTGCCGAGGCCTCGGTTTCGTTCTTCGCGCTTGACGAACAGGGAAAGGAGCTCGGGTGGGCTGTCGCCGGTCAGGGGAAGCTCCGCCAGAGCTAGCCCGACCACCTCTCCGGCGTCGTTGGATGCTG
>JAJDNH010000234.1 GCA_022340775.1 Acidobacteriota bacterium
CTCGGGAGCCTCGACTACACGCTGAGCGTGGCCGCTCCGGTCATCACGCTGTCACCTGTGGCCCTGCCTGACGGCGCCGTGCACGCCGCCTACAGCCAGACGGTGACCGCCGCTGGCGGTACCGGGCCGTACACGTTCGCCGTGACCGGTGGGACGCCGCCGGCCGGCCTGAGCCTGTCGAGCGCCGGGGTCCTGAGTGGGACGCCCGCTGCCGAGGGGACGTCCAGCTTCACCATCACCGCCACCGACGCCTACGGCTCGACCGGGAGCCTGAACTACACGCTGAGTATCCAGGCGGCCCTGATCCCGACCCTCTCTCCCGCCGGCATCGGCCTGCTCGCGTTTCTGCTGGCTTTGGGCGGCTTCGCACTGCTGTATCGGAGGATGGGTTGATCGGTCAGCAAACGGCGTCGACACCGAGGGCCTGGGACTGAACTAGCGCCGGAAAGAACACGGCATCGGGCTGGCAGGTGCTCGGGGTCCTGTTGTCTTGTTATGGAACAGAGTCGAGGTCTCAGGTTGCGCGGGACCTTGACACCGGTGTCTGGCCGGGGCAGGCTCGAGGGCAGAGGTCTCACGAGAAGACTCGCGGAACAGGAGCTGCAACTCAACGAGTGACGAACCCTGGGCTGACAAGGAAAGGGAACCCGCCATGTACAACCGGTTTTGTCCCGCCAGAGGCATCGTCACGGCGTTCCTGGCGGTAGCGACGCTGGTCGCTTTCGACGCAGCAGGGGGGATTGACACCTGGACGACAACGGGGCCCTGGGGAGGGCGTATCACTGCCTTGGCGATCAGCCCCTCGGAGCCTTCGACAATCTATGCAGGGACCGCCGGAGTCTTCAAGAGCACGGATGGGGGGGCCAGCTGGACGGCCGCCGGCACTGGCCTCCAGGCTGATGAGATCTCGGTGCTGGTGGTGGACCCGCGGACGCCGTCGACCGTGTACGTAGGCCTCCACAGCTACGGGATGTACAAGAGCACGGATGGAGGTGCAAGCTGGAGCAAGATCAACAGGGGGATCGATACTGGGAGCATCACCGCGTTGGTGATCAATCCCGTGGATCCGCTGACCCTGTACGTTGGGACTTCAGGGTACGGGGTGTACAGGAGCAGGGATGGCGGGAGCAGGTGGATCCCCGTGAGCACCGGTCTCGCGAGCAAGTTCGTTCAGTCGCTGGCGATTGACCCTGTCGCACCAGCGACACTCTACGCGGGAGTCGGGAACGGCGCAGTCTGTAGGAGTACGGATGGTGGCTCCAGTTGGAGTCGTGTCGGCGTCGTCAGCTGGACGGTGAACGCCCTGGCGGTCGACCCTGTGACCCCGTCAACGCTGTACGCCGGTTTGAGCTGGGGCGGCGTACGCAAGAGCGTCGATGCTGGGGCCAGTTGGCAAGCGACGGGGCTTTCGACCGAGGGTGTCACTGTCCAGGATCTGGCGATCGATCCTCTGACGCCGTCAACGCTCTACGTGAGCGTCGGTGACACCGTTCTCAAGAGCATCGATGGGGCCAGGAGCTGGACCGCCCGAAGCAATGGACTCACCGGTAACTCTATCGAGGCTCTGGCCATCGATCCCGAGACACCGTCAACCTTGTACGCTGGCGCCGGTCTTGGGGTCTTCAAGAGCACCAATGAAGGGTACACGTGGGGAATCATGAGCTCCGGCATCGCGAACTCGAATGTGGAGGTTTTGGCGATCAGTCCTGGTGTGCCGACTACGGTTTATGCGGGTGCTAGTGCCGGAGTGTACAGGAGCCTCGACGGGGGCAAGAGCTGGATGAGACTGATCTCAGGACTCACGAACGTGAATGTCCTGGCCCTGACCGTCAATCCGTTGGAGCCTTCGATTCTCTATGCAGGTACGGCGCGCGGGCTGTTCAAGACCCTTGATGGCGGCCACAGCTGGATCGACGTGAGCTCCGGTCTGACGCGTGGTCTCGTGAACGCCCTGGCCATCGACCCTGTGTCGCCATGGGTCGTCTACGCGGGGACCGACTATGGGGTTTTCAAGAGCGCAAATGGGGGCGACAGCTGGACCGCCGAGGACACGGGACAACTGAGCGTGAACATCATCGTGAAGTCGCTGGCTGTCGATCCCCTCACTCCATCAACGGTGTACGCCGGGATCTACGGCGAGGGCTTGTTCAAGACTACTGATGGGGGGACCAGCTGGACGGAGGCAGACACGGGCCTCGACTTGGCATCGATCGAGGTACTCGTCGTCGACCCAGCCACGCCCACAACAGTGTATGCGGGAAGCCAGGGCCACGGGCTGTACAAGAGTACAAACGGCGGCACCAGCTGGGAAAAGGTCCCCAACGATGCGATTTCGGGGAACCTCCACGCATTCAGTGTCGACCCAATGACACCAACGACGCTCTACATTGGCACGGATCACGGTGTGTTCAAGAGCACCGACGCTGGAGAGACCTGGAGTGAGATGAATACCGGCCTCACGCGCACCTATGTGAACTCCTTGGCCATTGATCCGTTGACACCCGCGAAGCTGTACGCTGGCACGTACGGTGGTGGTGTTTTCGCCATCACCCAGTGCTCGGTGGTCACCGTCCTGCCCGAGTCCCTACCCGACGGTGCGATCGGTCGGATCTATAGTCAAGCGGTTACCGCCGTCGAATGCAACCCGCCGTACAATTTCAGTGTCGCGGGCGGCTATGTTCCGGCAGGCCTCACCCTCTCAAGTGACGGCGTTTTGTCTGGTATACCCATGAGCGCGGGGACCTTCGGCTTCACGGTCATGGCGAGGGACGTTCTCGGGAACACCGGCAGCCGAACCTACGAGGTGACGATCCGACCCGCGCCCCCCCGCTCGGGCCGAGCCCGAGCTCGTGCAGTTTCCAACTGATCGTACGGGTGTCGAGATCGTCGTCGGCGCAGTGCCGTTCAGCTCGGCTGGGGGGTGTGCTGCGACGGGTTTGCCCGGCTCTGGGGTGTACCTGGCGGCGGTCCGGCAGCTGCCGGCTTCTGCTTGGCCGTGAGCGACGCCGTCGGGTCGGATGGTGGAGCGGGCGGCTCGAGCCGATCCGCCTCGGCGTTCCGTCCCGTGGCGCGGAGGAGAAGGGCGAAGTGGGCCTTCCGCACACGGGTGGCCGGATGCGAGTCGCCAAGGGTCCGTACGCTTCGCGCGACGAGCTCGCGGTAAACCGGTTCGGCCTCATCCAGCTTGCCGGCCTTGCGGAGCGAGTCAGCCACGGTCGCGAGGGCGTGGAGGGTGTTGGGGTGATCCGGTCCGAGGACCCTGACGTCGGTGGCGTGGACGCGCCGGGCGAGCTCCTCGGCGTCCGCGTACCGCTGCGCCCTGAGGAGGACCGTCGACAGGTTGGCCTGCCAGAGGAGCGTCTGCGGGTGTTCCGGGCCGAGCGCTTCGTCGGCAGCCCGCCACGCCTGGCGGAACGTCCTCTCCGCTTCGTCGTACCGTTCTTGCACGGTATAGAGAACACCGAGGTTGCCCAGGGCGGCGGCGGTGTCCGGGTGTTTCGGTCCGAGGACCCGCGTCCTCGTTTCGTAAACGCGCTGAAGCACGTCTTCGGCTTCGGCGAACTTCCGTTCGCTACGGAGCACGTTCCCCAGGCCGTTCAGGGCGGTCAGGGTATCGGCGTGGTCCGGCCCGAGGACGTCGGCGCGAAGCTCCGCGGTACGACGAAAGAGCTTCTCAGATTCTTCGTAGTGGCCGCCGCGCGCCAGGCTCGTGGCGAGATCGCACTGGAGCTTGAGGGTCGTCGGATGCTGTGCGCCGAGGACCTCCGTCGACGCCTCCAGCGTCTTCCGTTGTAACTCCGTCGCCTGCCGGTCGTCGCCCTGCCGTCCCACGACGTGCGCCAGCTCGATCCTGGCGGCGATTGCTTCCTCGGCACGATGGGAACCGCCGGCGTCGAGGCCGTCGATCAGTTGCTGGAGGATGCGGCGGGCCTCGTCGTACGCCCCCCTCTTCTCCAGCACCTCCGCCAGATGCCGCCGGCTGGCCACCGTGGGGGGCGCGAGCCCACCGAGCAGGCGGGCTCGGGCAGCGGCCACCTCGCGGAGGATCGGCTCGGCGGCCTCGAGCTCACCCTGGCGTCCCATGATGACGGCAAGCCGGTCGCGCGCATCCAACGTTCCAGCGTGGCGCTCTCCGAGCCGTTCCCGGCGGATGGCGAGCGCCTCTTCCGCCAGCGGCCGAGCGCTGTCGTACGCGCCCAGCGCCTCGTAGGTGGAGGCCAGGGTCAGCAGCACCGACGCCCGGTCCAGGGGCTGCCGGGCGAACGCCGATTCGACCCTGGCCGCTGCGTCGTCCAGGACGTCGATCACCTGCACGCGCCGGCCGCGGTGGGCCGGATCGGCGCTCGAGAGCATGTCCAGCAGGAACGTGTTGACCGCCGTGGCCCGCCGCTCGGCGCGCCGGGCGCGAACGAAGCCGATGGAGGAGACGATGGTGGCGGCGACGAGGATGGCGATGGCGGCGGCGGCAGCGGCGTAGCGCAACCGCCGCCGGGGAGCGTTCCAGATCCGGCGCAGCCGTTCGGCGGTGACGGCCGCCGTGGGTCGCTCCGCCGGCGCCAGGGATTTGAGCTCCTCGATGAGGGCCGCCAGAGCTCGGTTGATCCCGGCAGCTGGTACCGTGTCGCCCCACATGGCCTTGCGGAGGAGATCGTCAGGGGCGGTGTCTTCGGGGTACGGAGAACGGCCGGTGAACAGCCGCTGCAGGACGAGGCCGAACGAGTACATGTCGCTGGCCGCGGTCGACGGTTCCCCGCGGGCCTGCTCCGGGCTCATGTAGGCCGGCGTGCCCAACACGGCACCGGCGCCGGTGAGTAGACCGTCGGCGGTGGAGACGGAGCCAGTCGGCGGCCCCGCGGCCGGGGGCTGTTCGGGCTCGTCCGGGTCGGCGTCGACCGTCCGCGCCAACCCGAAGTCGAGGACCTTCACCGTGTTGTCCAGGGTGACCATGATGTTGGACGGCTTGAGATCGCGATGCACGACGCTGACGGTGTGGGCGGCAGCCAGGGCGCCAGCGATCTGGTCCGCGACCGAGCGGCGAACGTCCGCGGGTACGTCCTTCTCCATCATCTCGGCGAGGGTGGTGCCGGCGACCAGCTCCAGGACGATGTAGTCGTGATCCTCTCCCTGAACGTAGTCGAGGACGCGGCAGATGTTGGGATGTTCCACACGTGAGAGGATCCTGGCCTCGCGGAGAAACCGCCGCTGAGCCGACGGT
>JAJDNH010000240.1 GCA_022340775.1 Acidobacteriota bacterium
CGACGTGCCGTGCCCGGGTGGGTTCGCAGTCAACTGGATCGAGGACCTGTACAACCGTGGCATTACCGCCGGCTGCACGGCGACCAGCTTCTGCCCGAACGACAACACCCGCCGCGATCAGATGGCGGTGTTCGTCGGCAAAAACTGGAACCTGCCAATGTGCCAGATTCCGGCGACGCCGACCAAGTAAACCGCCATCAACAGCAACGGCATGACCGGAGCCGGGCCCGAGGGCCCGGCTCCTTCTTCTGTTGACGAGACGACGGAACTCCGGTAGGTTCTGACAGGAAATCTCAGTAAGAAATGGGAGGTGCGTGATGCGCGAGGGACGCTTCTGGTGTCTCACCGGCCTGATGATCTGTGTTGCGTTGTCGTGTGCTGGCGTTTCGAGAGCGTCTGAGGCGAAGCCCGAGGTCAAGGGAACGCTGACGGCCAACGGTGTCACGGTCGAGCTGCCATACGTCTATGTCTACAAGGAGAAGAAGGGCTTCTACGACGAGAACGACCCGACCTGGAAGGTGATCTTCGTCGGCAAGCCGATCGGGGAGCGCGAGCTCGACGAGCACATCTGGGGTGCCGCCTACGTGGAGATCGGGATTACCAAGACCGCCGAGTTCGGTGACAAGCCGGAGCTCCAAGTCTACTCCCAGAGTCTCAGGTTATCGGCCGACTCCGGTGGCAACATCTCCGGGGGCACCTACCCCAAGCTGGAGATCGAGAGCACGGGTCCCGAGAGGTTCGCCGGCCGTATCTACCATGCCGAGCCGCAGAAGATCTTCGACGACACCTTCCAGTACGACTTCCGGTTCAGCGCCCCGCTGTCGAACCCAGAAGCTCCGCTCGGCGCAGCGCTCCCGGCGGACGGCGGCGAGCCCGGGAAGGCGTACCTGGCATGGATCGCTGCGATCCACGCGGGCGACCTCGACCGCCTCAAGCAGCTGGTGCCGGCCGAGATGGCTTCGCAGATGGAGGGCGACGACGCCAAGGATCAGCTCGAGCTCATGCAGCTCATGACCCCGACCGAGGTCAAGATCCTCGGCGGCTCGAGCGACGGTAAGACCGCGATCCTCCAGGTGGAGGGTGTGATGGACGGTGCAAAGAACCGCGGCGAGGTGACCCTGGAGAAGAAGGGCGACCACTGGCTGCCCACCAAGAGCTCCTGGAAATAGCGCCCCAGCTGCCTGTCTGTTTATGAGATTCAGCCGCTTCCGGTCATGCGCTGCGGGCGTAGGCCTGAAACCGCCGTTCACGAGGTGACGCCAGGAGGTCACGGCGATTACCGGCGACGGTGGCCGCCGGTGTCGGGTCCTGAGCCGGAACGGCTCTTGACGCGAGCGGGACGTTACAGTACTTTTTGATAGAACGTCTCAGAAAACTCGGAGGTGAGTGATGCGTGTGATTGGACGCATGATGGCGGTGGCGGTAATTCTCCTGGCAGGCTCTGCGGTGTTGGCTCAGGAGACGGGCGAGAAGGCACCGCCCAAGATGAGCGCCGAGCAGCAGGCGATGATGGAAGCCTGGATGAAGGCCGCCACGCCAGGGCCTCAGCACCAGTGGCTGGCGAAGATGGCGGGGACCTGGTCGCTCGAAGTTAAGTCGTGGATGGACCCGAAAGCGCCGCCGACGGTGTCAACGGGCGACGCAACGATGAAGATGACGATGGACGGCCGCTACCTCAAGGAGAAGGTCAACGGCACGATGATGGGCGCGCCGTTCCAGGGTCTTGGGTTTACCGGGTACGACAACATCATCAAGCGCTACGTGTCGGTGTGGATGGACAACATGAGCACCGGGATCATGCGCTCCGAGGGCGCCTATGACGAGGCCACCCACACGATGACGATGACCGGCACCTACGTGGACCCGGTGAGCGGGAAGACCAAGACGATGAAGGGCACGAGCCGCTACGAGGGCGACAACCGTGTTGTCTTCACCTACTACGACACCACCCCGGACGGGACCGAGTACAAGAGCATGGAGATCACCTACACCCGCAAGTAGCCCGGCAGCTGACTTGGGCTGCCCTCCGCAGCAACCTCTGGTCACTTCGCTGCAGCGCGGAGGGACCGACGGTCGGTTGCTGGAAGGTACTTGACGGCCTCGCGGACTGTGATGCCGGAGGCGCGGCCGATGCGTGGTCTGAGAAACTCGACCACCAGCTCGGGGCGCTTCTTCCCGGTCTCTCGGAGGATCCAGCCGATGGCCTTGCGGATGAAGAACTCGCGTTCGGAGAGCATGGCGTCGGCGTAGCGGGCGAAGCGATCGAAGTTGCCCTGTCCTCGCCGCAGAGGGAGCAGGTGGACGAGGAGCGCAGCCCGTCGGAGCCAGAAGCTCTCGTCCTCGGCCCAACGGTCCAGGTTCGCCTCGAGCTCGGGGACACGATCGATGAGAGGGCCGGCGACGCAGGGTGCCAGACCGTCGACCAGGGCCCATGTGTTCGACTCGCGGAGAAGGCGTTCCACGAGCTCGATGTCTGCCGGGGCGAGCAGGCGAGCATGTTTTTCGAGCAGCTCGACGGCAGCGGCTCTGAGCTCGAAGATCCCCTTGGACCAAAGCGTGTTGACTGCCAACAGGAGGCGGGTCCGGTCCAGTCGTCCGTGCTCCGCCAGGCAGGCCCTGAGCACGGAACGCAGCTGCGGCGCCCTGACGCCGATGAACACGAGATCGCTCTTGAGGTAGAGTTTCGCAGCGGCTGCGCGCTCGGGATCGCCCAGGGCCCGCAACTCGCGTTCGATTGCCTCCGCCAGCCCGGTCACGAGGTCACCTCCGCATTCTCCCGGAGCGGTCTGATAAGGGTCATCATGCCACACAGGCGCGCTGCGTCGCGCGATGGATGGGGTAGGATCGCGCCCGTGGACCGTTCCCGACACGAGGTTGCAGGGGTGTTCCTGGTGCTTGTCACCGGCGCAGGGAACATCGTCGCGGAGGCCGTGCTTCACAGGAAGACGGCCTTCGTCCTCTTCGCCTGCGCCCTGTGGCTGGCGTGGGCAGCGATGCGGCTCAGGGGAGATCCCACGGCGTTGAGGATGTGGGGCTTCCGCCGCGACAACTGGAGAGACTCAGCGTCGAGAGTGATTGTGTTCGTGGTCTCGGCCTCCGCCCTGATGCTGGCGGCGGCACCTTTGCTCGGCCACTGGCCGATTTCGTCCCACGTCTGGATTGTGCTCGGCGCCTACCCGGTGTGGGCCCTGGCGCAGCAGTTCCTGCTGTGCGCCGTGCTGGCCCGCGGCCTCGCGCACTGGCTGCCGGCGCGGGCAGTGCCGGCAACGGCGGGCCTGCTTTTTGCGCTCGCCCACGTTCCGGATCTGCTCCTTGTTGTGCTCACCTTCGTGGCCGGGATGGTGTTCGTGGCGCTCTATCAGCGCCGCCCCAACCTATGGGTTCAGGCGCTCGGGCACGCCGTGCTGGGTACCCTGGCCTACTACGCGATCCTGGGCCGTGATCCTGTCGCCGCGCTGTT
>JAJDNH010000001.1 GCA_022340775.1 Acidobacteriota bacterium
TCCGGGAGATCGCCAAGAGCGCAACCGAGGCCGCGCGGGTTGCCGGCGACGCGGTGACGGTAGCCGGCGAGACCGTGGAACGGTTTGGAGAGTTGATGGCGAGCGGGGAGAAGATCTCCCGGGTCGTCGAGGTGATCCGGACGATCGCCGAGCAGACCAACCTGCTGGCCTTGAACGCCACGATCGAAGCCGCGCGGGCAGGGGAGGCCGGCAAGGGTTTCGGCGTCGTGGCGGGAGAGGTCAAGGCGCTCGCCAGCCAGACCGCTCAGGCAACCGAGGAGATCGAGACGAACATCTCCGCCATCCGCGCCCTGACGGAGGCTGCCGGCGAGGCGATCGGCCAGGTCACTGAGACCATCCACCGCATCAACGACATCCAGACGGTGATCGCGTCGGCGGTCGAGGAGCAGAGCGCTACGACCGGGGAGATCGGACAGAACGTGGCTGAGGCGGCGCGCGGCGTCGATGACATCGCCCAGAGCATCGCCGGGTTTGCCGAGGTGGCGCAGGAGACGGCCTCGGGGGCTAGCTCGATCGAATCGGCAGCCGAGTCCCTGGCAGCGACCGCCGCCCGCCTGCAATCTATCGTGCAACGGTTCCAATACTGAGCCAAGGAGTTATCGTGGAGGAGTTTCTCGGTGAGTTCCTGGACGAGGCGGACGAGATGACCGTATCCTTGGCAGCATCGGTCAGCGAGCTGGCAGAGAATCCGGGAAACGACGAGGTGAGAAACAACGCGTACCGCTGCGTGCACGTGATCCGCGGCGGTGCCGGGTTCCTGGGTCTGGTGCGCGTCGAGCGGCTCGCGGCTGCCGGTGAGCGGCTCCTGGGGCGGATTGCGGCGGGCGAGTTGGAGCCGACCGGGGAGCGACTGCGAATCGTGTCCGAGCTCGGGCTCGCTCTTCGGGGCATCCTTGAGGGAGCACGCGAGCACGGCTCAGAGCAAGCAGGAGACGACGGCGAGCTCGTGGCCGCGATCGAGGCGGCTGCTCAACCATGATCCTGGAGCAGGGAACCGGCTGCTGGGAGGCGTGCGGCGCCTGGCGGGGGCTAGACCCGCGGACGGTGGAGGAATGAGCGACCGGGACCGCATCATGGCCGAGTTTCTCGCTGAGAGCTTCGAGCAGCTCGACGAGGTGGACCACGACGTCGTGACGCTCGAGGCGGGGCGCACGGATCGGGCACTCCTGGACCGGATCTTCCGTACGGTTCATACGATCAAGGGCACGTGCGGCTTCTTGGAGCTCGAGCGGCTGGCGGCGCTGAGCCATGCTGGAGAGAGCCTGCTGACGCTTCTGCGTGACCAGGATCCGAATGCAGCGGCCAAGGCCGCACCCTTGTTGCTCGAGCTCGTTGACAGCCTCCGCAGGGTTTTGAAGGAGGTCCAGGCAACCGGAGCCGACGCAGGCGTCGACGTCGCCGCCGTCATTGAGCGCATGGAGGCCGCCCACCAGGGGCTGGCGGGTAGGCGGGTGAAGACTGCGGCGAAGGGTAGGAAAAAGACCCAAGAGAAGGAGCCGACTCAGGACAAACCGCCCAGGGTCGCCCATAGGAAGAACACCAGCTCGCGCCAACCGGGGCAGCGCACACGGACCAAGACCACCGGCTCCGAGCAGCCCGAGCAGCCGACCAGTCTACCCCCGAGCCCGGGTGACGGGAACAATGCGGCGGCCGGAACGAGCGAACCCAAAACCGTAAAGGTCCACAGTGCCACCGACTCCTTCGTGCGTGTCGACGTCCGCGCGCTCGACCGCATGATGGATCTGGTGGGTGAGCTGGTGGTGAGCCGGAATCAGCTCGTGGTCACGGATTGGGCGAACCGTGAGGGTCCGGAGGTCGAAGCCGTTCAGCAACTGGACCTGGTTACCAGCGAGCTCCAAGAAGCGATCATGAGAACCCGCCTGGAGCCCGTGAGCAAGGTCTGGGGAAGGTTCCCGCGCCTTGCGCGCGACCTTGCCGAAGGATGTGGCAAGCGGGTCCGGCTCGAGATGGAGGGGCAGGAGACGGAGCTCGATCGGAGCCTCCTCGAGGCTATCCGGGATCCCCTGACTCACCTGGTCCGCAACGCGGTGGACCATGGCATCGAGACCCCGGAAGAGCGCCGTGCGGCGGGAAAGCCGATAGCGGGACAGATCTGGCTACGCGCTTCACACGAGGGTGGGCACGTAACGATCGAGGTTGGCGACGACGGCGCAGGCATCAACTCGGACTCGGTGGCGGCCCGTGCAGTGGCGCTCGGCGCAGTGACCGCCAACCAGGCTGCCCAGCTGACGCCCGACGAGGTCGCCCGTCTCGTCTTCCTGCCCGGGCTGTCCACAAGCGAGCAGGTAACCAACCTATCGGGACGCGGAGTGGGGCTGGACGTGGTGCGTTCCAACCTGGAGCGAGTCAATGGCCTGGTCGACATCAAGAGCAGGCCCGGTGAAGGAACCGTGATCCGGCTCGAGATTCCTCTCACGCTGGCCATTCTGCCGGCTCTCGTCGTGACCGCCGTAGGCCAGCTGTTCGCCATCCCTCAGGCGAGCGTGGTCGAGGTGGTGCACGTCGACGGCACCGGAGACTCCGGCATCGAGATGGTCCATGGGGCGCCGGTATACCGCCTGCGGGGGCGCCTGCTTCCCCTGGTCGAGCTGCGGAAGGAGCTCGGCTTTGAAACCGAGGGGGAGGAGCAGAGGATTGGATCGGTTGTCGTTCTCGAAGTCGGAGAGCGTCAGCTAGGGCTGGTCGTTGACTCGGTCACGGAGACCCAGGAGATCGTCGTCAAACCGCTCGGAGAGCTGCTCGAGAGGATCCCGGTGTATGCGGGTGCCACGATCCTCGGTGATGGACGCGTGACCCTGATCCTGGACGTGCTGGGCCTGGCGCAGCGCGCACACGTCATCACGGAAGGCTCGCACGCCGAGGTCGACGTGGAGACCGATGACGGTCTGCCACAATTGGTTTCGCTGGCCGAGGCGTTCCTTCTCTTTACGAGCCCTGACGACGGGCGGATGGCGATTCCCCTCAAACGCGTGGTGCGACTGGAGAAGCTCCGGAGGACCGCAGTGGAGCGGCTGGGGGACGGTGTGGCGGTCCAGTACCGCGATGACATCCTGCCCCTGGTTTTCGTTTTTGACCATCTCGTGGAACGTCGCAGCGTACCCAGGGTGAACGAGCTCGAGAAGAAGGAGCTGGACGTGGTGGTGGCGACCTACGGCGACCACGCGGTCGGGCTCGTTGTCGGCCCCATCGTGGATATCGTCGAGGAGGTGGTCGGCGTGAGGCGGCCCTCGAGTCGAGAAGGCATTCTCGAGTGCGCCGTCATCCGCGATCGCGTCACGGAGCTCCTGGATATCGACTACGTGATTAAACTGGCAGGCCCATCGGTCTTTGCGCGTGCTACGGGAACGCAGGAGTTGGTATGAGCGAGCTCCGCCAGCTCGTGACGTTCCGCGTCGGCAGACACCTGCTGGGCGTCGACATCGAGGAAGTGCAGGAGGTTCTCACCGCCCACGACATCTCTGCCGTGCCGCTTGCTCCGCAGGAGGTGGAGGGGCTGCTCAACCTCCGGGGGAGAATCGTGACCGCGATCGACCTTCGTCGTCGCCTCGGGCTCCAAGCCCGCTCGGACAGGCAGGCGCCGATGGTGGTCGTTTTGCGCCCGGAGAGGGGGTCGGTCAGCCTGCTGGCGGATGCCGTCGGGGATGTGGTGGAGGTCGGGACCGAGGACTTCGAGGACCCGCCGGAGACGCTGCGCGGACGTTCGCGCCAGCTCATCCGCGGGGCGTACAAGCTGCCGCGCCGGCTCTTGCTGCTGCTGGAGCTCGATCGGGTCCTGGACATTGCAGTTGGAGGCCAGGAGTGAGCGGCGCTTCCGGCAGGACGTGTCTGAGTGAGTGGACGGCGGATCCGCCGATCGAGGGGGATTAACATGAGGGTGTTGGTCATCGACGACTCGAGAGCGATGCGCTCGATCCTCAGCAAGATCATGTCGGAGATTGGTTTTGACGTGGTCGCCGCAGCCCATGGCCGGGAAGGTCTAGAGCGGCTGCGGGAGGACGACGGCATCGGGCTGGTGCTGGTGGACTGGAACCTGCCCGAGATGAACGGATACGAGTTTGTTCAGGCGGTTCGCGCTGACCCGGCGTACGATGACGTTCGCCTCATCATGGTGAGCACCGAGACCGAGCGTGAGAGGGTCTTGAAGGCCCTCGACGCCGGGGTCGACGAATACGTGATGAAGCCTTTCACGCGGGCGACGATCGTAGAGAAGCTGGCCTTTCTCGGGCTGGCGGACGGATAAGCGACCGTGGCTCGGGTCCGCGTTCTACTGGTCGACGACTCGGTGGTGATCCGCCGTGGGCTGACCAAGCTTCTCGGTGAGGACTCGGCTCTGGAGGTCGTGGGCACCGCCGCCAACGGACGACTCGGCCTGGCCAGGATCCCGCAGGTCAATCCGGACATGGTCATCCTCGATGTCGACATGCCGGAGATGAACGGCTTGGAAACGCTGCGCGAGCTTCGGCGACTGTACCCGACGCTGCCGGTCATCATGTTCAGCGGGCTCACTGAGCGTGGCGCGCGCATCACACTCGAAGCGCTCTTCCGAGGCGCCATGGACTACGTGACCAAGCCTTCGGATATCAGTGACATCGGTGATGCAGCAGCGGTGGTACGGACCGAGCTCATACCCAAGATCAAGGTCCTCTGCCAGGTTGAAGGCTCGGGACAGCTTCGCCCCGTCGAAGGTCGAGCGGCACGGCCGCGCAAGGCCAAGCGTGCCGCCGATTCGGTTGCGGCGGTCGTCGTGGCCTCTTCGACGGGAGGACCGGCGGCGCTTCAGGTGCTGCTCGAGGGCCTACCCCGGCCACTGCCGGTTCCGGTTCTCATCGTGCAGCATATGCCGCCGATGTTCACGCTCTACCTGGCGCGCCAGCTTCAGAGCAAGAGCGGTTACAGGGTGCGCGAGGGGGAAGACGCAGCGCATGTAGGGGTCGGCGACATCTGGATCGCCCCCGGAGGCAGGCACATGAAGGTGCTGCGCGAGGATGAGAGAGTCTCCCTCCAGCTCACCGAGGACCCGCCGGAGAACTCGTGCCGGCCGGCCGCCGACGTACTGTTTCGCGCCGCGGCTCAGGTGTGGGGCGAGGGCGTGCTGGCGGTGGTTTTGACCGGCATGGGCCGGGACGGCTTGAGGGGATGTGAGGCGGTGCGGGAGGCGGGTGGACGGGTCGTGGTGCAGGACCGTGCATCGAGCGTTGTGTGGGGCATGCCAGGGTTTGTGGCCGAGGCTGGTCTTGCAGATCAGATTCTGGCGCCGTCCGAGATTGCGACGTGGCTCGCAGCCAGGGTCGGTGCCACCGGAGGCAGGCGGCAGGGCGCCGGGGGATAGAGGGAGTGAGGCCGGAGAACTTCATCTTCCTGCGCAGTCTGATGCGACAGCACGCAGGCGTCCTGCTCGAGGAGGGCAAGGAGTACCTGGTGCTGGCACGATTGGGACCGCTGGCTCGGAGAGAGTCCTGGGGCTCGGTCGATGAGCTGATCTCGCATCTGCGCTCTCGGCCGAACGGAGAGCTTCGCCGTCAGGTCGCCGAGGCCATGGTCACCACGGAGACCTCGTTCTTCCGTGACGTCCATCCTTTTCAGACTCTCAAGGACGTCATATTCCCCGATCTCATCGAGCGTCGGGCGGGCAGCCGTACGCTGCGGATCTGGTCGGCTGCATGTGCCGCCGGCCAGGAGGCGTATAGCGTGGCTATGCTCCTCAAGGAACATTTCGGTGACCTGCCAGGCTGGCACGTACGCATCGTGGCCAGCGACGTCTCCTCGGCGATGATCGAGCGGGCCAAGCTGGGCAGCTACTCGCAGCTCGAGATCAATCGTGGCGTGCCGTCCCACCTGCTCACCAGACATTTCGAGCGCGATGGCCTCCAATGGCGGGTCAACGAGGACATCCGCCAGATGGTCGATTTCAGGCAGATCAACCTGGCAACACCGTTCCCGCCTCTGCCGGAGATGGACATCATCTTTGCGCGCAACGTGCTCATCTACTTTGATGAGAACACTCGGCGTGAGGTGCTCAGGCGACTCGCCGGAAACCTTCGCAAAGACGGCTACCTCTTCGTGGGAGGCGCCGAGACCATGATTGCGTACAGCGACCTCTTCTACAGGCTGCAGATCGACCGGACCTCGTGTTACAGACCACGAAGGTGAGAAGGAGAGCGACATGGTGCATGAGGAGGAGATTCTCCAGATTGTCCAGAGCATCTGGATGTCGATCCTGGACCTCGAGATCAGATTGGACTCCTCAGCCGACAGGCGCCTCAGGGAGGGCGGCGGGCGCACATTGACCGGCTGTGTTCAGCTCACCGGCGACTTCGAGGGCGCTGCTCTGCTTGACTGCACCGGGAAGCTGGCGCAGCGAGTGGCCGGAGTGATGTTCGAGGAGCACCCTGATGCGCTGTCCATCGCCGAGGTCCAGGACGCCCTCGGCGAGCTCACGAACATGATCGCCGGGAACATCAAGCCGCTGCTGTCAGGAAGCTCCCGCCTCTCACTTCCTTCGGTTGTAGAGGGCGCCGACTACACACTTATCGTTCCCGGTAGCAAAGCACTGCTGCAGGTTGGCTTCACGTGCGAGCAGGAGCCCCTCCTGGTCACGCTGGCGGAACGCTGCAAGTAGCAACTGCAATTCTCTGCCCGAAACGCTAGATTCTCAAGCGGCGGGCTTCGCGCAGGCGTGCCTCGAGGCGGTGTTTCTCGATGATGAGCCCGGCCTCGATCATGAGCAACTCGAGACCCTCGGTTGGTCCGATGGGTGTGTCGTCGGGGAGGTTGTCTCCGTAGATCACCGCCACCACCGAGCCCTCAACGACGATTGGTACCGCCACCACCTCGCGGGGAACCATGCCACCGAGTTGCTGAATCAGGTAGGTGTTCCACGGCGTGCGCGCGAGGCGGCCGCGGTATGGTTCCCGCCGCATGATGACCTCAGTGAGCACCGAAGGCTCGGCAACGGGGATCTTCATGTTGCGAACGCGCTGATCGGCCGGGGCACCATCGACCTCGATCCCGAACTGGCCGATACCGACGAGGTTGTCGCCGCGGATCGCCAGCAGCACCGAACGGTTCACCAGCTCCGCGGTGTACCTCAGGAGCATCAGAGTCAGCTCACCGGTGAACGTGACCGGACGGTTGCGGAGCTCGGTCATGATTCCCTTGAGGGATGCGAAGCCACGGGCGCGGGAGCGACGCCCGCCCGCCGCTGACTCACCGCCCCCTTCCTCGAGATCGATCTCCTCAACGGCCTCGAGGTCGGTGCCGGACACCGCCAACGTAGCTGCGGTCCGTGCCTGCTGGGTGAGCAGGTCGAGGATGACCTCCTCTGGGCGGAGCCCTTCCTCTACCAGAAACTCGCTGGCGTCGAACGCCGCCCTGAAGGTCTCGTCAATCTCCACCGTCTCGAACTGGAAAACACCACTGTCCCAGGTCAAGAGGACCGAGAGCACTGCCTTCACCTGCTCGTAGGCCACGGAGTGCAGCGTCTGTTCGTCCATGACCCCCATCTCCACCAGGATGCTGCCAAGCGGCCGGTCCTGGTCAGCTGGCTGGCGGTCGAGCGCGGCGAGAAGAGTGGCCTCGTCGATAAGGTGGCGGTTGACGAGAATGCTTCCCAGGGTCTCGTGCACGGCGTTGGTCTGACAGAAGACAATCGCGCCGTTGCGGAATACCACCAGCCCCTGCTCGTTGCGTTTCGTGAGGGTCAACTTGCCGGTTCGCTTGCCCAGCGCCAGGATCTGGAAGATATCCGAGATCCCGAGATCCTCGAGTCGTCCCACAAATCCCATGCGTCGCTATCCTGGCTCCTCGTCGTTCTACTTTTTCGGCGGTTTCACAGCGCCTGTATCGTGAACAGGATACCTCAGATAGCCCGCGGATTGGCGTCCTCATGCAACCAGGACCCCGTCGAACCGTATTTCGGTCGTCGGACGAGCTGAGGCCAATCAGGTGATGATGCCCTTTCGGGGGATTCCTTCTCTGTTGCCAGCCTGCTCACAGGCTGGCACAGGAGTTGTGTCTGCCGGCGGCGCGCAGCAGGCTCCGGTCGAGCTTTCCGACGGGGCGTGCGCACTCACGTTAACCGGATGTACGGGTCACCCGGAGGAGGTTCTCGATGAGACGAAGAAGTGGTGTCAGTTCGTGCTTGAGAATGGCGATCGGGGTGCTCTCGACACTGCTGCTGGCAGTTGTCGGAGCGCATGGGTCACCCTCGGACGGTAGGGGTGAGCCCCTGCTCAGGTTCCCGGATATACACGGTGATACGGTGGTGTTCGTCCATGCGGAGGATATCTGGAGCGCGCCGGCGGCCGGTGGCCCGGCGCGCCGGTTGACGCTCGACGAGGGGGAGGAGCGGTTCCCCAAGCTGTCGCCGGACGGCTCGCTGATCGCCTTTACCGCCGAGATGGACGGTAACGCCGACGTCTACGTCATGAACGTGGACGGCTCCAACGTTCGCCGATTGACCTATCACCCCTGGCCCGAGGAGGTCGTGGGCTGGAACCCGAAGAGCAACAAGATCCTCTTCAGCTCCTATCGCCACAGCTACCGCTACTTCCTGCGGCTGTATTTGATCTCGCCCGACGGCAGCGGGTTGGAGGAGCTACCGCTTCACGAAGCAGCGAGAGGGAGCTTCTCCCCAGACGGGAAGAAACTCGTCTACAACCGAATCGCCCGCGAGCACCGCACCTGGAAGAGGTACCGGGGCGGTACCGCGCAGGATCTTTGGCTGTACGAGTTCGGGTCCGCCAAGGACCGTCGGCTGACTGACTTCGAGGGGACCGATCGGATCCCGATGTGGATCGGGGACTCGATCTACTTTTCGTCGGACCGTGACGGTGTCCTCAACATCTGGTCCATCGACCCGCGGTCGGGTACCGCCCAGCAGATCACACATCACAGGGACTACGACGTCAGGAGACCGAGCTCGGACGGCACCTCGATCGTGTATGAGCTCGGTGGACGGATTTGGCATCTTGATCCGCGGACCGGTGAAACTCACCCGATCACGGTCCAGATCTCCCCAGATCCGCGGGATGCTCGCCCGTATCTCGCGGACGTCACAGATCGGATGACATCGGTCGCGAGCTCCCCGGAAGGTGCGCGCGCTCTGATCGTGGCTCGAGGAGACATCTTCACGGTGCCACGCGAGCATGGACCAACCCGCAACCTCACCAGAAGCTCGGGCGCCCGCGACAAGGACGCTGTGTGGTCTCCGGACGGGGCCCGCGTGGCATTCATGTCGGACCGGAGCGGCGAGTACGAGGTGTGGGTGGTGGATGCGAAGGGCCTGGAGCAGCCCGATCAGCTCACCCACAGTCAGGGAGGCTATCGACACACCCTCCGTTGGTCACCGGATGGCGCCAAGCTCGCTTTCGCGGACCAGACGCTGTCGGTGTTCATCCTCGACGTTGCCAGCAAGAAGGTGACGAGGGTCGACACCGCCGAACGTGAGCCGATGGATGTTTCGCGGGACGCGAAACCGATCTCCGACTTCGCATGGTCGCCGGACAGCCAGTGGCTCGCGTACTCGAAAATGAACACTGACATGGTGTCCCATGTCTGGATCTACAGTGTTGCCGACGGCAGCCGTCATGACGTCAGTCAGGGTCTTTTCAACGACTTCGACCCGGTGTTCTCGCGCGACGGCGAGCACCTCTTCTTCGTGTCAAACCGCCGGTTCGACCCGACCTTCTGCGACTTTGAATGGGAGATGGTCTACAAGAAGGTGGCCGGCGTCTACAGTCTCATCCTGCGCCGCGAGGGGCCGCCGTTGCTGCCGCCGCAGAGCGACGAACCCAAGGTCGGTGCTGAGAAAGAGAAGGGAGGGGGAGAAGGTCCGGCAGGGCCGCCGGTAGTGAAGATCGACTTCGAGGGCATCGCCAATCGACTCGAGCCGCTGCCCTTGCCGCGGGGCAACTATCGTCAGCTGGCCGCCGGTGACGACGCCCTCTACTACCTCGATGCAGACGCGGGCGACTTCAACCGCTTCGAGTACCGAACTCCAGGCCCGTTCAAGGTGAAGTCGTTTTCATTCCAGAAGCGGAAGGAAGACGTCGTGCTCGATGAGGTCGATGACTATGCGCTTTCTCCCGATGCGACTTGGCTCGTGTATCGCAAGAAGAAGGCAGTCGGGATGAAACGACTCGGCGGCCCCAAGGCGATGCTGGCGAGGATGGCCACGAAAGCCAACAACGGTAAACCGGCTACGCTGGACCTGTCCGGGCTCAAGATGCAGCTCGATCCAAGAGCCGAGTGGCGTCAGATCTTCTGGGAGGCGTGGCGCATGGAGCGAGACTTCTTCTACGATCCGGGGATGCACGGCCTGGATTGGAAGGGGATGGGCGACAAGTACGGTCGCCTGCTCGAGGGCGCATCATGCCCGCAGGACCTGACCTACCTGATGGGTGAGCTGATCAGCGAGCTCGGCACTTCTCACACGTACGTCGGGGGACGAGACCTTCGCCGCCGGGTCGAGAGGGTTCCCGTTGGCATGCTGGGGGCTGACTACGACCTGGACCCCAGGGCCAACCGGTACCGGTTCGCGAAGATCTACCGGGTCCCGGAGTGGACGGATGTCACGGTGCCGCCGCTTGCCAGGCCCGGTGTCAACGTGAAAGAGGGCGACTACCTGCTGGAGGTCAACGGTCGACAGGTGATCGCCGACCGCGAAATCTACGGCTACTTTCAGAACCTTGCAGGTACCCAGGTCGAGCTGACGATCAACGACCGGCCCGTGTCCGAGGGAGCACGCACCGTGACCGTGGTGCCATTGCGGTCCGAGGGGACGCTACGGTACCTCGACTGGGTCGAGCACAACCGCCTCCTCGCCGACCGTGCTTCGGACGGGCAGATCGGCTACATCCACCTTCCCGACACCTATCTCGGCTCGGCCAGGATCTTCCCTGCTTACTTCTATAGCCAGACGGAGAAGAAGGGGCTGATCATTGACGGGCGGTTCAACGGCGGCGGCCTTGACCCGGACATCTTCCTGCAACGTCTGGCCAAGAAGCCGCTCTCCTTCTGGACGCGACGCTACTCCCACGACCAGGTGACCCCGTGGATGCTGACCCGCGCTCACCTGGTGTGCCTGACGGACCGACACGCCGGTTCGGGAGGCGACGAGCTGCCGCTGGAGTTCCGTGCGAAAGGGCTCGGGCCGGTGATCGGGACGCGAACCTGGGGCGGTCTGGTCGGCGTCTCGATGTTCATCGACATGATCGATGGGGGGTACCTAACGGCCCCCGACTACCGGACCTACACGCTACAGGGATCCTGGACGGTCGAGAACCGGGGAGTCGTGCCCGACATCGAGGTCTGGCTCGACCCAGCGGAGATGGCCCGCGGTCATGATGCCCAGCTCGAGAAGGCCATCGAGGTGCTTTTGGATGCGATCAAGAAAGACCCGCGGCCGTGGCCGCAGCACCCGCCGTTCCCGGAGAGCCAGCCCATGAACTAGCCCGGGTATTCACTCGCGATCTACGGCGACCGGCGATACGACAGCCATCGCCGTGCTCTTCGCATCTCGGTGTCCTCAACATACCCTTCAAGTATGTCTGCGGCACCTCGACGCTCAGATCCCAGCTCTGACAGACGTCTCGTCGGTCTCGCTACGATCGCTCATGAACATCCGGGCTAGGCTCGTAGGCCGCGACGCGGGGTGTTCCCCGAGACCTGTCGCTCGGGCTCGTGGGCAGTCTCAGGACGGTGAGTGCGCGAGCTCTGCAGCCCGTGCCAGGACGGCATCGAACATCTGCGGGGTGAGTCGCCCGGTGAACGTGTTCTGCTGGGACACGTGGTAGGAGTCGATCAGCACCAGATTCCCGGGGAGCCAGTGCTCGGCACCGTGCCCGAACCCGATGCCGCGCGGCACGTGGCCCCACCGAGCCCGAGCCCAACGCATGGTGGCATCATGGGCGATGCGGCCAAGGGCCACGAGCACACGGAGCTGCGGCATCATCTCCAGGTCGCCGGCCAGGAACGGACTGCAGGCCGCCAGTTCGTTCGCGGTTGGTCGGTTGCCCGGTGGTGCGCAGCGGCAGGCCGCGGTGATCAGTGCTCCCAAGAGCTTGAGGCCGTCATCGGGCGCCGTTGACTTCGGCTGATTGGCAAGGCCGGCACGGTGCAAAGCGGCAAACAGGAAGTCTCCAGAGCGGTCGCCCGTGAACATGCGCCCGGTGCGGTTGGCACCGTGGGCTGCGGGCGCCAAGCCGATGATGGCCAGCCAACCCGCTCGGTCTCCGAACGCGGGCACTGGACGACCCCAGTAGCCGGCTTGGACCGGCTGCCTGCCCAGACAGTCGATCCACCAGGTCGGGTCACAGTGTTCGGTGACCCAGAGCTGGAAGCGGCGGGGCGGCTCCTTCCCCGCCGTCTCGCGGTGCGCGACGAGTCTCGGGCAGCGGCGGCAGTCGATAACCTCCATTTCACTCTCCTCCAACAGCACGCAGGCGGTGACGCGGTCGATTGAAGCTCCCTGAGGAGGAGGCCGTTGCGCATCGCTCGGTTGCGTCCGCTCGAGAGCGAACGATACAGGATCTCCGGCCGATTCGCTTTCGCTGAGCGCGGCCGGCCTGTATCATGGAATGGATGGAACCACATACGACTGGTGAACCGGGGGTCACGAAGGGGGACAGCGTATGAGCGGCAAGCCGATCGTCGAGAACCCGAGCCACGTCCGCTCGGCCGAAATCATCGTCGGCATTCCTTCATACAACGAGGCCGACTCCATCGCCCTGCCCGTGGATGCCGCCAGCAGGGGTCTGCAGGAGCTCTGCTCGGGGAGAGACTGCGTCATCATTAACGTGGACAACCACTCGGACGACGGCACCCACGATGTCTTCATGAACACGCCGACGTACGTGCCCAAAATCTATATCTCGACGCCAAAAGGGATGCGCGGCAAGGGGAATAACCTCCGCAACCTGTTCAAGGCGGCCGTGGAGCTGAACGCTAGGGCGGTCGTGGTTGTGGACGCCGACCTGAAGAGCATTACTCCTTCCTGGATTCGCTACCTGTCGGAGCCGCTGATGGGGCGCTACGACTACGTCACCCCGATCTACCTGCGCCACAAGTACGACGGGACGATCACGAACCACATCGCCTACCCGATGATCCGCACCCTGTACGGCCTCCGCGTGCGGCAGCCGATTGGCGGAGACTTCGGTTTTTCTGGCCGACTGGCCCGCGCCTTCCTGGCGGAGACCGTCTGGAACGACAAGATTGCCAACTTTGGCATTGACATCTGGATGACAACCATCGCCATCGCGCGGCGGTTCAACGTCTGTCAGGCTTTCCTGGGCAGCCCGAAGATCCATCGTGCCAAGGACCCGGCCGCTGACCTCACCAAGATGTTCACCCAGGTAGTGTCGACGATCTTCGATCTCATGGTCGACTTTGAGTATTTGTGGAAGGAGCCCGGCGAAAGCCGCCCGAGCAGCATCTTCGGTTTTGGCCTCGGAGTCGACGAGAAACCGCCCGCGGTCGAGGTCGACACGGAGAAGCTCTGCCACAGCTTCAGGGATGGTTTCGAGACGTACAACGATATTTGGCACGAGGTCATCCCGTTGCCCGAGCTGACCGAGCTCGAGAAGCTGTGCGAGGAGTACGATACCGACACCCTGTACTACCACTCCAACCTGTGGGCCCGGGTGCTGTTTTCGTTTGCGGTTGCCTACAAGGAGTGCGAGTCCGAGAAAGACCGGCTGCGGATCATGGAGGCGCTGATCCCGTTCTACCACTCGCGGGTTCTCTCGTTCGTCAACAAGACCCGCAACCACTCGCTGAAGGATGCCGAGGAGTACCTGGAGAACATCAGCCGCATCTTCGAAAGGGAGAAGTTCTACCTCATGGAACGTTGGGACCAGGCGAAGGCGACCAACGGCCGGCTGCTTGGCTAGTTCGTCAGCCAGTCCGGGGCCCGTTCTCCGATGACCGGCCAGCGTCCCGAGGAGTCGGCGTCCTTACTGTCGACAACCATGGCGAGCAAGGCCTCGACGACTTCGGGGTCGAACTGCGAGCCGGACTCGCTGCGCAGCTCTGCAACCGCCTCGCTCTGGGGACGGGCCTGCCGGTAGGGCCGGTCGCTGATGATGGCGTCGTAGGCGTCAATCGCAGCGATGATACGGGCTTCGAGAGGGATCTGTTCACCGACAAGCCCGAAGTACCCCGGGTATCTGCAGTCTGTACGTCCGTCCCACCTCTCTTGGTGGTAGCGAATGGCCGGGATGGCCAGTTCGAGCAGCTCGACGCCTTGGAGTATCTCCACACCGATCCGGACATGCTGCGCCATCAGCTCCTGTTCCTCGGGCGTCAGCTCGCCCGCTTTGTTGAGGATTGATTCCGGCACACCAATCTTGCCGATGTCATGGAGGATTGCCGCGTAACGCAACAGCTCGAGCCGTTGTCCGTTGATGCCGAGGCGACGGCCGACCTGGACCGCCAGGCGGGCCACCCGTTGCACATGGCCCTCGGTGGCGCGGTCCTTGGCCTCGATCGCGGCGGCGAGCGCGGTGACGACGCTCTCGAAGTTCGCCTGGAGTCTCCGGCGGTGGTCATCGAGGTCGGTCACCAGTACCCGGGTCTTGCCGGCGAAGGTCCCGGCGACAATGGCCGCAAAGGCGAAGGCTGCCATGTTCACATAGCCCGAGAAGACCTCGCTGAAGAGACCCGCATGGCTGGTCGGACGCACCAGGCTCAGGATCTCCACGACGTAGATGATCCCGACCACACCGTTCGCCGTGAGACCACCCCCGATACCCCCGGTCGCCGCCGCCCACAGCACCGGAGCGAGGAAGAAGATTGCGAGCCAGTGGATGTTGGTCATGCCCGCCGGCGCGCCGATTTCCAGCATCAGCACCGTGGTACCGAGCAGGGCCGCGCACCCCAGGTGGCCCCGCCAGCGTCGCAGCCAGGATCTGAAGACCGCAATCTGCTCCGGCGTGAGCAGATGACTGGGGCGAATGAAGAGGAGTGCCGGAAAAGCGGCAACGATGATGGTCGTCGCGTCGCCGAGGAACCAGCTGGCGAATGCCAGCGCTGTTTCATGGCTGGAGAGGGCAGGGCTGGCCCAGATGACGATTCCCGACACCCCGACCCCCGCGGACAGGAGTGTGTTGACGACGGCACCGTACAGAACCATGTGTGTGGTCCGCCTCAGCGACGAGCCGGTCGCTCGCGGCGGCACGGCCGCAGGGACGGCTGCCAGGAGTGAAACCGCGATCGCGAAGAAGAGGGCGCGGAAAGGGCCAGTTGCCAATCCCCACCCTGTGAGGAGCTGGGCGGCAAAGACGGCAAGTACTCCCCACCATCCGAGGAGGACTCCGGCGAGAGCCGCGACAGCGGCCGCCGGGAACAGGAGCGCGACCCCCTGAGTCACCATGAAGGCTTCCGAGACGGTGTTCAGAAGGGAAAACGCGAAGAATGCCGCCGCCCACGCCATCAGTATCCCCAGAGGCGTCAGCTTTCCCTGCCGGAGGAGTCGAATCATCTGAGACCCTGTCTCCGGCGACAATCTAGCAGAGCCCAGCTTTCGGGCGACCGCGCGGCGTGATGGGCGGGCACGGTCGGTGGGCTACTCGCCGATGATCTTGATCAAGACACGCTTGGGGCGACGGCCGTCGAACTCCCCGTAGAAGATCTGTTCCCAGGGCCCGAAGTCGAGGCGTCCGTCGGTGATGGCCACAACCACCTCGCGTCCCATGACCTGCCGCTTATGGTGGGCGTCGCCGTTGTCCTCGCCGGTCCGGTTGTGGCGGTATGCGGATGGTGATGCGTCGAACGGCGCCAGCTTTTCCAGCCACTGCTTGAAGTCCTCGTGCAGGCCCGGCTCGTCATCATTGATGAAGACACTGGCTGTGATGTGCATCGCGTTGACCAGGCACAGCCCTTCGCGGACGCCGGACTCCCGGACGGCCTGCTGGACGCGGGGCGTGATGTTGATCAGGTCCATCCTGGCCGGAACCTTCATGGTCAGGTACTCGGTATGCGACTTCATCGTTCGGATCCCTCCGGCAGCCTCTTCATGGACATGCTCCTCTTCAGTTTGACGTCGACCAGCTTGCACAGCGCCCGGACCGCCCGATCAGCGGCCCGGAACACCGCGAGCCCTCCGCGCTCCAGCTCTGTGGCAAGAGGATCAAACAGCTCACCTGAATCGACGATCGCCAATAGCGGTTTGGGGTGCGCCGAGGCTACCGTGGGCAGCAGTCGCGCGATGGAGCGCTCGTCACCAATCGATTCCTTCCAAGCCTCGCTGGCCGGGAGCGTCTGCAGTGCGGGAGTCAGTGGCACGATCCCAACTGCCACCAGGTCGACTGCATTGTCTTCCAGAACGGTGCCAACGACGGACGCGTAGGCTTCGTCGGTAGCCATGGGTGTCAGGTCGAGCGGGTTCTTGACATCGACCAAGCCATCGAGACGGAAGCCGGCGAGAGCACCGCGGAGTGCCTCGTCGGCCGCTGGGGACAAGGAGGCCAGCACGAGCTCGCGGCCGTCGTTCTTGATCGAGTCGGCCATGCCGACCGCTTCGAAGCCGGCGTTGGAAATGGCCGCCAGACGGTTGCCCGCGACGGTCTTTCCGCGCAGGCTGACACAGAGCTTCAGGAGGTCAGTGAACTCCTCGAAGTCGTCCGCCACGAGGGCGCCGGCCTGGGTCAGGGCAGCCTCACAGACCGCGTAGTCACCGGCAACGCTCGCTGTATGCCCGGCGGTGGCCGAGCGGCCCTCGGAGGTGCGGCCGGCCTTGTAGAACACGACGTCCTTGCCCAGCGCCACGGCCTGCTTGACGGCGCGAGCAAATGCAAGCCCGTCGCCGGGCCTGAAGCCTTCCATGTACACGGCAACCACCTCGATATCCGTGTCATTCTTGAGGTAGCTGAGCAGGTCGCCGGCGGTCAGGTCAATCTGGTTGCCGATGGAGAGGGCATAGGCCGGATCGAACCACGGCATACGGCTCAGGTTGGTGATAATGAAGGCACCGGACTGTGACAGGAAGCACGTCGAACGGGCATGGTCGCCTGACGACTTTGGGAGCTTGCTGTCCGGGATGAACATGGTGTCGTAGCTCCCCGGGTGTGAGATGACTCCGAGTGAGTTGCCGCCCAGAAACACCGGTCCTCCGTCCCCGGTGGCGTGCGCCTCCTGGATACGGCGCTTCAGCTCTCGTTCCAGCTCCTGGCTGCCTTCCTTTTCGCCCAGGCCGCCCGGGATCAGGATCACTGCGTTCGCACGGTCGTGATCGAGGACTTCCGCGACAACTTCGGGAACCTGGGAGGCTCCCACGGCAACCACGAGCAGATCCACCTTTTCCGGCAGCGTGGCGATCGAATCGACGCACCGAACCCCGTCGATCGACTCGCTGCCGGGGCGCACGACATAGGCACGATCGGGAGGAAAACCACCGCCCACGATGTTGTTGAGGATGATCCTGCCCATGTTCATGCTCGAGGCGGAGACGCCGATCACAGCCGCAGAGCGCGGACGCAGTAGAGCGCCAATCTTGGTCAGTGGTCGCTGGCCGGCGCTGCCCTGAGCGGGCTGGAAGGAGCACAACCCGTCCACCGGCGCCAGATGCCCGCCGGAGACGACAAACGGGTTGACCTCCAATTCGGTAATGTGAAACCGGGCCTCCGGGTCGACGCTGGAGAAGCGGTTGGCCAGATCGATGAAGGCCTGGAAACATTCGACCAGGAGGTCATCCGCGACCTGTCGGCGAGCACCTCGCATCTCACCGGCGAGCCGCTGGTAGGACAGCGTCTGACGGAACAGATCGAAGAACTGGCGGCCATCGACGAGACCCGTGGGGGCGATCGCCACCGCAGCACCCGGACGAGAGGCGCGGGCCAGGATCTCCATCTCGACGCCCCCGAGGCCGGCGGAGATGATAGGCCCGAACTCTGCTGTGGCGCGAATGCCGACGAAGAGCTCGGTGGCGAAGCCCTGGGCGTCTGCGGGGACGAACTGGCAGAGCAGGATGCCAACCATGCGCTCCTGCAGCCGCCGCTGCAGGGCGCCGCGGTCGAGACCAGCAAGCTCCAACGGTACGTCGCCGCTGTGGGAGATCAGGTGAGCGGCATAGACCTCAGGCACCTCTCGTACCATCAGCTGGAAGGCGGCCTCGACTGCACCGATTTCCTTGGCAACAATGCGAACGCCATGTGCCTCGGTCTTGTGCGTGATGTCAGGCGACACCACCTTGAGGACCACCCGTTCTCCCGGGATGGCGTCCAGGTCGCCCTGGTTCGGCAGCGAGCCGATCTGAATCAGCCGGGTGACCGGCGCCGCCTCGGCCCCGGTCTGCGCCAGCAGCCGGTAGCACTCGTGCTCGAACAGGTTCCGCCTGCCATCCGTGTGGGCGGCCTCGAGGATGCGATGTATGGCCTGATGTGGACTGGCTGCCATCGAGGGTCTCCCCGCCGGGAGTCTCCCGGCTACTGATGGCGGGACGGCGGTCTCAACGAGCCGGCCCGCTCACGTTCGGGCGGCGATCACGCCAGAGCGGTGACCTGATCGCAGGCGATCGCACCGTCGCCAGCCAGTATCTCACGCAGCTTGTTGGGCTCGGCTGCCGCGAAACTGGCCCATGCCTCGGCGTGAACTGGATCGATGGATGCTGGATCCAGCCTTCGGCACAAGGCGAGCGCCTCGAGCGGCCCGACGCCACGATCGTTGAGCCCCCGGTAGAAGCCGCCGACGGCACGCCCGAAGCTGAAGGCGCGCCTGTTGACCTCGACGACCTTCTCGCCTTTCCTCAGAAACAGCGTTTCGACGTGCTTCAGGAGCTGATCCTCAGTGAGCTCGATCTGGTTGGATGCGGCCCCTAGAACGACCATGTTCTGAGCCCGCATGTTGCCCGCCGCCCGCGCAACCTGACCGGCATCGACCAGGACCAGATTGGCGAAGGTCGCGAGCTCTTCAAGGAGATCGTCGATGGGTGGGTAGTCGGGAATATTCACGTACGGGGTCACGCTCGTGACGACCCAGCCGTCGGGCGCCAGGTAGTGCCAGTAGCGGAGGACCTCGAGGGGCTCGACGCTGAGCACCATGTCGGCCCGTCCCAACGGGATGAGGTCCGAGTGGATGGGCTGATCCGAGTAGCGGAGGTGCGACTGGACCGCGCCGCCGCGCTGCGACATCCCATGAACCTCGGCCTGCTTGAACTGCAGGCCCGCGTCGAGTGCGGCGTTGTCGACGACGTAGGCGATAGACAGGATTCCCTGGCCACCGACGCCTGCGAGGATGATGTTCTCTTGCATCGTGTCCGCTCCTAGCTCACCTTGTGACGCTTGATGGCCTCGAGGCAGGCGCGGCGCGCGATGATCACGCTCGGCCCCTGATAGCTCAGCTCCTCGCGGATGACCTGGACGTTGGCGTCGTGGTTCTTGGGCAACGGCTCGATGATCCGCATGTGGGCGGGATCGATACCGGTGCCGAGGACGATCTGATCGAGGGTCTGTCCGGTGGACATCGAGCGCTGCGTGCCGGTCATGCCGACGGTGCTGTTGTCAACCACGATGACGTTGAGGTTGACCCCTTGTTGCACCGCTGAGAGCAGCGGCGTGATTCCACCATGGGAGAAGGTGCTGTCACCGATAGCGGCGACGGCGGGTGAGTACCCGGCATGTGCGGCACCGGCTGCCATGCCGATGCTGGCGCCCATCGCGACGCAGCTGTGGATGGCCTCCAGCGGAGGCAGTGCTGCCAGCGTGTAGCAGCCAATATCGGAGAACACCTGTGGGTTATCGAAGGTGTCCAGGGCTTCGTTCAGCGCCTTGAATGTGTCGGTGTGGGGGCACCCCGTGCACAGGGACGGAGGACGGCCGGCGATGGATTCCTGAGGCTCACGAGCAGTGTCCAGCGGTGCCAGGCCCAACGCAGACCGGACCAGATCGGGGTTGAGCTCTCCGGTTCGTGGCAGCTCACCGGTCATGCGTCCCTTGACGGTCACGTTCTGAAGGCCGAAGAGACCGCGGATCGTGCTTTCGACCAGTGGATAGCCGTCCTCCAAAACCAGCAGCTCATCGACGTGTTCGACGAGAGTGCGGATCTTCGCGGTAGGCAACGGGTAGTGGCGGAGGGTGAGTACCGAAAGGTCGTGGTCGTCGGCAACGTTCTCATAGAAGTAGTTGGCGGCCAATCCACAAACGATCACACCCTTCTTGCCCACCAGGGTGAGGGTGTTGTAGCGGCTCTCCTCAGCTTGCCTCAGGAGCTCGGGTTGCTTCTCGGTCAGGTGCTGGTACTGCACCCGCGCGTTGCTCGGCAGCAGGGTCCACTTCTTGATGTCGCGGTTCGGCTCGAGGTCGTTCTGTGCACGGGGTTCGGGGACAGTTACCACGGCTGAACGGCTGTGTGCGATCCGGGTCACCAACCGGATCATGACCGGAGTCGACAACGCTTCGGACAGCTCGAAGGCGTCGAACATCATGTCGTAGCACTCTTGCTGGTCGTGCGGCTCGAGGCAGGGGATGAGGGCGAACTGAGCGTAGTAGCGGCTGTCCTGTTCGTTCTGACTGGAGTGCATCCCGGGGTCGTCGGCGACCGCCACCACCAGGCCGCCGTTGGTCCCGGTGATGGCCGAGTTCATGAAGGCGTCGGCGGCCACGTTGAGCCCGACGTGCTTCATGCAGACCAGAGCCCGCTTGCCGGCCCAGCTCATCCCCAGAGCCTCTTCGTACGCGACCTTCTCGTTGGTGCTCCAGAAGGCATGGATGTTACCGACCTTCTTGGCGTACCTCTCAACGAACTCGAAGATCTCGGTCGACGGGGTCCCCGGGTATCCATAAACCCCGCTCAGACCTGCGTGAACCGCACCCAGGCCGACGGCTTCGTCGCCCAGCAGAAGCTGACGTTGCATGTGAAGCACCTCCCTGTTCGCCGCGATTCTACCGGCGCGCCCGGCAGGGTGACGAACGATGCCTTGTGAATCTTTGCACAGCTCGCGCGGCCCTGCAACCGCACCCGCGGTAGCTTTCAGCGAAAGATTCCTGGATAATCCGCCCATGGAACGGCGCCCGCGCATCCTGGTGACAAACGATGACGGCTACACCTCACAAGGCATCCAGGTACTCGCCGATGCACTCGAAGCGCTCGGAGAGGTCTGGGTGGTAGCCCCGAACCGGGAGCAGTCGGCCGTCTCTCACGCCCTGACCCTTCACCGGCCGCTCCGTGCCGAAAGGCTCGGAGAGCACCGTTTCTCCGTGGACGGCACTCCGACCGACTGCGTCACGCTGGCAGCAGGCTCGCTGATGGCGGGAGCTCCTCCCGACATCGTGGTCTCGGGGATCAACTTCGGTGCCAACATGGGCGTTGACGTACACTACTCCGGAACCGTGTCAGCAGCCTTCGAAGGCGTGATCCTGGGCTTTCCCGCCATCGCGGTCTCGCAGCTGGTGGGCGAGGAGTTCTCGTTTCACCCGGCGGCCCGGTTCGCACGTCAGCTCACGGATTGGGTCCTCCGACATGGTCTGCCACCGAACACGCTTCTCAACGTCAATGTTCCGGTCGAGCCGCCGCGAGGCGTGCGCCTGACCCGGCTCGGGAGCCGGCGCTACACCGAGGGTGTCATCGAGCAGAACGACCCTCGCGGCCGGCAGATCTACTGGATCGGGGGTGGCGAGCCGCAGTGGGACTCAACGCCCGGGACTGACTTCCCGGTGGCTCACGGTGGTTTGATCTCCGTTACCCCGTTGCATCTGGACATGACCGAACGACGGTTCCTGGAGAAGCTACAGCGGGACCTGCCCAGCTGGGCCGAGGCCGGAGAGAAGAGTGCGTGACGGCTTTTCGTACCGGCGGGAACAGATGGTGTCTGCGCTACGGCAGTCCGGGATTCAAGATCACCGGGTACTGTCAGCTATGGCCGAGATTCCTCGTCATTACTTCGTTCCTCCGGAGTGGCGCCACCAGGCCTACTCGGAGGACGTCTCGATTCACATTGGCGAGGGCCAGACGATCTCGCAGCCCCGCGTCGTGGCGGCGATGACGGAGGCCGCCGCTCTGACTGCAGAGGCCCGCGTGCTCGAGGTGGGGACAGGCTCCGGCTACCAGGCCGCGGTGCTTTCTCGGCTGGTCCAGTTCGTTTTCAGCGTCGAGCGGATTGCATCGCTGGCGCGCGAGGCCAAGGGACGGCTGGACGCGCTTGGCATCGAGAACGTCAGCATCAAGGTGATGGACGGCACGCTGGGGTGGCGGGCGCAGGCGCCGTACCAGGCGATCCTCGTGACCGCCGGGGCGCCGAGCGTGCCCGAGCCTCTGCTGGATCAGCTGGCCGAAGGTGGACGACTGGTGGTTCCCATCGGTGAGCGGAGGCAGCAGGTCCTGACCGTCGTCGAAAGGCGTGGCGACCGAGTTCGTCGGTCCGAGCTTCAGGGGGCGTGCTTCGTACCATTGATCGGGCGTCACGGTTGGGAGGAGAGCAGCGAGTGAAGGAGCGTCTGTTCGCCTGGATCGAAGCTATTGCAGCCTCGCCGCATCCGGGCTGGTGGCTGTTCGGGCTGGCGTTTGCGGAGGCCTCGTTCTTTCCCCTGCCCCCCGACACCCTCCTGATCACCCTTGGGGTTGTGAACCCCGAACGCGCCATCTGGTACGGCCTGGTGTGCACCGCGGGCAGCGTCCTCGGAGGTGCGGCCGGCTACACGATCGGGCTGTACGGTGGTCGTCCGATTCTCTACCGCCTGTTCAACCAGACCAAGGTCGCCGCAGTCGAGCGTCTCTACGATCGCTACAACGCCTGGGCCACCGGCATCGCGGGCCTCACGCCGATCCCCTACAAGGTGTTCACGATTGGCGGCGGTTCGTTCAAGATCAACTTCCGGGTATTCATGCTGGCTTCGCTCGCTTCCAGGGGATTCCGCTTCATGGTGGAAGGAGTCCTGCTGTACTACTTCGGGTCTGCCGTCAGAGACTTCCTCTACCGGGAGTTCAACTGGTTGTCGATCGCGTTGGTCGTGTTGGGTGTCGCTGGGTTCTGGGTCGTTCACCATGTCGGCCGTCGCGCTCACCGCAACGCTGAGGCAATGGATGGCGAGTGAGGAGAGGCGGACGCGCCGCTATCGCGTATATGGTCGTGTCCAGGGCGTCGGCTTCCGTGCCTTCGTGTGGCGTTCAGCCTCTGATCTCGGTCTGGCGGGCTGGGTACGGAACTGCTACGACGGGAGCGTCGAGGTATTGGCGGAGGCCGCTCCGCACGATCTGCTGGAGCTGGAGGCGAGGCTGCGGCGCGGACCGACCTGGGCGCACGTGAGTCGGGTCGAGGTGGCCGACGAGCCGCCTGGCACGGCGCCGGTCGGGTTCTCGGTTCGCCGCGATGGGTGAGCCGCCACCGCTCATTCTCGGTGACCCCGGCCCGGAGCTGGCCCGATCGCTCGCCAACGTGCTGGCGGGCGCCCGGAAGGCTGGCGCACCGAGCATCGAGGTGATCGTCGTCCAGGGCACGGACGACGAGTGGTTGCATCAGCTCCTCCAGCAACCGTCCGAGAGACGTCTGCGGGGCGTGGTCGTGGCGCGGAACGAGCACGGCTTGGCGGCGGCGGTGAGGGCTGGGATCGGTGGGGCGCTGTGGTCGCCGCCGGCAACGTCTGCGATGGCCGCCGCGCTCCAAGCAGCTGCGGATGCTGAAAAGGCCTCACATGGGGAGATGCTGTCGATCGAGGACGCTGCCGCGCTCGTAGGGGGGTCTGCGGAGGCGTGGGCCGTCGTGCGGGTCGCCGGTCAGGAGCTGTGGCTGGGCCGGTCCGGACTGACGGCGCTGCGGCACGCGCTGGCGAGGGTTGGAAGGACGCTCGACACAGCCTACCTGTTGAATGTGGGCGCAGCTCTCCTGGTCCCCGCAGAGCGTGTTGAAGCTGCCTCCGCCGCCTGGCTGAAGAGTCAAAGCGTGGGCGCCGCTCCCGGTGGGAGCCAGCTGGTGTGGACCGTCATTCCTGTGAGCGCAAACGAGATGATGATTTTCGAGGCTGTTGGCGGCGGTCGTCCCGGTGGCCCGGGAAGAGAACCGCAACGACCTGAGGTTCTCGAACCCGTCTACGAGATTCCCAGTGGCCGAAGGGTCGGATGGTGGTCCCTGAAGTCTTCCGAGGAGGCCGCACCGGACGGCTGGCTTGCAGTACCTGAGGCGGCGGCGGGCGGGGTGTGCCGCTGGCGCCTCGAGGGTGGCGCGGAAGGGCCGGCGAGGGTGCCCGAGATCGTCCGTACGGGTGACGTTCCGGTCACGGGCGAGGCGGCGGCCGCTCGTGTTCCCGGCTGGGTCGCGGCTGACCTACGACCCGCAACGCCGGGGGGCCTCCTCGTGGAGCGGCTGGCACGCGCCACCGAGGCAGCCGGGATACCACTGTGGGTACCGAACGTGACCATGGAAGGACTGCGCTTCTTGCTCGGTGTAGGTACCGTGATGTGGGTCGATGGGCCGGCGGTGCCGGTTGGGGACGAGCCACAGTGACCACCACAAGAGAAGAGGGCGTCGGATTGGCGACGCCCTCTCTCGTCTACGGTCCGTTGTTGTTCTACTTCTGCTTGGCCTTCCGCATGTGCCTCATGTGATGGTGGTAGACGCGCACCATCTGCGCGGTCATTTCGTTCGCTGCTTTCGTGTAGGTGACGGCGACGGGCGTCCCGGCCTTGAGCTCGGCGACGCCGACAATCTTGCCGCGGTCGGTGATCTTCGTCGTCTTCTCGAGCTTGAACAGCTGATCCTTGCCGTTTCGGCACTGCAGGGTGAAGGTGTTGTCGTTGGCATTGACTGCGGTGACCTTGCCGTGCATGACTGTGGCCGCAGGCGCCGCCTGAGCGATCGACACCGCTCCAAGGACCAGAACCAAGCCCACGAGAACACTCAGGAACCTACGCATTGCAGATCTCCTTTCTGTTTCCGCAGGACGTTTGTCCCGCGATCCCGGGTTGTTGCTAGCATCAACCGTGCCATTCATCGAGATCTGGACGCAGCTGCTGCGGGCCGTCGGGGCGCGGGTTGAGCGGCAGGCCAGCCAACGCCGGCGCCTGTGGCGGCGCCTGGCAGGCATACAGCGCCTGAATGACGCGCCGTCCTGTCACGGTACCGCTACAGCCTGCGTCAGCGGAGCCGTTGTTCCTTGAAGGATTGCTGCTGCTCTGCTGCAATGGTGGTATGGACACTCTCTCCCAGGAGCGGGCGAGCTTCCTTGCAACCGTGGCTGAGAGGATCGTCCCCGAGGTCGGGACTCTCGACCTGAATGGGAGAACCAGGTTCTTCCAGATCATCGATGAGGCATTGAGAGCCAGGTCTCCCGCCGTGCGGCGGCAGTTCGGGAGCCTCCTCGGGGTCATCCGATGGCTCCCGCTACTGCGCTGGGGGACGTCGTTCGAGCGGCTCGCGCCTGAACGACAGCACAGGGTCCTCAGCTGGCTCATGAAATGTCCCTCCCGAACCCTGCGGCAGGGTTTCTGGGGCCTGAGAACGATGGTCTTCATGGGCTATTACGGTCAGCCTGAGACCTGGGAGTCGATCGGCTATGTTCCCCGGGTCGACGGCAACGAGGCCCTGTATGCCTGACGCGAGCTTCGACATCCTGATCGTCGGGTCGGGTGCCGGAGGGGGAACGGTAGCGAGAGAGCTCGCGCCACTGTGCGCGGACGGCGTCCGGATCGCGATCTTGGAGTGGGGAGCCAGGCTGCGCAAGGATGAGTTCACCGGGCGCGAGGTCGAGATGGCGCACCGCCTGTTCTTCGAGTCGGGCGGAATGCTGACCAAGGACCGGGCCATGACCCTGGCGGCAGGACGCGCCTACGGCGGGTCTACGGTGGTGTACACGGGCACGTCCCTAGTCATGCCCCGTCGAGTGGCCGAGCGCTGGGGGGTGCCCGGCCTCGAGTGGGACGACATCGAGAGGCGGTCGGCCAAGTATGCAGCCGAGAACAAGGTCCACTCTCTTCCGCCGGACCTCCAGAACGACAACAACCGCCTGTTCGCCGAGGGCTGCAGAGCCCTCGGTTGGAAGGTCGAGCAGTTTCCGATCAACGTTGACGGTTGCCGGGGTGCCGGAGTGTGCAACCTGGGCTGTCCGAACCTCGCCAAACAGGGTACCCACAGGGTTCAGCTGCCGGTAGCCGAACAGGCCGGGGTTGAGGTCATCACCAATGCCAAGGTGGAGCGGATTGCTGAGGGAGAGTGCTTTGTGACCGTGCGCGATCCAGGCTTCGGGGAGCCCTCGCCTTGGGCGCCTGGGGAGTACCGCGTGCGGTCGAAGGTGGTGATTATCGCGGGCAATGCAGTCCAGAGCTCGGCCCTGCTGCTTCGTTCGGGCCTCGGCGCCGACCTACCCGCCCTCGGTCGCTACCTGACCCTCCATCCCGCACTCATCCTGGTCGGCGAGCACGAGCGACCGCTTTCGAACACGGCAGGGCACCCGAAGAGCTTCTACTGTGACGAGTTCCTCGAGTCGGCCGGGTTCCTGCTCGAGACCTGCATGTACTATCCCTTCACCACGGCGAAGAACCTGATTGGCTTCGGGGCGGAGCATTCGCAGCTCATGAAAGTGTTCCAGTGCCACCAGCAGATCCTGGTGCTGGCGATCGACCCGCCCCGGGTGGACAACCGGGTTACGGTGGACAAGAGAGGAGAGCCCGTGGTGGACTACCGTCTCACCGGCGGCGTGCTCGACACGCTTCACAGGTCGATGATCGCGGCAGCCGAGGTGTTCTTCGCGGCTGGCGCACGGCGCGTTCACGTGCCCGCAGGGGAACGGTTCTTCATCGGAGCCGAAGAGCGTGATCGCCTTGAGGAGCTGATTCCCCGTCGCAACGTGAGGCCCGGCCAGATCTCGGTCTCCAGTGCACACCTGATGGGCGGGTGCCGGATGGGCGCAGATCCCGGGACGTCGGTTACAGATGTGTGGGGACAGGTGCACGGCTACCCGTGGCTTTTTGTCGCCGACTCCTCACTTTTTCCGCGTTGCTCTGAGGTCAACCCCTACCTGACGGTCATGGCGCTGGCGGACCGGGTCGCCGAGCGGATCCGGGACCGTCGCGAGGAGCTGTTGTCATCATGAGAGTTTCCGGTGCTCAGCTGATCATTCGTGCTCTCGAGGATGAGGGTGTGCGGTTTGCTTTCGGGATTCCCGGTACCCACAACATTGAGCTCTACGATGCCCTTGAGCGCTCCTCGGTGCAGCCGATTCTCATCACCGACGAGCAGGCGGGGTCCTTCATGGCCGACGGCCTGTCACGAACCACGGATGGGGTCGGCGTACTCAACATCGTCCCCGGTGCCGGCGTGACCCACGCCCTGTCCGGGATCGCGGAAGCGTACATGGACAACGTACCGCTGGTCGTCATTGCCTGCGGCATCCGCAATGACACCGGCAGGGCCTACCAGCTCCACGCGATCGATCAGTTGGCGGTGTTGGCGCCCGTCACGAAGTCGGCGGTGCGGGCCGCAACGGCCGACCAGATCTACCCGAGGCTCCGCGAAGCATTCCGTCTGGCACGAGCCGGGACGCCGGGCCCGGTGGCCGTCGAGATACCGGCCAACCTGCTGCTGCTGGCTCAGGACGTCTCCGAGGTCGCCTACGTTGCACCTCCCGATGCACCCTCTTCCCCGGACTTGGACCTGGTTGATCATGCTGCCGAGATGCTCAACGGAGCCGAGCGGCCCGGCCTTTACCTCGGTCTGGGAGCTGCCGGCGCCGGGGAGCTACTGGTCGCTGTCGCCGAGCGCCTGGGCTGCCCGGTCACCACCACGATCCAAGGCAAGGGGGTGTTTCCTGAGCGGCACCCGCTGTGGCTGTGGAACGGGTTTGGTGCCTCCTCGCCCTCCTTCGTCCGCAAGCTGATGGACCGTTGCGATTTGCTGCTCGCAATCGGCTGCCGGTTTGGTGAGGTGGCGACCGGATCATATGGGTTCACGCCACCGGCGCGGCTGATCCACGTCGACATCAACCCGGAGGTCTTCAACCGCAACTACCAGGCCACACTCACCGTCGAGAGCGACGCCCGTGCCTTTGTCGCGGCTGTGCTGCCGTTGCTTCGCTCAAGGCCCGACGACGGCGCGCTGACCGCCGATATCGCCGCCGGACAGACGCAGGTGCGGGCGTTGTGGGAGAAGCAGGTGAGCCGACACCGCGTCACGCCGTCGGCCTTTCTGTCGGCGTTGCAACGTCATTGCGGCGCCGACACGGTGTACGCGACCGACTCTGGCAACGGCACCTTCCTGGCCATGGAGCATCTCAGGCTTGACCGCCCACGCTGCTTTATCGGACCTGTGGACTACTCCTGCATGGGATACTCGGTGCCGGCGGCGATCGGGGCCAAGCTCGCCGACCCGGATCGTGATGTGGTGGCGCTCGCGGGAGATGGCGCGTTTCTGATGACGGGCCTCGAGCTCCTGACAGCCGCTTCTTACCGCGCCGCGCCGATGGTATGTGTGCTGCGCGACGGGAAACTCAGCCAGATCGCTCAGTTCCAGAAGATCCCGTTCAACCGCGAGACCTGCTCGGTGCTGCCGGACTACAGCGTCGAGGACCTGGCACGCGCCACCGGGTGTCAGTACTTCCGCATCATCCGGGACAACGAGCTCGATGCGGTGGTACCGGCCGCGCTGCAGGTGGCTCGAACGGGGAGGCCGGTCGTGGTGGAGGTCGCGATCGACTATTCGAGATCGACCTACTTCACCAAGGGCGTCGTCAAAACCAACTTCTTGAGGCTGCCCTGGTACGACCGCCTTCGCATGCTCGGTCGCGCTCTCGCACGAAGGCTGTAGGCAAACGGGCCGGACGGCCCGCTCCAACTCCTAGAACATGTCGAAGCTGGAGGGAATTGGCGCCGAGCGCGTACCCATGGCCTTACGCTCATCCGAGTGCCAGTGGCAGTACTTGTACTTTTTTCCGCTGCCACACCAACACGGATCGTTACGGCCGAGGTTGAGGTCGGCCGGTGGCGTTGAACGTGAGAAGAGATTCTTGATTGCGTTGAGCAGAGTCATGACATCATCTCCGGAGATGGGCGGCACGGCTACCGACGCCGCCGTTTGCGGCGTCAGGTTAGCAGGCCGAGGGCGCTGCGTCAAAGGCGAAGAAGGATGTGTACCGGACAGGTACAGTACCCGTGCGGCAGAAGGCGTCAGAAGTCGTGGCGCAGGCACGCCTCATCCGAGAGGTACGATCACCACCGTTGCCGCGACCCGATGGCGAAGGGCGTCGGCTGTTGTCCCATGGATGATGTCTGCAACCCCGCGATGGCCGTGGGCGCCGAGCAACAAGACCTCCGCATCGACTTCAGTGACGAGGCGCGACAGCTCGCGGACAGGATCGCCGAGGCCGAGGCGCCAGTTGGCCTCGTAACCGGCTTCGGCAACGGCCGTGCACAGGGTCTCCAGGCGATGGGTGTCGGCCTGGGTTTCGAGGTCCGCTGCGTGTGAGCCGAGGGCACGAGCGACCGGGCTCTCAACTACGTGCAGGAGGGTCAGGGTGGTGTCGGCTCCTCCCGCGAGGCGCAGGGCTTCGTTGAGCAGGCGCTCCTCGCCGCCACTGAAGTCGAGCGCCACGGCGATCGTGCGGTAGCCCGGTGTCGCAGCGAGCCTGACCTCGGGCTCGGCAGCTGCAGTGTGGACGCCGGTGGCAGCGGGGACACGGGTGACGACGCGGAGTCGCTCGATCAGCGGCTTCAAGGTTACGTACAGCAGCAGGGCGGCGCCCACAACCGCCAGAGGGATAGCTGAGATCTTGATCAGCCAGGCCCAGTCGCCGGCCTCGTGCAGCCACCCATGGATCTCGTCGACCACGAGCTTGACGTTCAACACCACAATGATAGCCGCCACCAGCCACGCCAGTGTCTTCAGGAGGGGACGGATGGAGAGCTCGCCCATACGCTCGCGGTCGGAGACGAGGTGGATGAGGGGGATGACGGCGAACGGCAGTTGCAGCGACAGGATGACCTGGCTCAGGACCAGGAGGCCGCCGGTGGAGTTCTCGCCGAAGTAGACGATCGTGAGCACGGCGGGAATTACTGCCAGCAGGCGGGTGATAAGCCGTCGCAGCCAGGGTCGGACACGGAAGTTGAGGTATCCCTCCATCACGATCTGCCCCGCCAGGGTGCCGGTGATCGTGGAGCTCTGCCCGGAGGCGAGAAGGGCAACGGCAAAGGCGATCGGCGCGATCGCTGCGCCGAGGATCGGTTCCAGAAGACGATGAGCGTCCTGGATCTCTGCAACGCCGTGATGGCCGGTTCGGTAGAAGACTGCAGCTGCCATGACCAGGATCGCGGCGTTGACCAGGAAGGCGAGGTTGAGAGAGATAACGGAGTCGACCGTATTCAGCTTGACGGCCTGCCTGCGTTCGTCTGTGGACTGGCCGATTCTCCGCGTCTGAACCAAGGACGAGTGCAGGTAGAGGTTGTGTGGCATGACCGTCGCCCCGAGGATGCCGATGGCGATGTAGAGCGCAGTGCTATCGGGCATTGACGGGACAAAGCCCTGGACGATGCCGTGCCACTCGGGTTTGGCCAGGACAATCTCCACCAAGAACGCGATCCCGATCGTGCCGACGAACGACAGCACTAGCGCCTCCAGCTTGCGGATTCCAAAGCTCGAGAGCGCGAGCAGCAGGAGTACGTCCAGGCTGGTGATGACGACGCCCCACAACAACGGGATGCCGAACAGGAGTTGGAAGGCGATGGCGGAGCCGATGACCTCCGCCAGGTCGGTGGCGGTGATCGCAATCTCGGCGAGCACATAGAGCGGGATGTTAATGACAGCCGGGTAGGTCTCTCGACACGCCTGGGCAAGGTCGCGGCGGTTGGCGATACCGAGACGCGCGGCCAGGCTCTGCAGAAGTATGGCCATCAGGTTGGACATCAGGAGAACCCAGATCAAGGCGTAGTTGTAGCGGCTGCCCCCGGCCAAGTCGGTGGCCCAGTTTCCCGGGTCCATGTAGCCCACGGCAACCATCAGTGCGGGTCCGGCCACCGCCCACCACCGGCGCAGGAAAGGGCCGCCGGACGGGATTTCAACCGCGCCGTGAGCTTCGGCCAGGGAGCGGTGCTCCTGGTTCATCGTGCCACGCCTTCAGCAGTAGCCATAGCTACATTGTAGCATGTGCTACAATGATGTCAAGAGGTGCAGGAATGATCGAGGAGAGGCCTCAGGCCACTTCCAAGAGGCGGGCCTTCACCCGGGTGAGGGCAGATCATGCCCAGGAGACCGCTGAGGACTACACCGAGTTGATTCTCGAGCTCGGCGAAGACGGGTGCGTTCGCCAGAAGGAGCTCGCGGCCCGCCTCGGGGTGTCTCACGTGACGGTGGTGCGAGTCATCGCCCGCCTCGAACGAGAAGGCCTGGTGGACCGGGTGCGCGGGGAAGGGGTGCGCCTAACGAGGCGGGGCCGCTCGTTGGCGGAGGGCAGCCGACGGCGTCACCAGCTCGTGACGTCCTTTCTCTGTTGGTTGGGAGTGCCGCTCGACGTTGCCGCGGCGGACGCTGAAGGCATCGAGCACCATGTCAGCGAGGCCACCTTGCAGCGCATGCGAGCTGCGGTCGAGGAGAACCCGCGCTGAGGCTTCCTAAGGTCTGCAGACCCCGCACGGGCGGTAGCCCGCTGCGACAGCTTCCTCACGACTGACGAAAGGCTGGCTGTCAAGGGAAAGGCTGAAGTACCGGCAACCGCGGCGATGAAAGACCTGGCTCCCGGGGTTGCCCACGATTTCGGCTTCGTCCTCTTCGTGGCAGCAGCAGCTCCCACCCAGCAGGAGCCACGCGCCAATTCCCAGAGCAGTGATCAGTAGAATACGGCGAAAGCCCGTCACCGGACACCTCCATCTTGGTCGATACCCTTCCAATGTAGGCCGGTGTCTGCGCCTTCGCCACGTGACCGGTGAGCGACGACGAAGATCCGGCGAAACGGGAGCACTGTGCCCCGAGGTCCCGGCGGGTAGGCAGAGGAGAGTCGCCGAGCATACTCTGAGGCGAAGCGCTCGGCCTGCCCATGATCGAGTGCAGCAAGGATGGGTCTCAAGGTGGCACCCCGAGTCCACTCCAGGACCGGGTTGTCGCCCGTCAGAAGATGGTAGTAGGTCGACTCCCAGACAATGCTCTCGAAGCCGAGTTCGGCCAGGCAAGTCTGGTACCACCGTGGCCCTTGAACCGCAGCTCGCCGCAGTGGTGTCAGGCGCTCGCGCCACGGTGTCTCCTCGGTCAGCTCGTACAACAGGCGGTGCGATGGCTCCGAGAAGTTGTTGGGGACCTGGAAGGCCAGGGTCCCGGCCGGACCAAGCTGACCCGTGACGTGGGCCAGCAGACGCTGGTGGTCGTCGATCCAATGCAGCACCGCGTTGGAGACGATCAGGTCGAGGGGCTCGGGCGCTCGCCAGGCGGCAACGTCGGCGACGATGAAACGGACATTGGAGAGCAGGGCCTGGTGGTGCGCCTGGTCCAGCATTTCGTGCGAGGTGTCGACCGCCCAGATCGTCGCCGACGGCCACCGTCGAGCCAACTCGAGGGTGGACATGCCGCTGCCACACCCGAGATCAGCGATCCGTCCTACCTCTGACTCGGGGACCGCGGCCAACAGGTGCAGCAAGGGGAGGGAGCGTTCACGGGCGAACAGCTCG
>JAJDNH010000012.1 GCA_022340775.1 Acidobacteriota bacterium
GTCGGAAAGGACCCGAAGGAGGCGTCCACCTGGCTCAAACGGTCGGCTTCCCAGGGGTGGGCGCCTGCCCAATACGCCCTCGGGCTCCTCTGCATGCAGGGGATGGGGGTCGAGAAAAACCCTGAGGAAGCTGTTGCGTGGTTCACGAAGGCGGCCGACCAGGGACACCCCGACGCACAGTACGCACTGGCCATGCTGTACCTGGAAGGGCAGGGCGTCAAAAAGGACAGCGGCCACGCGATCAAGCTGCTGCGAGAATCCGCCAAGAACGGCAGTCTCGAGGCCATCTACCGGCTCGGAACGTTGAATCCCGCGCGCGGGCTCAAACTGGACTCGCCGGAGGCGCTCGCCAAGGTCCGGCAGGCGGCCGAGCTCGGGTACGTACAAGCCGAGTATGACCTCGGCAAAGCGTACGCCAACGGTGAGGCCGGTCTCGAGGCGGACAAAGGGGAGGCAGCGGCCTGGTTCCGCAAAGCTGCTGACCAGGGCATGGCCCGCGCGCAGTACGATCTCGGATGGCTGTACGAGAACGGCCAAGGGGTCGCCAAGGACCAGGCAAAGGCGGTCGAGCTCTACACGAAGGCCGCTACCCAGGGGTTCGCCCGCGCTCAGTATCAGCTTGGCATGCACTACGTTTCCGGACTCGGTGTGGAGAAGGACGCCAACAAGGCGTTCGAGCTGATCTCCAAGGCAGCCGGCCAGGGTGTCGTCGAGGCCGAGTATGCCGTCGGCGTCATGTATGACAACGGCGACGGAGTCCAGCAGGACTACTCAAAGGCAATGGAGTGGTACAAGAAGGCCGCCACCGACGGGAACGCCACTGCCATGTTCGCTGCGGGCAACCTCTACGCCAACGGGTACGGCGTCCCCAAGGATCTCCAGGAAGCCAAGAAGTGGTACTGCCGGGGCGCCCGTCTCGGCCTGCCCCAGGCCAAGCAGATGCTGGGCGACAACGTCGACGTCGAGAAGGAATGCAAGGGCATCCGCTGAGGATCTCAGCGCCCGGCTCGGGCCCTTCATGAACGGACGCAGTAAGACCGGCATGTCTTGGGGGACACAATCCCCAGCAGGCCCGTTCCGCCCTCAGGCTCGTCGGCCGCCACTCAGCTCCGCATCGATCTCCGAACAGGTCGCGGCTCGCGCATGGCGAGCGTGATCGAGCTCGCCGCCGGGGTCAGACGCGGCAGGACGAACGCGTAGAACAGGAACAGACGCTTGAAGTCGGTCCGTTTGCCGAGCGCCACCTGTCGCCGGATCCTGCGGAACACGAGGCCCAGACTCTTCAGCCACCAGTAATGCACCGACCGGACCATCAGTCGGCGGTAGCGAGCCGCAGCCCACCCGCGCTCCCATCCCTTGGCTGCACTTTCGACAATGGCGCGCGCCGCCATCTCCGCGCTGGCCTCCGCGTACACCAACCCCCCACCGGTGATTGGGTTGACGAGACCCGCAGCGTCTCCGATGACGAGGCCGCCCGGCCTGCCGAGCCGACGAGCAACGGCGAACGGTATGCCTCCCCCACGGGTACGGGCGCACTCCAGAGCCTTCAGCTCGGCACGGTCCTCGATGAAGCGGTCGAGCAAGCGGCGCAGCGGCTCACGCCGCTCGCCGTGGAACCTCCCCACCCCGACCTGCACCAGGCCATGTTTGGGGAAAACCCAGAAGTAGCCCGGGTCCTCGTCCTCGAGATCGAGCACGAAATCGACCTCGTGGCTGCGCTCGTCCTCGGTGACGAGCTCTCGGTACATCGCAGAGGCCATCGGCGTGTCGCCGTCGATCCCGATCCCGGCCACCCGCCCCACAGTGTTGACGCCGTCGGCGAACACCACCTGGTCGAAGAGCTCACTCTCGGTAGCGCCGGCCCGACCCCAGCTCAGCTCGCCGGTTTCCGGGTCCCAGGACGTCACTCGACAGCCCGAGTACAGCTGGGCACCTGTATCGACCGCCCGTTCAGCCAGAAAACCGTCAAAACGGCAGCGGTCGAAGTTGATGAAGACCGGCCGCCGGAACTCCAAGCGGTCGCAGCGGTCCCCTGAGAACAGGCGCAAGCTGTTCACCTCGCCGTCGATAAGCTCCGGCGGCAGCTCGAGCCGCCGGTAGAGGGCGTGCAGCATGACGCCGCCGCACGCCGCACTGGCACCGGGCGTCAGGTCCTTGTCGATGAGGACCGGTGCCAGCCCGGCCTGTGCCAGCCTCCACGCAGCGACCGCTCCCGCGCAGCCCGCGCCAACCACCGCGATCCGAGGCCGGACCGGGCTCACTGCCCGCCCCCGTCAATCCGAATCACCTCCTCTGGAGCCAAGCCGGCTCTCGCCGCGAGCCACCGGGACCGCCTCCCGAAACCCGCCCCGAGCCGCCATTCGCCGATCCGCCCGGGGTTGCCCGGGACCTTCCACGGGGCCAGCAACCCCTCCACGCGGCGCCACATGGCGGCAGGTACGACCACGAAGTTGATGCCCGCAGGACGGAGCAGCACCAGCCCCCGGCTCCACTCCGGGTGGCGCAGCTTGACGGCGGCATCGAGAGAGATTTCATCCCCTGCGCCCTCGACCCACACGGGACCCGCGGCGCCCAGACCTCGCGCCTCGAGGACATGACAGGTTCGTTCCACCAGCGCCTCGCTCGACCTCGTCACCTGGAGCCATCTGCCGACCCGGCCGACGGCCAGCCAACCCCCGCCGGCGAGGACGAGGGCTACAACTGCTGCGGTCGCGGTGCGAGCGGAAACTGAGAGTGTCGAGGCACGCGCAAGGCCGGCCCCAACGAGGATCGAGCCACTCACGGCCAGAGTGAAGAACAGGCGCAGGTAAACCCCATGCGGGTCTTTCGGGATTGACAGCGCCATCAGGGCGGAGAGCGCACCGGTCGGAGCGGTCAGGATCAGACCGAGGCGCCACCAGCTGCTCGACCACGAGAACCACAACACCACCACCGCACCCACGGCCACCAGCGCGGCGATCAACGCCGTCGGCGCGAGCAGAGCCGAGACCTTGGCGACACCTCCGAACCCTCCGAGCACGGCCTCCCGCCAGGCAAAGGCGGCAGTCACCGCGACCACAACCGCAGCTGCGCAAAGGACCCGTTGCCTGGCAGGTCTCCGGCTGAGCCAGGTGGCGTAGATGACGGCCGGCACGAATACCAGCGCCTCCTCTTTGGCCATCGCCGAGAGCCCGAGAAGCAACGGCGGCGCCCACCCCAACCAACCGCCACTCTGGGTCAGGGCGAGCTCCAGCGCCGCCAGGCCGAGGGTGACGCAGAGCAGAGAGTAGACGTTGGCCGCCCACACTACAGTCGCAGCAGCTATCGGGTTCGCGACGGC
>JAJDNH010000226.1 GCA_022340775.1 Acidobacteriota bacterium
GCGGTCAACTGGGTGGAGCAGCTGTTCAACGAGGGGATCACGTCCGGTTGCAGCGCCACCGGATACTGCCCGACCAACCCGGTGCTGAGAAGCCAGATGGCGGTGTTCCTGACCCGCGCCTTCGGCCTGCCCTAGGGGCCGGCTACCTCGCCAGGTGGTCGGCGACGGTATTCATGACAGCCAGCGCGCCGTCGGAGGCGGCGAGGAGGTCGTCGAAGCCAACCGCGGCCCGGTGGGCCTTGAGCTCATCGTCCGAGAACAGGCCGCTGGCACGCAGCAGCCGCTCGCCCGCAGTCGCCACGTCGTAGGCGGCCGCGCCGGCGTGCAGCCGGGCACACGCGGCCAGCAACTCGGCGCTGTCGCCGTCTGAGCGCACGGCCTTGCGGGCGAGCGCGGCGGCGGTCTCGACCTCGGTGGCGAGACGGGCGAGCTCGAACATGACCCACTGCTCGCGCGGCAGCTTCTTGGAGTGGGCGGCCAGGATCGTCTCGCCGAGCGCCTCGGCGGCCAGGGCGGCGGCCTCGTCGCCACCGTCGGCACGGACCTCTGCAGCCATCTCGCGGTAGAAGGCACCCTTGGTGCGCACCGTCTGCCGCCAGCGGTGGGTGCCGATGATGCTCTGCTGGATCTCCGAGGTGCCCTCATAGATGGTGGTGATGCGGACGTCGCGGCGGATCTTCTCGACCTCGTATTCGTGGGTGTAGCCGTAGCCGCCGTGGGCCTGGATGGCGGCGTCGGCGGCGGCGTTGCCGGCCTCGGTCGCGAAGTACTTGGCGATCGATCCCTCGACCTGGAGGCCGGGTTCGCCGCCGTCGAGACGGGAGGCCACGTGCTCGCAGTAGGCGCGCGCCGCCTCCAGCCGCACGGCATGGGGGACGATGAGCTTGTGGGTGAAGCCCTGCTTGCGATACAGCGGTTCGCCGAACTGCTCGCGCTCCAGGCCGTAGCGGATGGCGCGCGCGAGCGCCTCCTCGCCGGCGCCGAGGCCGAAGGCGGAGACCATCAGCCGCGTGAAGCCGAAGACCCGGTTGGCCTGCTCGAGCCCCTGACCCTCGGCCTCCCCGAGCAGCTGGGCGGCGGGCACCTCGACGTCGTCGAGGATGACCTGGGTCGTGTTCGAGGCGCGGATGCCATGCTTGCGCTCCGGGGCGCCCACCGTGAGGCCGGGAGTATCGCGCTCGATGACGAAGAACGACGGCCCGCCGGGGGTGCGGGCGAGGATCGTGTACAGCTGGGCGACGCCGCCGTTGGTGATGAACTGCTTGGTGCCCGAGATCCGGTAGGCGCGGACGGCGCCGTTGTCAGCCTGGATGGGGTCGGCGACGGTGTGGAGGGCTGCGACGTTGCTGCCTGCCGCCGGCTCGGTGACGCCGTAGGCGACGATCAACCCCTCCTCGGCGATGCGCCCGAGCCAGTGGGTGCGCTGCTCGTCGGTGCCGCCGACGATGATCGGGTCGACGCCGAGGGCGATGGCCAGGAACGCCGTGGCGACGCCGAGGTCGACGCGCGCCATCTCCTCTGAGACGCGAAGCAGGTCGAAGGCGCCGCCGCCCAGCCCGCCGACCTCCTCCGGCAGGAACAGCAGGTGAAGGCCGAGCTCCGGCCCCAGCATTTCGTTGACCAGGTCGACCGGAAACTCGTCGGCCTCGTCGAGATGAAGCCTCGTGTCCTTGCCGAGCCGCCGGTCACTGACCGTCTTCAGGGTATCGAGAACGAACCCCAGGGTCTCCTCGTCCAGCCCACCGCCTCTGCTACTCATGGTCTTCCCCCCCACTCTGTAGCGGCAGAGCCGCCCCCTCCAAGTGGCAGTACCCTACCACCACCAACCGCTCTCAGGTAGCCCCGTGGTCGTCGCCGTCCGCGACACAGAACTGAGATAGCGTCCTTGAATCCCGGGGGGCACCAGCCGCGGGTTCGCGGTGGTCGATCGGCCTGCTGGCCCCGGGCCGGAGGTGCTCATCGCCAAACGGGCCTTTCGCTCCGCCCGGCACCGTGCGAAACTCTGCCCATGGCGGAGCTGCGAGTCAGGGTCCCGGCGAAGATCAACCTGCACCTGGAGGTGCTCGGCCGGCGTGCGGACGGCTTTCACGAGCTTCGAACGCTGTTCCAGAGTGTCGACCTCTACGATGAGGTCGTGGCCGAGGCCGCGCCCGACGGCGTTCTCGAGCTCGAGGTCGAGCCGTCGGGGGCCGTCGACGCCGGCGCCGACAACCTGGTCCTGAGGGCGGCGCGCAGCCTGTGGGAGGCCGTCGGGGCGCGGCCCGGCGCGCGCCTGCGCCTGTGCAAGGGGATTCCAGTCGGCGGCGGGCTGGGGGGAGGCTCGGCAGATGCCGCGGCCTCGCTCGTGCTCCTCGACCGACTGTGGCGGCTGGGCCTCGGGCGGGCTCGGATCAGACAGATCGCGGCCGGGCTCGGCAGCGACGTCCCGTTCTTCCTCCACGGCGGGCTGGCGCTCGGGGTCGGGCGCGGTGAGGAGGTGTACGAGCTGCCGGACGTGCGTGAGCTCGGCCTCCTCATGGCGTTGCCCGGGACGGTGGTGCCGACGGCAGAGGTGTACCGCGCTCTGGACGCCCAGTTGACCTGGAAGACCTTTGACAGTAATGTATACGCCTTCACGGCGGGCTGGATGGAGGACCTGCCGTGGTCGAGGTTACGCAACGATCTGCAGCCGGTTGTGCTTGACGGCTGGCCGGCGGTTGCCGAGGCGATGGCTGCTATGAGCCGCTGCGGCGGACTGCACGCGGCGGTCACCGGGTCCGGATCGGCGGTGTTCGCGCTGTTCGCGGATCCGGAAGCCGCACGCGAGGCGGCGGCTGCTGCACGCGGCCCTTGGCGGCTCCACGTCGGCAAGACGTTGTCTCGCCATCGGGCGGGCCTCGAGATCAAGGAAGGCTAGACAACGCGACGGCGCCCGCTGCCGTGGCGCCGACACAGCGGAGGGACGGTATGGAGATCACCGAGGTGCGCATCAGCCCGAGCAAGGGCGGCAAGGTCCGCGCCTTCGCCAGCATCGTGATCGACGACTGCTTCATCATCAACGACCTTCGTGTGCTGGAGGGGCGCGAAGGGCAGCTCTACGTTTCGATGCCCACTCGCAGGAGCCGGAACGGCCAGGTGCGAGACATAGCTCACCCGCTCAACAGCCAGACCCGGGAGCGGATCGAAACGCGTGTACTCGAGGAGTTCCAGGCATCGGTTGAGAACCTCGTGGTGGCTCAGCCACAGGAGAACGACGGCAACGACGCCGGGCGGGAGGGGCGGAGCTCATCCCTGAGCCGCTTGACGACCAAGCTGTTCTCCGAGGATTTCTGGACCTCCGGGGGCTCCAAGACGGAGGATGATAACGAGTAGCAGGAAACGGCTTTACGGCCGGTAAACAGCGCAGGTGGCGCGGCTTTCCGCATGCCGGAATTCATGTATACTCTGCGGCGCTTGGGGCGTCGGCAAGCGGTAAGCCACCGGTCTTTGGAACCGGCATTCGCAGGTTCGAATCCTGCCGCCCCAGCCAGTGTGAAGAGCTCATGATGAACCGATCGAGATTTTGGACCCGTCGACCGGTGCGGCCTGCCGAGTGGATGGCAGGGAGGCAAAGCCGTTGGAGCTCAGGGGGGAGCTTCATCGGCTTCTGTCCGAGTGTGCCCGGACACGATGTGGGGTGCTGTCCCACGGTGCGTCCGGCACTGACCGTGGCGGCGGGGAGCGGCTCATCATGGATGGCGTCGACTGGTGGAGGCGGAGGCTGATGCTCAAGGAACATCCTCTCGTCGTGTTCTCGGGACGCAACAACCCGGCGCTGAGCAGCGCGATCTGCGAGTACCTCCAAATTGAGCCCGGCCGGATTCGGCTCGAGGACTTCTCCGACGGCGAGATCTACTGCCAGATCGAGGAGAACGTCCGCGGTACCGACGTCTTCATCGTCCAGTCAACGGGCTGGCCGCCCAACCGCTCCTTGATGGAGCTGCTGATCATGTTGGACGCGTTTCGGCGCTCGTCGCCGACGCGGGTCACGGCGGTCATTCCGTACTACGGCTACGCCCGCCAGGATCGCAAGGACAAGCCGAGAGTGCCGATCACGGCAAAGCTGACGGCCAACCTGATCACGGTGGCCGGGGCGAGCCGGCTGCTGACGATGGACCTGCACGCGTCCCAGATCCAGGGCTTCTTCGACATTCCGGTGGACCACCTCTACGCGGCGCCGGTTCTCATCGAAGCAATCAGGAAGCACGGCTTCGAACGGCCGACCGTGGTCTCACCCGATGCCGGTGGCGTCGAGCGCGCGCGAGCGTTCGCCAAGCGGCTCAAGGCCGACCTGGCAATCATGGACAAGCGGAGGCCGGAGGCGAACCGGGCCGAGATCATGAACGTCATCGGTGACGTGAAGGGACGGGACTGCGTGATCGTCGATGACATCATCGACACCGCCGGTACCCTGGTGAAGACGGCCGAGGCTCTGACCGACCGCGGTGCGCGCACGGTGTGCGCCGCGGGCGTTCATCCGGTGCTCTCGGGCCCGGCCATCGAACGAATCAACAACAGCGGTCTCAAACAGGTGATGGTGACCGACACGCTCGCCCTGAGCGACGCAGCCATGGCGTGCCCGGAGATCGAGCAGCTCTCGGTAGCGGTGCTGCTCGGTGAGGCGATCCGTAGGATCCACGACGGCGCGTCGGTGTCGAGCCTGTTCGTGTAGCCGGCGAAAGGGAGAGGAATGATGACAACGAGTACGACAGAGGATCTGGTGATAACGGTCGAGCGCCGCGAGGACATCGGCAAGGGGGCTGCGCACAAACTGCGTCGCGAGGGGAAGGTGCCGGGAGTGGTGTACGGCGGCGGGAAAGAGCCGTTCTCGATCAGTGTCGACCGCAAGGCGGTGGAGGACCTCCTCAAACACGAGGCCGGCGAGAACACGATCTTCCTGCTCAAGCTGAAGGGCGCCAAGCAGGAGCGCCGGGCGATGATCAAGGAGATCCAGGTCGACCCGATCTCGCGCCGTTTCATCCACATTGACTTCATCCGCGTGACCCGCGGGCAGAAGCTGACCGTGTCGGTGCCGATCGAGCTCTCGGGAGACTGTGCCGGAGTCCGCCATGGCGGCCTGCTCGAGTTCGTGACCCGCGAGATCGCGATGGAGGTGCTGCCGCGCGAGCTACCGGAGAAGATCGAGCTCGACGTCACCGACCTCGAGGTCGACCAGCACGTCACGATCGGCGAGCTCGTGGACCAGCTGCCCGAGAGCGCTCGTCTGCTCGATGACCCGGGCCGCGTGGTGGTGACAATCGGCCTGCCGCGGATTTCGAAGGTCGCCGAGGAGGAAGAGGCGGAGGAGGTCTCGCCGGAGTTGGTGATCACCGAGCAGGCGGAGCCCGAGGTGATCCACGGCAGGGGCAAGGAAGGCGAGGAGGAAACCGACTGAACCGATGGCTATCGAGCTCGTGGTGGGTCTCGGTAACCCTGGCGATGCCTACGCGGCCACCCGTCACAACGTCGGCTTCAGGGTTGTGGACGCAGTGGCGCAGCTGCTGCGGGCGGGGGAGTGGCGCCGCGAGCTCAAGAGCGAGCTCAGCGCCACCGGCCGCGGACGGCGGGTATGGCTGGCCAAGCCTCGGACCTACATGAACTGCTCGGGGGAAGCTGTGGCGGAGCTGTTAAGCGGGCTCGAGGTAAGCCCCGCTCAGTGCCTGGTCGTGGTCGATGACGTCGACCTGCCGCTGGGTCGCCTTCGGCTGCGGCGGTCCGGCGGCCCGGGGACCCACAACGGTCTCCGGGACATCGTCGACCAAGTCGGGACCGGCTTTCCACGGCTGCGCCTCGGAGTGCGGGGGAGCGCTCCGTGGGCAGATCTGGCTGAATACGTGCTGGCGCCATTCGAGAGTGGGGAGCTCGAGGTGGCGGAGGGGATGATCAAGCTGGCGGGGGATGCCGTTTCTTACAGCGTTTTCGAGGGGCTACAGCGGGCCATGAACCGCTTCAACCAAGCCCCCAATTCAGGCGAACCGTTGGACTAAGGAGGAGGCCCGTGGAGATCACCCGACTGCTGTACCTGTTCCCTGTGGCCGGCGTATTGGCGCTGCTGTACGCCTGGTACCGCACCGCGTGGGTCAACCGGCAGGAGGCCGGGACCGACCGTATGAAGGAGATCGGCGCCCACATCCGGGAGGGCGCGATGGCGTTTCTCGCCCGTGAGTACCGGGTGCTTGCCATCTTCGTTGTCTGTGTTGCGGCTCTGTTGATTCTCGCCAACAAGGGGAACAACCGCCTGGTGGCGGTGTCGTTCGTGGTTGGCGCCTGCTGCTCGGCCCTGGCCGGGTTCATCGGCATGACGGTGGCCACGGCGGCGAACTACCGGACGACGCACGCCTGCAGGACCTCCCTGGTCGGTGGCCTCAAGGTCGCCTTCGGCGGCGGTTCGGTCATGGGGATGTCGGTCGTGGGCTTGGGCGTGCTCGGCCTGAGCGTTCTCTTCATCATCTACACCCGGACGTTCGGGATGACGATCCCGGACCTCAACGACGTCATCCTGCCCGTGATCTCGGGCTTCTCGCTCGGGGCGTCGTCGATCGCCCTGTTCGCGCGCGTGGGCGGCGGGATCTACACCAAGGCGGCCGATGTCGGCGCCGATCTCGTCGGCAAGGTCGAGGCCGGGATTCCCGAGGACGATCCCCGTAACCCGGCTACCATCGCGGACAACGTGGGTGACAACGTCGGCGACGTTGCGGGCATGGGCGCCGACCTCTTCGAATCGTACGTTGGCGCGATTGTCGGCTCGATGGTCATCGGCGGCGCAATGGGCTCGCTCAACCTTGTCGTCCTGCCCTTGATGGTGGCTGCGGTCGGCATCGTCGTGTCGATCCTCGGTACCTTCTTCGTCAAGACGTCGGAAGGCGGCAACCCGCAGGCGGCCCTGAACCGGGGGACCTTCGGCGCCGGCATCCTGATGACGATCCTGACCTGGTTCATTCTCAAGTGGATGGTGCCGGAGCCGGTGGTGCACATGGGCAAGGTGATCACGAGCACCGGTATCTTCATCGCTACCATCGTCGGCCTGGCGGCGGGCATCGCGATCGGGCTCATCACCGAGTACTACACCGCCGAGTCGAAGGGACCCGCTCGCGGCATTGCCAAGGACTCGACCACCGGTCCCGCGACCAACATCATCGCCGGCCTGGCGGTCGGGATGCGCTCGACCGCACTGCCGCTGATCTGTATTGCCCTGGCGATCGTGCTCTCGGCTCACTTCTCCGGGCTGTACGGCATCGCCATCGCCGCTCTTGGCATGCTGTCGACCACTGGCATCCAGCTCGCGGTCGACGCCTACGGCCCGATCGCCGACAACGCGGGCGGCATCGCCGAGATGAGCGAGCTTCCAAAAGAGGTGCGCGGGCGCACCGACAAGCTCGACGCGGTCGGCAACACAACGGCGGCCATCGGCAAGGGCTTCGCGATCGGATCCGCGGCGCTCACCGCCCTGGCCTTGTTCTCCGCCTTCTCTGCAACCGCCAAGGTCGGCGTCCTCGACGTCTCCAGTCCCAAGGTCATGGCCGGGCTGTTCATCGGCGGGATGCTGCCGTTCCTGTTCTCCTCGATGGCCATGAAGGCGGTCGGCGCGGCGGCGTTCGAGATGATCGAGGAGGTTCGGCGGCAGTTCAAGGAAATCCCCGGTCTGATGGAAGGCAAGGCGAAGGCCGACTACGCGCGATGCGTGGACATCTCGACGGCGGCCGCCATCAAGCGCATGATCGCCCCCGGCCTCATGGCGGTCGTGACCCCGGTCGCATTCGGCTTCTACGACAAGTACATGCTCGGTGGTCTGCTGGTCGGCGTGACGGTGTCGGGCGTACTGATGGCGATCTTCATGGCCAACGCGGGCGGCGCTTGGGACAACGCCAAGAAGTACATCGAGGCGGGCGCCTACGGCGGCAAGGGCTCGGAGCCTCACAAGGCAGCGGTCGTCGGCGACACGGTAGGCGATCCGTTCAAGGACACGGCCGGTCCCTCGCTCAACATCCTGATCAAGCTGATGTCGGTCGTTGCTCTGGTGATCGCGCCGCTGCTTGTCTGACTCAACTGCGAGAGATCTTCCTCACGGCCGGCCCTCGGGCCGGCCGTTTCGTTCAGTTTGGTAGGGGGTCGTCTCCCGTCTTGCTTCTCGCGTCTAGCGACCCTCCGGGCGCGCGGGACGGAGCCATCGCACCACCTTGCGTGGAACGCCGCCGGTGATGCGGTTCAGGCGCCGCCACAGGCGGTAGACCGATCGCCTGGCGGCCTGGGCAAGCGGAAGCCCACCGGCGCCCTCATCTTTGCGGACGATCGGGCAGGACGGTGTCCGCAGGCAGTAGGAGTGGAACCGCCCCTCTGCCAGCTCAGCGCGGATAGCCTGCAGTGTGGGGCCGTTCCACGCCTCGCGGAAGCCATCCATATCGGCCAGTGGCTGGCCGCCGTAGCAGCACGGCATGATGCCGCGGCGGAGGATGTACAGGTTGCGCCACGGCTCTGTACAAACCGGCCACCGTTCGGCCCCGAGGGTTGGGCGCTCGCTGTCGGTATCCCCTGGGAGATCATCCTCCGAAGGTGGTTCCGGCTTGCTGCCGTCTTCGGGCGGGGGTTGGACGGCCACCTCCCGCATGCGTGGCAGCGTGTCCGGATCTGCAGCGACGTCGAGCCGTCCCCGTTCGAAGAGCTCCGCGAACATGTCGCGGGTGGCCTGTCCGAAGTCCAGCTGGTTGGACAGCGGGACGTCCCACCGGCGGCACAGCTCGTCAGCACGACCGGAGAGCCGGATCAGGTCGTCAAGTGGCAGGATCTCCCGGTGGTAGACGAAGCGGTACCCTGACCGCTCCCAGGTCAGGTCAACGCCCTCCGATGCGTTCAGAGGGCGCAGCACGAGCTGGTCGACGTCGAGCTCGGCGCAGAGGCGGACGAACGGTTCGAGCTCGTGGCGGTTGACTTTCATTGGCATGAACACGAGA